>JAIMKP010000021.1 GCA_020692355.1 Desulfosporosinus sp.
CGAGGGGGATTATTATGGATTCTTTTCATGCGGTAGTTTCCACACTCGATAGTTGGCTATGGGGTTGGCCCTTATTAATTTTGCTTTTAGGCACACACTTATTTCTTACAATTCGGCTCAGATTTATCCAGCGGTATATCGGAAAAGCAATCAAGATTTCCGTAACCAAAGATGATTTTGCGCAAGGTGATGTCAGCCAGTTCAGTGCTTTGGCTACAGCACTGGCAGCTACGATTGGTACGGGCAACATTGTGGGCGTTGCCACGGCTATAGCCATTGGTGGCCCTGGTGCAGTGCTCTGGACCTGGTTTACAGGAGTATTCGGGATTGCTACCAAGTACGCGGAGGCTCTGTTGGCTGTTAAATATCGGATTAAGACCAGTGACGGTACCATGGCTGGCGGCCCGATGTATGTACTGGAATACGGGCTTAAGATGAAATGGCTTGGAATATTATTTGCCTTATTTGCCAGTATCGCGGCTTTTGGTATTGGCAATATGGTGCAGGCCAACTCCATCTCGACGTTGGTTCATGAACAATTCAGCATTCCAACCTATGTTACAGGCTTAGTTATGGCTGCTTTGACAGCAGTTGTTATTCTTGGTGGGGTTAAAAGAATAGCTAAAGTCAATGATCTGCTGGTGCCGTTTATGGCAGCCTTCTATGTTTTGGGATGTCTCATCATTCTCGCCCTGACCTGGCAGTCCATTCCTAATACCATTGCAACCATTATTACGAGTGCGTTTACCGGTCAGGCAGCTGCGGGAGGTTTTGCCGGATCCACAGTCATGATGGCAATGCGTTATGGGGTATCCAGAGGCCTCTTTTCCAATGAATCCGGGCTTGGCAGTGCGCCTATCGTTGCGGCAGCAGCCCAAACCAGAAACCCCGTCAAGCAGGCTTTGGTATCTTCGACAGGAACCTTTTGGGATACGGTCATTATCTGCGCTATAACCGGTATCACCATTGTTAACACGGGTGTTTGGACTCAGGGGTTGAACGGCGGTAAACTGACCCATGCAGCGTTCGGGAGTATTCCGGTGATTGGGCCGCTGGTTTTAACACTAGGCCTCTTAACCTTCGTTTTCTCTACCATCCTTGGGTGGTCCTACTATGGTGAGAAAAGCTTTGAATACCTGTTTGGGAAAAAGTCAATCATATTCTATCGCCTGGCTTGGGTGGTAGCGGTTTTTGCAGGCTCGGTATTCTCGCTCTCCCTGGTCTGGGATCTGGCGGACCTTACCAATGGCTTAATGGCGATTCCTAACCTCATCGCACTCTTGGCGCTGAGCGGAGTCATTGTTAAAGAAACGAAAAAATACCTATGGGACGATAACCTAGACCTGATATCAGAAGATGAAACTATAGATTTAAGTGCGTCTAAGCCCGTCTAGTGAACTCGTTCAGCTCAAGCTGAACATCGAGACTTCGGTGGGGGAGTCTACCCCCACCGAAGTAGAGTACGGGGGACCCACTCCCACTTCTACAAGTGGGAGTCTTACGATTGGATAAAAAGCCGCTCCTTCGGCCCATGAAACCGAGGGGGCATTTTTGTGTTCCAAGTGCAGGTATCGAATCGACAACATCCAGGCTGGCAGAAGAATGTCTGAGAGGGGTGGTATGATAGCAATGAAGGCAGAGGTTGCTTGGACGACTTTGCCCCAGCTCAAATATTCGGAAAACTGGGATAAACTTGCTGGATAAAGAAGGATTTTTGTTGCGGAGAGAGAAAAGGAACAATATTTGGATGTCGAAGGAAGTTCGATCTTTGTATTGGGCAGGAGGTGCATCATGCACCCAATGCAAAATGTAACGGAGAGGATAAAGATGAAACTATATGTCGGGGTTACAGACAGTACCTGGTACAATTACCTAGCTCATATTAAACCTGACGAAGTAAACTTTTGGCAACCTGGAGGCAAACAGACATTTAAGGCCCTTGGGTCTAATGATATGTTTCTATTTAAGCTGCATAGTCCTTTGAACTACATTGCCGGTGGGGGGTTCTTCGTTCGTCACTCATTTCTGCCTGTTTCTTTAGCCTGGGAGGCATTTGGCGACAAGAATGGGCGTGCCGATTATCAAAGCTTTTACAGTGCCATTCATAAGTATCGTAAAAGTGACCGCAAAACTGAACCAGACCCTGTTATAGGATGCATTATTCTAACCTCTCCCTTTTTCTTTGCTCAGAGTGACTGGATTCCGATTCCGGAAGATTGGCAACCTAACATTGTGCAGGGCAAATCGTACGACACAGACACGATTGTCGGCCAGAGACTATACCAAAAAGTTACCGAAAGAATTGGCCAGCTTGTACCTTTTCGCGCTGGTGCAACCTATCAATGGGCTGAAAATCAATGCCGCTATGGTGTTGCTCAGACTGTCTACCCGAGGATTGGACAAGGAGCATTCAAAGTTTTGGTTACGGAAGCTTACCATCGTCGTTGCGCTGTATCGGGAGAGAAGACTCTTCCGGTGCTTGAAGCAGCTCATATCCGACCGTACTCCTTAGATGGCCCGCACGCTACCAACAATGGACTTCTATTAAGAAAGGATCTGCACACACTATTTGATCGTGGATACATAACGGTTGATAAAGATCTTCATGTGCTAGTCAGCAAGAGGATAAAGGAAGACTATGGAAATGGTCGGGAATATTACGCATTTCACGGTAAGGAATTGGTTGGGGTGCCTGACAAACTTGTGGAACGGCCTTCGCCAGACTTCCTACAGTGGCATAACGAAAGTGTTTATTTGGGGTAGTGGGCACAGTTCCTTGCGCGGAACTGAAGGATTTTATTCTGAGCAGCGGTTTCCATACGAGGCCCAGCAAGGCCAAGGTTTTGGGGAGGGTGAGTCATGAAGGTCTTCGAGTTATATCAGAACTTGATTAAGGATTATTCCGATTATATTCGGAGTTTCATCCAAATCAAAGACAGTCGCATCAGTGAATATGTGGAACAGGCTTTGGACAATGGCCATCTCTGGCCAGAGCCACTGATTCAATTAAATCCTTCCTTTGAACCGGGCGGGACCATTGAAGAACTGGTGAGCCAGGGGATCCTGCACCCGGAATGTTCCCGGGTCTTTCGGTTGGATAAGGGGTCTCAGGCGGGTAGAATAACCATGTTTGCTGCATAAACATCAAACCGAAGCTATTGAGACGGCCTACAAAAAAGAGAACTATGTTCTCACGACTGGGACGGGCTCTGGGAAGAGTTTGGCCTACATCATTCCGATTGTCGATCATATCATTCGCCGGGGAAGTGGCAAAGGCATTCAGGCTATTATCATCTATCCGATGAATGCTTTGGTCAATAGCCAATATGGTGAGCTGGAGAAATTTTTATGCTTGGGATATCCTGAAGGACAACAACCGGTTACCTTTGAAAAATATACGGGTCAGGAAAGCGATGAAAGGAAACAGCAGATTATTGCCCATCCACCCGACATTCTTATCACGAACTATGTGATGATGGAGATGATTCTCACCCGGGTTAAGGATCGCCCCTTAATTGAGGCTGCGAAAAATATGCGTTTTCTGGTGTTGGATGAACTGCACACCTACCGGGGGCGGCAAGGTGCTGATGTGGCGATGCTGGTGCGTCGCGTGCGTGATCATTGTGGGGGAAACACGCTTCAGTGCGTCGGTACATCGGCTACTCTAGCCGGCGAGGGAACCTTTGATGAACAACAAGTGGAAGTGGCTAACGTTGCTTCTCTGCTCTTCGGGGCACCGGTCAAACCGGAATCTGTAATCGGTGAAACTCTGCGCAGGGCGACCCCAGCTAGGGATGCTGACGAGCCGGAATTTCTGGCTGAAGTGACCACTAGATTAACAGATAATGGCTACAGGATCCCGGAGGATTACGAAGGTTTTATTCGCGATCCCCTGGCAATTTGGATTGAAAGCACGTTTGGTTTGACCACTGAGGCAGCATCGGGCAGATTGCGCCGGAGCCAGCCTCGTTCTATCGCCGGCGAAAAAGGTGCCGCGCTGGAACTGAGTCGATTGACGGGTATCCCTGAGAATCAAGCCATTCAAGCTATTCAGGAATGTTTGTTAGCAGGTTATCGCTGCAAAAAAACAGGTTCTCCCTTCCCAGTGTTTGCATTTCGTCTCCACGCCTTTATCAGCCGGGGAGAAACTGTGTACACCTCGATCGAAACTGACAGTGAACGATATATCACTCTGGAGGGTCAGCAGTTCGTACCAAACGACCGAAACAGGGTGTTGTTACCCCTGGCTTTTTGCCGGGAATGTGGCCAAGAGTTCTATGTCGTCAAAGCATTTAGCGATAAGAAGTCCGGTGAAAAGGTTTACGCAAGAAGAGAACTTAACGAAGTTTACAGTGATGAGGATAAGGAGTTCGAGTCGGGGTTTCTCTATCGCAACGTAGAGAACCCTTGGCCAACGGACGAACGGATGATCGTTGATAGTTTACCAGATGACTGGATTGAGAATTTCAAGGGAAGCGATCGCGTCCGCCGTAATCGTCAGGGGGATTTACCTCAACCCATCCGGGTGAATTCCCTAGGACAGAGTGTCTTAGATAAAGATTCGGGTCTGGAGTTCTTTTACATCAGAACCCCGTTTCATTTCTGCCCTCATTGCGGAGTTGCTTATGGGGCCAGGCAGACTTCCGATTTTAGTAAATTGACAACACTTGGCTCCGAAGGGCGCAGTACGGCCACGACGATTCTCAGTATGGCTTCTGTGCGTCATTTACGCAGGGAAGGTTCCTTGCCCGTAAAAGCGCAGAAACTTCTGAGCTTCACGGATAATCGCCAGGATGCATCATTACAAGCCGGACATTTTAACGATTTTGTAGAAATCGGCCTTTTGCGCTCTGCCTTATATCAGGCTGTCACAAGCGCAGGGGCAGAAGGTCTGTCCCACGACCGCCTTACCTTGGAGACCTTTCGGGCGATGGACCTGCCGCTGGAGCTCTACGCCAGCAGTCCGGAAGCACGATTCCAGGCTTTGAAGGATACCCAGCAGTCTTTGCGCAATGTTCTAGGCTATAGGCTATACTATGATCTGAGGCGGGGCTGGCGCATCACTTCGCCGAATCTGGAGCAATGCGGACTTCTGGAGATCAAATATGATTCTTTAGAAGATATGGCCGGAAGTAACGATGATGATATTTGGCCTTTTTACAAACGAGGGGATATTCTTGTGGAAGGTCACCCTGCTTTGGTTACCGCTTCAGCCCAGACAAGGCTTAGGGTGGCCAAGGTCTTGCTCGACTATATGCGACGCGAACTGGCGATTAAGGTTGATTATCTCGATCGGGAGTTTCAGGAACGGATCCAGCAGCAGAGCAGCATGAAGCTCATCAGCCCTTGGGCTATTGATGACGGTGAGCGCATGGTTCATGCGGCAATTCTCTATCCCCGTTCGCGTAGCAGCAAAGATTTTCAGGGTCATGTCTATTTATCGGACCGCAGTGGGTTTGCCCAATACTTACGTCGGAGGGGTACTTTCCCAGAATACGGCCAAAGGCTTACTTTATCTGAGACGACGATTATCATTGAGCAATTGCTCAATGCTTTAGTTATCGCTGGGCTACTTGAGATTGTCGATCCAGGCAAAGAGGGTGAGGTTCCCGGCTACCAACTCAACGCCGCTGCGATGACCTGGTGTGTGGGAGACGGCACGCGAGCTTTTCACGATCCGATCCGGGTGCCAAATGTACCGGAAGGCGGGGGAAGGACCAATCCCTTTTTCCTGGAGTATTACCGTTCACTCGCCAAGGATTTTTGTGGAGTGATCGCGCGGGAGCATACCGCTCAGGTGCCAAACAGCCTACGCTTGGAACGAGAAAAAGACTTCCGCGAAGGGCGTTTGCCAGTGCTGTATTGTTCGCCGACCATGGAACTCGGCGTCGACATAGCGCAGCTCAATCTCGTGAACATGCGGAATATCCCGCCCACCCCGGCTAACTATGCCCAACGGAGTGGTCGGGCCGGACGAAGCGGTCAACCTGCCCTGGTGTTCTCGTATTGCTCAGCAGGAAGTCCACACGATCAGTACTTTTTTAAGCATCCTGAACTTATGGTGGCTGGAGCTGTAAAACCACCACGTCTGGATCTGAGTAATGATGAGTTGATTAAATCCCATATTCAGGCGGTGTGGCTGGAAGAGTCAAAGCTAGACTTGGGCAAGTCCCTGAAGGACGTCTTGGATGTCGATGGAGATGTACCCAGCTTGGAATTGTTGCCCTCCGTTAAAGACCATTTTCAGGATCAAAATGCCCGACATAGAGCTTTAACCCGTTCCCTGGCCTTGGTTAAGGAGCTTAATGCTGAAATGGATGGAATTCTAAATTTCGATGAGGAGCGTATCCGGGAAACCATCAATCAGATTCCTCTGGCTTTCCAGAATGCCTGTGAGCGCTGGCGGGGACTCTACCGCGCCGCTCTTAAACAGTGCACTGTGCAAAACCGAATCATTACTGATGCTTCCCGTCCCTCCGGCGATAAAGACCAGGCTAAACTCCTGCGCCGTGAGGCTGAATCTCAGCTTGACCTCTTGACGGAATCGGATAATATTAGCCAATCCGATTTCTACAGTTATCGTTATTTCGCCAGTGAGGGCTTCTTACCAGGATATAGTTTTCCCAGGTTGCCCATATCAGCTTATATTCCGGCCAGGCGCAGGGGAGCCGAACGGGATGAATTTCTTAACCGGCCTCGCTTCTTAGCAATTTCCGAATATGGTCCGCAGAGTATCATCTATCATGAGGGCGCAAGGTATGTGATCAATAGGGTCATCTTGCCGGTGGGTGACCGTAATGAAGAGATTCTCACCCGTTCGGCCAAGGTCTGTCCGGCCTGCGGCTATCTCTACCCCTTAAGTGACGCCAGTGGCCCGGATCTTTGCGAACGCTGTGGAGCCTACCAATATCGGCCAAATAGTATTGCGTAGCCGCTTTGTTGGAGTGTTGAGCAGGTGGGTTGTATTTTGTTATCAACACTATGCCAGAGGGCCGTTACCCGACGACTTTGACATCAAAAATATGGCGCTCGTGCAGGCCAAAACCTCGCGCCAACTTTTGGACACGATTCTCATCCCTGCCGTGGAAGAAGCCATTTTCAATGGGGAAGAAGACGCCAAGCGCCTGGCGCAAGCCTTTCAGAAGGTAAATAAAAGCCTCATCCGCCTGCCGGAGTCGGAAAAGGACCTGCAGGATTTTCAGCTCCTGCGCACGGAGGGGGAGCGGGTTGAAATCATCGCCCAATACGAAGAAAAAGCCGCTTTTGAGCTGAAGGAAGCGGATAGAAATAAACAGGAACTCGTCGAGTGCTCCATCAAGCAGGTGGAGCGGGTTGCCTAGGAAATGCAGATGATCGACCGCTATGTCAAAGCGGATTATGCCGGGCGGCGGGTGAATGCGGTCCAGATCAAGCTGAAAGAGATCGAAGCAGACAAAGCAGTCGCCAGAAAACAGGAGGGCTGGCTAAGCAGAAGAGAAATCCCAGGGCAAGAAGTTAGGAAGGATTGACGGATTTGACAGTGAAACTTAAACTGCACGATGAGTCTGCACAACACAGGAACAACAAAGATAAGGTTTTCGTCGTTCGCTTTAATGATGGTCTCAAAGCTGCGATTGTGGATAAGTACTGTACAGTTCCTGATAGTAACTGTGTAACAATACGTCTGGAATTTAACGAAGTCAACGAAAGTGGCAGTTTCCTAGGGAAGCGTTTTTCTCTCAGCCTGGATACTGAAACATGGAAAGTAAGCGAACTACAGTGCGAGAACGTCAACGTAGATTGCGAAGGACTGTTAAAGGAATTTGTCGCAGGTTTGGATGCATCATTAAAAGAAACATTCAGGACGCGCGTAAAACTAGCCAAAGAATATGGAAACGATGAGGTCATGGATTGGCTTGATGATGTGAATGTTGAGGATGGTTTGTGCTTTAGTTATACTCAGGTTTATGGTGAGAGGGATAGCCAAGCGTTCATCTTTGAGTACAAGGATAGAAAGTACCTTGTCGATAACCAGTACTGCTCCAACCCTAAATGCAAATGCAATGAGGCTGTCCTTTCCTTTATCAACATAATTCCCGACAGGGATAAACTGATTTCTTGGTCTGGAGTTGCCAGCAAGCAAAGAGGGTTTGGTGGTCTGTGTCAACGATTGGGACGATATGGAATTGGTTTTGGGGCAGGCGCGCATTTCGGTGGACGAAATCCGCCGCGTGTTAAGTTAATATTTACTAGCACTTATCAGAGTGCGGTTCCGGTCGAAATGACGGGTGTCCTACGGCAACTGCGAGAAAGACAAACGGTACCGGGCTCAACAAGGGGTTCGTGATTGGATGATTTAAGGGGTATTTCGGATGAGGGAAAATAATGTGCAACCTATTGAAAATCTGCTCAGAGAGCGTATTTCATTGCGGCGTTTTGCCGATTGTCCACTGAATCAGGGAGACGTGGACTGGATTGTGGAGGGAGCCATGAGGGCACCCACCGCTGGGAATATGATGCTCTATTCCATGATTCTGATTACCGATCCTATCAAGAAGCAAGTGTTAAGCGAAACTTGTGATCACCAACCCTTCATTGCCAAGGCTCCCTTGGTCGTTGCTTTTTTAGCGGATTATCAACGGTGGTTTGACTATTATAGGAATTCCAATGTCAACGCCTATTGCCTGGAGCGTGGTCTGGAATTCTGCGGTCCGGATGAAGCGGATCTGCTGTTGGCTTGTTCCGATGCGCTCATTGCTGCCCAAAACGCGGTGATCGCGGCGGAAAGCCGAGGAATTGGTTCCTGTTACATCGGAGATATCATGGAAAACTATGAAAGACACCGGGAACTGCTGAATCTTCCTGCTTGGGTTTTCCCAGTCGCGTTGCTCTGCTTCGGGTATTATCCCGAGGGAGAACGCCCAGCTCCCAGGTCACGTTTTGACCGAAAATACATCGCGTTTGCAGAACAGTATCAACGGTTCAATCCCGAAGGGCTTAATGAGATGTTGGCCGCTCGGGCTGCTGCTTTTACTCCGGCTAACCCCTACGGGGCACAGAACTATGGTCAATGGATGTATGCCCGGAAAACGGGCGCACCGTTTTCGGCAGAGATGGCCCGGTCTGTGCGTGAAGCCTTAAAGAACTGGAAAGGGGATCGGATCCGCATGAATAATCACGTGGATGAGCTTGATGAGGGCTTAACAAATGTTTGGGAGCCCAGAGTCAGCGAAGACGCGTCTTCGGTGCCTAAGTGGTGGCGCGTGCTCGAAATTATGCGCAAAGAACTTTCGCGGCCTTCCTTTGAAACCTGGATAGCTCCTTTGCGTCCGGTGCATTTGGAGGGTGAACTTTGTCTATACTGCCAAAACCTTTTTCAAAAAGACTGGGCTGAGTCCCGCTATAAACAGAGCCTTGAACGCGCTGTGCTTGCCGTCATGCCGGACATTCGCGGAATCACCTTTACACTTGAAAAAACTGTGGAACAATGAACTCGTTTAGCTTCGAAAATTGAACGTAGCTCCTATCACATTGACCCCTGGAGGTACATGCATACGGTAATAGTCATCGGCTGGGAGCCGGTGGGTTGGAGGGTGGAGCCGGGTTCTGGAATCAAGGACATGGGCGTCGGAGCGATCTGAGATCCCAGCATGTCCTGATCTGTGGTGGGCATGTAATGAATTGCAAAGCATCGAACCGTCCTGTTGTATGAGGTGGTTCGATGCTTTATGCCTGGGATAATGATAAAATATGAGATCCCTGCGACATTCGGATGGAATTTTACAATTTCTTTTTCCGAAACAGAATCAGCGACAGGATTAGGCAGAGTACGGTCAGCGAAAACGTAGTCCAGACCGCTGCGGAAAGGTCGCCGACTGTTTTTGCATTTAAAAGAAGCGAACTGTTATCCGACGCTAACGTAACCGGATTCCATTTATTTATCCGGGGGAATACATTGACAGCCAGCATAACGGCCAGAACCACGGCAGTCAGGAGCAGCCCTCCATAATTTCCGGAAACGACCGTGCCGGCAAGCATAATGACGGCCAGCAGAAAGGCCCCAAACAGCCACAGGCAGAAAAGTGAAAAAAACAGATGGGGCGCAGAGAATCGCCCAAACAGGTAAAATGTGTATCCGCAAGCGGTGACGCCGGCAAGTGCATAGCTGAATGTCCATGAAATTATGGACGCAAAATATTTCGACAGAATCACTGCGTTACGGGACAGCCCTTTGGAGATTGGTAAGACAAGGGTGCCCTTTGTCACTTCCCGCGAAAGCGTCCCGCTGAAAACCAGCAGCACGACAATTATGCCCATCTGGCTCATATTCTTGAAAAACTGGACCCAGGCATCCAGAATGGTCGGTTTCGGGATGGTGATAGAAATTCCCTGAACGGGCATCTGCGAGAAAATAACCGGCATCATTTTGGCGAGCAGTGGGCTTGCCATGCCGAAGAGAAACAGTACTGCAATCAGGGTCAGAGCCTTATAGCTACGGAGCTGTTCCATAAATTCCTTTTTGGTGAAGGCAATCCATCCGTTCATTTCACCACCTCCAGAAACACGTCTTCCAAAGAAGACTCCTGCACTTCGTATTTCAGAACGGGAGACTGTTCCCGGACGAGCAGCTCCAGAATTTTGTGGCCATGTTTTTCAACGCCTGCCAGACGGACGGTCACGGCATTTTCCTTCACCTCCGTCGCCGAAACGAACGGAAAATCTTGGAGCTTTTCTGCCAGGACGGAAACACCGCTTGGGCCGGCGAGCTCGATCCGCACAGTATCCGGACGGTAGGTGCTTTTAATGTCGGATATATCCCCCTGCAAAACGAGCCTCCCCTGATCCAGAATGCCGATCTGGTTGCAGATCCGTTCCACATCGGACAAAATGTGGGTGGAAAAAACAATGGCGGTCTGCTGCCCGGCAAGGGATAAAATGTCCAGGATTTCTTTCCGCCCGATGGGGTCGAGCGCCGACGTGGGTTCGTCGCAGATCAAAAGCTTGGGTTCACTCAGCAAAGCCTGGGCAATCCCAAGCCGCTGTTTCATCCCCCTGGAAAAGCCGTGGATTTTTCGGTTGACATTTGCAAGCCCCACAAGGGTTAAGAGCTCTTCCGTTCGCTTGCGGATTTGCTCGGGCTTTTGTCCGGCAATCCGGCCGCATAATTTCAAATATTCTTTCGGTGTCATGTAGCCGTAAAACTCCGGCACGTCCGGCAGATAACCGATAGACCGATTCGTTTGGGTTTTTCCGTACGTGACTTTCTCCCCGCATACCCGGATTTCGCCGCGGGAAGGTTGCAAAAAGCCCAGGACCATTTTCATGGCAGTGGTTTTGCCAGCCCCGTTTTTCCCGATGAGGCCGAAAAGAGAATGTTCGGAAACCGTAAGACTCAAATCCTGGATGACAGAAAGCTTCCCGAAACTCTTTTGGATGTGGTCCAGCTTCAGAATTTCCATCAGTCGTCACCCTTGCCAAGGGTGAAGTACAGGATGGGACCGAGGATTTCGAACACCACAACGACAATCACCCAAAGTCCCCGGTTGCCTATCCGGTAGTTTTTGTGGCGAAAGATGTGGACAAGCGCTGCCACGGCGAGAGCAATTTGAATCACCGCAATGGGAATGAGAAACGGCAAATAAGGCAGAATGTTTTTCATTACACTGTCTCCCCCAGACGTTCCAGCTTACCGGTAAGGCGCTGGTAACGTTCTTCCGACGCAAGACTTTGAAATGCGGGATTGTGAATCACCGCGTCTTTTAAGTCTTTTTGAATGAGTTTATCACTGCGCGGGGCTGAAGTTCCCAGGTTGAGGGAATCAAAGTAAGGCTTCAGCCGATCAAAAAACTCGTTGCCTTTGAGTTTAACCGGAAAGATATTCTTTTGAGACAGCAGATCAGTATAAGCTTCCAAAATCTCCAGCGTCCGTTCCTTCTGTTCCTGCGCGGCGAGCAGCGAAGCCGCCGTCAAATATAGCTTAAAATAAAGGGATGGCTGCATTTCTTTGAGCTTGAACACCCGCCCCATCTCCAATGCTTTTTGCAGGTAGGTTTCGATTTTCTCAGTATCATCGGCGTACAGAACCATCAGGTCGGAAAAGGCGTCCCAAAGGCTGATAAGATTTTTATAAAGATAGCTTTGCAGCCGGTCTTTTGCTCGCTCGGCATCGCCTTTCATGGCATACGCTTTTGCGAGTAGAACCTCCGATGATAACATGGGCTCTTCGATTCTGTCCAGAAGATTAATGGCTTCGGCAGGTTGCCCAAGTGCAAGGTCGCAATACGCCCGCATGGAAAGCGCCAGCCGCGCCAGCACAGCGTCGCTTCCGCTTTCTTCCACGTGCTCGAACAGATCGGCGGCCTCGTGAAAAACAACATTCATCCGGTCGGGTTTGCCGGCAAGCGACGCATGGTTCACCAACAATTGTGCCATAGAAAAAACTAAATTGTCGCAGGAATGATAGGTTTTGACCTGTTCCAGGCATTCCGCATAAACTTGTTCAAAAGGCTCATTGGCGAAAGCGTCCGCCAGTTTAAGATACAGTTTTTTGACATCTTCCGGGCTCATCTGAGCCTCATACCCTAAAAGGTCATCTACGGTCATGTTGAAATAAGCTGCCAGTATGGGCAAAAGGGTAATATCCGGGTAGCTTTGTCTGGATTCCCATTTGGAAACCGCCGGTTTGGATAGGCCCAGATAGCTTGCCAAATCTTCCTGTGTGATCCCTTTTTCTTTTCTCTTTTTGGCAATCACGGTGCCGATATTGATGCTTTCCATTTCCTTCACCTCCATATACTTCACCCCGTTTCAGGTTTAGTATAGGTTGCTCACGCCATTTTCTCAACGGACGTGTAGTTAACTTCCGTTAAATAAGTTAACTGTTAGTTAACTCGGGTACTGAGAGAAGAACACGCTAATCGAAGTGATTGAGCGCGTAGTTTATTGCCATTGCTTGGGGGTGATGGTACAATCACCGCTTTTGTGCGAATAGTATTTTCGTCAGGCCCGCTCTGTCAGGTCCGTTCTGTCAGAAGCGTCTGTCCTGATTCTGAAGGTATAGGGCAGCCGTCTTTGGCTTGTTCGATACAATACTTTCGCCTAAAGCAATAAGGCATTAACGAAATGCAGGCAATGTGGGATGAGGGAAAGTGCTTGGCATGGGCCAAAAGAGGTGATATGATGATACCAAATTGTGGAATTAAAGGTCATGGACAATAACTATCTGTCTTAGGCCGAGACAATTTAAGAGTTTCGAACAAGCGGAACTAAAAATAGGCGCAATGACAGTTCTCATGGGAACGAACGCATCAGGAAAAAGTAATATCCGGGATGCCATCCGGTTCTTCGACGGAGTCTTCAGAGGCTACACACTGGCAGAGATCTTGGGTGAAAAGTGGTTCGAAGGGGGTATTCTTCAGTGGCGGGGAATTCGTGGTGGAACCCGCAAGGTGGCATATAAACATAAGAAAAACTTTATACTTGGTTTGGACTTCAGTATGAACGGAGGAACAGTAATTTCTTATGACATTGAGGCCATAAAAACGCACAAGGAGACCCTTGATAACCTGAAGCAAATGAAGTTTCTCGATTTGAGCCCGGATGCGATGCGGCAACCTTCCATACCCGGACAGACTGAGCTCAGCGATATGAAAGAATTTGTAGATTATGCCCGGAAGACATTTGGGAATTAGAAAATAGGATCAGACAGGTCCTGGAAAGATAATTTAAAAGATTGCATAGAGGTTGGAAACACGAGAGAACTCTGGACGAATTGATTTCCAAAGTAAAGATCCGCTCCTTCGATATATGAAACCGTAGGAGCGTTTTTCACGTTACAAGTGCAGGCAGCACGAACGTGGTTGCAAAAGGATGTCTGAGCTGGGTAGTATACTGTAGTTAAAGTTGCTTATGAGGGGTAATCCGTTTTGCCATCTGTTAATATTCAGAATAGGAAGACGAATTTGTTGAATAAAGAAGGATTTTTGTTACGGATAGAGAAAAAGAACAATATTTGGATATCGAAGGAAATTTGAGGTGCTGTATGTGCGACAGCAAGTACATCGTAGATCAAAACAGCGGATTCTTGTGGCGCTATAAAAGCGGATTTGACAAATGTATATGTTGAATATAGTTAAGGAAGTTACTCAATTGTCGGTCTAGCTGAAGAATTTGTTAAAGACCATAAAGAGGCATTTGAAACAGCGAAACATTACCCATCATAAGCGGGGCAAGACGTTCAATTGCTTAATAGATGGAGGAATCAGCCGGTGGAGACTACACTAACTGGTACACCAAGAATAACGATAAGAGGGAATTGGGACATTGGTGCTATAGAAATCCACATCAAGGACTACCTGAGTCAATGTGAGATGTGGGGAGATCTGAATATAAGCTGGGAAGAGTATGACCACATTAAGTCAAGAATTGCAGGAGCATTGGGCAGCAACCCAACCGCTAAACAAGCGATAACCCTTATTAGAAGGTATCCGATAGTAATGGTGACTGACATTATTAGTTTTGTACTCTATGAATATGATAACTGTGAATTTTGGAGCGGGTGGGCAAGCCGTTACAACATAGATATTGGAACCAATAACCAAACTGAAATAGGCAGAATGGTACGGGATATATTTGAAAAGTATAATTTTAAGGTTATTGAGGACGGGGGATATGTCTATGTTACACCGATTCTCTGCCAAGCTGGCATTCCCAGTGTTTGCTTCGATAAATTGTTTGATATTTTAGATTGCACCCTAAACTCATCCTATTTCATGGCACGTGAACTCGTCAATGAATTAATGGGCTATCGCAACTATCTGATTGACGTTCCAGTAGAGCGGTATTTTAAACTACATACAGAAAGGGCCATTGAACTCATCGTACAGCTTCGAGAAATGATACATACGGTTAGCGAGGTTTCTATAGCGTGTGCCGATGTTCCTGACGTGCCTGGAGTGCAGCTGCGGATCGTGAAGAGGTATGCAATATGGAGTGCGGAAATTAAAAAATTGGGAACGAAAAGCAGAAAGACTACTCAGTACTACTTTTCACCCAAACTTGTTTACGATGAGACAAAAGGCGTTTGCCTATTTATTCCAGAACAAACCTTAAGGCAAGATTCAATCTACAAATTAAAGTGGACTATTATCAGTAATGGTAATGTAGAAAGTGAGAAAACTGTTTATTCACAAGTTTATAATGACAAGCGCAGGAATTACACCCGTGAAGCAAACGTTCCGATAGATTTTGCGAACACCTATACAATTCAACTTACGGATAATGATGACGATTCAGTCCTATTGACAAGTCCTTGGATAATCAATGGATTGGGTAAAGAAAACGATATTCTGACTTTTAACGAAAGCGGCTCACTCTTGCCAAAAACACAGAGATACATTTCACGAAAAGGATCTGTCGTGGTCTTTGATAGCAGTAGGGCAACAATTATAGAAATTCACAGTATCAATAAGATTGACATAGATTTGCCCAAAAGTTGGGCTGGGTTTCAGGCGTTTTGTGCCTATCCTGCCGAAAAGGATGCTCGTCTAACGATACAGACGTCAAGTGAAGTGGTCAATATTGAAGCTAAGCATTCCTTTGACATTGAGCTAGTTCAAATCGGCACTTTATTCGACGAGAAATATAATGGCAATGAAACACCGGTTTATACTCGCTTCCCTACTGTTGAGATAATTGGTAATATCGATAATTATTATCAAGCGTTATTTAATAATTGGCAAGTGGTGATAATTCACAGATTATCAAATACAAAGCATACGGCGATGCTTACCGAACTCGGTCTAAAGGTGTACGACGACCATGTGCAGTTTAGTTTAAGTGATTATGCACAAGAATATTACGTAGGCCTGTATGGTGCGTACGATTTGAGGGTTTATGATGGCAAAACCCGAAAGTATTTCACCTTTTACCTTTCTCCTAAAATTGAGTATATCGCTCATATTGAAGATATACAGTCGGATCGATATTTTGAAAATAGCCGGGCAGTTTTTTATGTGCAAAAGAATGAGGCTATAACACTGGAGTTTGAAAATAGAAGTGGGATCAATGTTTTACCGGCAGCTAACAGGGGCGCAGATTGGCAAGAAATATCAACAACGAATAGACCAGCCTATATCAGCGGCCAGGTTATTTTTAAAGACAGTGATGGCCTTCAAAAAATCCCTTTTAGAAAAACCATCCGAAAATTAGAGTGGAGCTTTTGGGATGAACGAGAAAATGACGTAATGGAAATTGGTAAGTCAAAGCAGTTTAATATAGAGGATTTCAAAAAAACAACGTGGCGTTTAGCTTTACGTTTTACGGATGCAGCCGAACGGTATGATGCGGTTAAATTAGTGCTTGAAGCAGCAAATTCGGAACAACTGCAAAGTAAAAATATTGTGCTGGATGGGTTCGGTAGCAGTTCCGTAACGTTAAATTTGTTTCAAGATACAATGGCTGCGTACTTGTTACCTCAAAGGCTGATGCTATATATCACAAAAGGGTATGACGACTATTTGCCCATTTGCATTGCTGTCGTTAAAAGTTTTGTGCAGTTGAAAAACCCGAAATATACCATTAGTCATGATAGGCCTACTGTATATTGGGATCCAGGACGTGAAAATGAGTTGTTAAATAAACGGTTGGAGTTTACCTCCCTGAGTGATCTTGATATGGAACCCCTAAAATATTCTCTAAATGAGAAGGTACGAAGGTTCAAAGATAAGGCCGGTAAAACCTTTGAGGGCCTCGTACTGGACCAACCGTTAAGAGATGGCATTTACTATGTTGATGCGAGGGAAGACCTGGAGTTCTCGTTTTTCGAGGATGAGGAGCAAGCAATACCCGTCTATGATAGGGAGCATATAATATGTGTCAATGGGAAGCACGTCATAGAGAAACTATTGAACAGTAAAAGCAATCAAGTGATTGATTGGTTATCTGGTACAGCCATTGCACTTCATAAATCAGAATGGCTTATCGTCTTATTAAAGAAGCTTAGAGATCAAGTTGAACAAGGTGAAATGATATTTAACCCCAAGGGATGCGCTCCTTTGCTTTTTTCATTGCTCATCAATTCTGGAGAGAAGTCAAATTTGGCAATAGACATCAAATTAAACGTCAAAGCAGTTTGTGAACTAATTAGTGATTTTTTGATTACAAATACCGACCGCCTTGAAATTCTAAACCATCTATTAGAGAGCAGCATACCAGATAGTGATTGTCAAATTATAATCAGTGAATTGCAACTTTATCTGTTTTGTCCCAATAACTCAGTCTTACTTGAGAAATCATCTATTCAAAAAATGTGGGACCTAAATCAGTATATGGCGATTCTTATGAACGTGAGAAACTGTGTCAGTAATAGTTCCGTTGATATAGACCGTGTCTTGAGTAAAATTGGCTATGAATCCTTGAAAGAGATTATAAAAATCTCTCCAAAAGCAGATTGTGACAATCAGGACTGGACTGATTGTCTAGAACGAAGTTTAAGTGGTCAATGCCAATGTAATTATGTTAAGTTTGAGTGTTCCAAGAGAGTCTGGGGTGACGGATTGGAATATTCAACGTTGTTTGTTGCTGATCGAAGAGGTAATTGGAGCAGGCAAACCCCTAACGAAAGCCATACTGATGGATATGAGATATTTGGAAAAACCTACCTAACCCTGATATTTGAAATCACACCTGAAAACCAGGATGCGGCCACGAAGAAATATGTTGAATACGCCAATAAGGAAATGTATAAGTCAGAGAATCTTACCTTAAAATATGCGCCGCTCTTCCCTGATTTTCATAAAGTGTTGAAGCATCGGTTAGCGGATAGCGCTGGCAGTCAAAGACTGTTTTACCACATTGGCTGTTCAAGCGCCTTGGCGGCCTTATCAACGCGAAAAGCCATTGCTTCAGCCGACTTACAGGAGCTGTTACCCTTTTGGAAAAATGCCATGGGTGCTTATCCTGAGCTGGTCTACAGAGATTTTATTCTAGCTGAATTATATATACTTTTTACAAATGGAAGAAGGAATTAGCAGTGCCTATGAATCCTATTGAAACGACAGAAACCATTAAAGACGATTATTTAGCCTACTTGCAATCAATCTTAAAAGTGAAAGACGATACCCTGACAAAGCAAGCCTATCTCGCCTTGAAAGAAAATGAATTCGTTAAAGGCCCCTTTTTGGAAGCCACTCCACCGTTCGTTCCAGGAACAACACTCGCAAGACTGGTTGAGGAGGGCGTGGCGAGCAAAGGCTTTCAGGCTATCGCGGCAGCCGTCGAAATTGACCGCCCACTGTATGTTCACCAAGAAACAGCGTTTCGAAAATTAACGACGGGTAGAAAAAACGTCATTGTTGCTACGGGTACCGGGAGCGGAAAAACCGAGTGTTTTATGTATCCTATTTTTAACGAACTCATGCTTCAAAACGAGGCAAATGACCTGACTTCAGGTATCAGAGCCTTGCTTTTGTATCCCATGAATGCGTTAGCGAACGACCAAATGAAACGCTTAAGAGGATTGTTAGCTAACTATCCAAGCATCACCTTTGGTCGATATACGGGTGAAACGCTAGAAAATCAAGATAAAGCAATTGAGGCTTATCGTGAAAAGAAAGAAATGGAATACAAAGCAAAGAAAAAACGCAAGGGAGTTGATTATACAGACTTCGACTTAAACCCTTTGCCGAATGAACTCATTTCGCGTCAGAGGATGAGAGAAACCCCACCGCATATTTTGCTCACCAATTATGCTATGCTTGAATATCTCTTGATTAGACCAGAGGATACGTCATTTTTTGATGGTGATCTGGCAAGAGCCTGGCGTTTCTTAGTCTTAGATGAAGCACATACTTATAAAGGTGCGAATGGAACCGAAATTGCCTTATTGTTAAGACGGCTCAAAGAACGAGTTTGTCAAAACGAGAAGAACAAGCTGCAATGTATTGCGACCAGCGCCACGCTCGGAAACAGAGATGCCTTACCGGATCTCGCCGCCTTCGCTTCGAATATATTCGATGAGACGTTTAACGTTGAAGATATTATCACCTCTGAACGCAGAAAGTGTAAAATCGAAGAGGGTATGAAAAAGTATTCATTGGAGGAATATCATGATTTTAAAACACACGTTCAAGCGATGAAGGATGAAGTTAAGGTCGGAGCATGGCTCTATGAGAGACTTGTCAAAGACGAACGAATCGTTACAATCTTAAATTTGTTAGAAGCCAAGCCGAAAGATCTAACCGAGGTTGCCAAGCGGGTTTTCGTAGATTATGCAGAGCTGTCAACAAGAGAGCAGGGGCTTATACTATTAATCGAACTTGGGGTAATGGCGAAGCCCGATGCAGACTCTGCCGCTCTTTTACCGGCCCGCTACCATCTTTTTGTTCGAGCCTTAGAGGGCGTTTATGTTGCTCTATATCCAGGAAAACAAGTCTTTTTAGATCGAAAAGAGCTGTTTGAGGTCGATGACTTGAAAGTACGGGTGTTTGAGCTTGCCAACTGTCAGAACTGTGGGCAAGAATACTTGGTCGGCAAAGAGAAAAGTGGATACCTTAAACCCGCTATCGACGGAGAAAAGTTAGAGTATTATATGCTGTCACATGATATCGTTGAAACGGATGAGGTGGATACTAACGGCGATGATGAAGCCTTTGAAACGGCGGACGTTAAAAAAGTAGAGGCCTATGAATTGTGTACAGTATGTGGCAAACTGACCCTGTCAGGCGCCAAGAAACGAGAAGAATGTTGTAACACGAAAAGCAGTCGTAAAATCATCAATGTCTATAAGATGAAGACAAAACCAAATGCCAGAGACGTGAATACCTGTGCCGCCTGTGGTGGAGTTTCTATGTCAATTATTAAGCGTTTTATGACGGCCAATCAACCCTCCACCTATATTGTAGCAAACAGTCTCTATTCCATGATACCCCCACAAAAAATCACAGTTGATGCGCAGATTCCTGAAGATAGCTTTTTTGAGGTTGAAGAGGAGCTTAAAAACCTCGAGTATTATGATGAGTCGGGCAGAAAGCTACTCGTGTTCTCGGATAACCGACAGGAAGCAGCGTTTTTTGCTGCCTATATGGACAACAAGTATAACCAGTTGATGTGGCGAAGACTTATCCTGAGGGAATTAAAAAATAAGTCAGAGGGGTTACTGCTCGAGGATTTGATGAGAAGTCTCGTGAAAAAGGCGAAAGAAGCCGTGTTGTATCCAGACAATCTTTCCAATCAGGAAAAGGAAATAGTCGCTGCCACTTATCTAATGAAAGAATTCATGGGCCTTGAGCGTAAACAAGGCTTGGAAGGCAGCGGATACCTTAAATTCAGTCCGGAGAAAATGTCCCTCAAAAGTGGAAAATGGGATTTGTCAGCGGATGAGGTGTGGGAAGTATGCTGTGTTATGATGGATACCTTGCGCTATGCCGGTGCGACAACGTATCCGGAAAATATCGATCCGGAAAACGAAAGCTTTGCACCACGCAACCGCAATGTCTATTTGAGGAAAATAGAAAGTGGAACTTATGAAAAAGGGACGATTTCCAGCTTTCTACCCGTTGGCTCAGCCAATAACCGGAGATATGATTATCTTCGTAAACTCCTTGAAACTATGGGTAGTGATAGTGAACAGGCAAAAGTTAAAGGCATGGAAATCCTCAACAGTATTTATGAAAGTATTATTCTTCCGTTAAGTGAGAAAAATTATTTAGAGCGAGTCTTGTTGGGAAGCGAAGGGGAAGTTACGAGACTTAACTACAAAAAATGGGTTGTGCGCTATTGTGAAGAGGAGGACACCGTGTATCGGTGTCAGCGCTGCGGAAAAATCGCGTCTCATAATGTCAAAGATGTCTGTCCAGAGTTCCGTTGCAGGGGTAAACTAGAAACAATCTTAGCCAAAGAATTTCGAAACGACCCATATTACTTCCAAGCCTATAGCAATGAAAAGATCATCCCTATGGTTGCCAAAGAGCATACAGGACAGCTCAACAAAGACACGGCGGGTACTACGCAGACAAGATTTGAAGCGGGTGAAATTAACGTGCTCAGCTGTACGACGACCTTTGAAATGGGGGTCGATGTTGGGCAACTTGAAGCTATACTCCTGCGAAATGTACCGCCGGAAACCTCAAATTATGTCCAAAGAGCCGGCCGGGCCGGTCGTAGAACATCGGCAACTGCCTTCTCGGTAACTTATGCGAGGCGTAATAGTCATGACCTTAACTATTTTGAAAACCCCACCGAAATTATTAGTGGCAAAATAAAGTCACCCTATATTGAATTGAACAACGATAAGATCGCAGGAAGACATGTTAACTCCATCGTGTTAGCCTGGTTTTTTCGTAGAAATGAAGAGTGCAAGACCTATTTTAAAGGGGGAGTTCGTTCTCTGGTGGGAAGGGATGGTCGAGCGACGATTTTAGAGGTGCTTCAGAAAGAATTGGACAAACGACCAGAAGATCTAATTCAATCGATAGAGAGGGTTCTGACACCGCAATTAATGAGCAGACTGGAAATCAAGAAGTGGGCCTTTGTTGATAAGTTAATCGGAGTTGACGGCACGCTCACCAATTCGATTGAGGAAATGCAAAGGGATCTTGAAACACTTGGTGAAAACCTCAAAAAACGGATGTCTAAAATGCAAAAAAGCGATGATTTGCTGCGCTTAATCAATACCTTTGAAAAACAACAAACCATTAACTTCCTTGCTTCGAGTGGTGTCATACCAAAATACGGTTTCCCCGTCGATGTCGTTAAACTCAAAATATTAAGTAATGCTTCGGAAGCCAAAGATGTTGATTTGTCACGTGACTTGAAAATGGCAATTTCCGAATATGCTCCTGGCAGTGAAATCATTGCTGCTGGTAAAGTGTGGACAAGCCATTCCATCATCAAAATTAGGGATAAAGAATGGCCAACTTACCAATATTTTGAGTGTCCGGATTGTAGACGAACTTCGTTCCCCGATGGGATTACCACGATCGAAGAAAAGAACGATGAGAACCTTCAATTGTGCATTTGTGGTACACCCATGAAAGCACATAAAGTAATTATACCGATCTTTGGCTTTTCGACATCCTGGATTGAAAAAGCAAAACGAGTGGGGGAGAGCAGGCCTAAACGTTTCTACCCTACAAGAGTGCAGTTCGGTGGTTTTGATGCGTTAGACTCGTATCAAGAAGCAGAAAAACAAGAAGCAGAACTTCAAATTGCCGATAAGAGCATCCATTCTAAATATTCACCCCAAGGAAAACTGGTGATCATGAATAAGGGAACCACGGGAGCAGGGTTGTTCATTTGCAAATATTGTGGCTACGCACAATCAACGCCGCAGGAGTTTAAGCATAAGAACAAAATGGGAAAAGACTGCCCGAATAAATACGCCACGAATGCCGCCTTGGGTCATATCTTCACGAGCGATATCTTGTGGCTTGAATTCCCTACGAGACATGTAAGCCTCATTGAGGGTAAGGACCAATGGACAACATTATTGTATGCCATCCTTGAAGGAGCCTCAGATGCCTTAGGAATATCAAGGGATGATATAAACGGATGCATCGATAGGTCTGGAAATCATCCCGTCGTGATACTATTTGATGAGGCACCCGGAGGAGCGGGACACGTTAAACGCATATATTCACAATTTGATGCGGTGTTGAAGGCTGCCTATCATCGTGTCGATGGCCACTGCAAGTGTGGTGAGGAGACAGCCTGCTATGGCTGTTTAAGAGGGTATTCCAACCAGCTAGACCACGATGTTTTGGCTCGTGGAATGGCCAAGGAATATTTAGAATGGTTGTTATTGGAGAAGCCTGATTCGAGGATTAGATATCTTGATAAGTTAATAATAGACAAAAACATAGCTGAAAATGTTATGGCGGAGGAAGTATGAGAATTATTTCTTGGAACTGTGCGATGGCTTTTAGGGCCTTCCGGCGTGCCCATTGCCGTCCTGTGCTTTCAAAATAGCTGAGGTAAACGGTTGCCCATGCCCAGCTTTTATTATCACAAAAAACGTGATATAATATTACCGATGATGTGATGTGAAAGAAGGCGATTTATCCATGTCAAATACCTTATTTCCCTTGGGTGGTCCCGTAGCAGAGGATGACATCGTCGATCGTGAGGACTTCTTGAAATCAATACAGACCAGGTTGGCTGATGGGCAAAGCATCATGCTGACGGGGCCACGCAGGATCGGTAAAACATCACTGGCCTTAGAAACATTAAGACAACTCAAAAAACAAGGTTTTTATGTTGCTTCGGTTGATTTCTTTAGGGTTTCCACTAAACAAGAACTGGCCACCGCTATTATTGATGCTTGCCTAGAAAATAGGACCGGAATTCATAGAACTATGGATGCGCTAAAAGAAGGAATTAAATCCGTTACGAGTGCTACTAAGCTGGCTATGAAGTTAAAAGGCTTGGAGTTTTCACTAAATCTGCCTGACAAGAATACATCCGATGATATTCTGTTATCTTATGCCTTGGATTTACCGGAAAAGTTGGCTGTTGTCGACAAAAAACAAACCATTGTTGTCTTTGATGAATTTCAAGATGCTGCCCGTATTGTCGGCGACGATGTTTTTAAACTTATGCGTTCTCATTTCCAGCTGCATACCAAGGCTAATTATCTCTTTCTGGGTTCCAAAGAAGGGATTATGAACACTATCTTTGCTGGGCCGGATCAAGCATTTTACCGTTTTGCAACCATATTGCCTTTGCCACCCATTTCTCCATTGGCGTGGACAACATACATTAAAAGGAAATTCGGAGATCAGGGAATCAAGTGTAAGGACCAAGTCATACACGAAATCATTAAAATAAGTGGCGGACATCCACAGGATACCATGCTTATCTGTTCAGAAACGTACTATCTGTTGCTGGAAACAGGCGAAAAAACCTTGACCCTTGATTCGGTACAGTTAGGAACAAACCGGGCCTTAGCCTCGCTTACCCCAGTTTTCGATGGTATATTGGACGAGTTAGGAGCGGCTAAAAGAATCCTAACCCGCTTAATCCAAAAGCAATCTATCTATGAAAAAGGAACACATCCGACTGAAATTAAACGAAAGGTCGATATGCTCATTAATAAGGGTATCATTGAAAAGACTGACCATGGAACCTATGTGTTTGTAGAGCCCATGTTGAAAGAATACTTACAAAGAGAATATTGAGCGTTACCAACTTAGCAAGGAAATCTTTGGGCAAGCTATTGGGAATGCATCCTCTCATTAAAAGTGAAGCTTATGGGCAGGAAGCACGGCCAGATCGTTTTAGACGGTTTGGCTTGATTTTTGTGCCGGAAGGCATTGCACCCTGAAATATATTGAAATTGCATATTGACCTTGACGTGTTGATTATGTTATATGATACAGCTGCCAGAGCTCAGGAAATTGTTGACCTAACTCTGCGTGACCTGCACCTTGTCAATGTTAAGTCGCCCTTTGTCACCCTGACAGGTAAAGGCAACAAAAGCCGAAATGTCCCGTTGATGGAGAAAACAGTTGCACACATAAACAATTATCTTCGGGAGTTTCATCCGCATCCAAGTACAGATGGTAAAGATCCGTTGTTCTTTTCTAGAAGAGACGGGAAACCTCATGCCTTATCTACTGATACGGTAAATCTACTTCTTGGCTATTATGCAAACCAGTCAAGGTCTGTTTGCCCCCAAATTCCGCAGCATGTTCTAAAGAAAATGAGCTATACCGATCAGCATTGTCTGGAAGATGAAGGAGCCATTGCCGGGGTTTGTGATGTAAAAGACGGTGAAGGTTTGATGGTCACTAAGCAGGATCTTTTCGCTGACATGGTGAATAAAGAACCTGTAGACTCTGTCATGCAAGTAGAAGTCAAGAAAGCTTAGTTGTAGATAAGGGATGGATAATCGTTGAGAGAATTTAGGGGAAAAAATAAGCTGGTTTCACCCGTGGTCAAATGGGTGGGTGGCAAGAGGCGGATTTTAGACCGGATTATGAAATACATTCCGCAAAACGTGTCAACTTACTATGAGCCCTTTTTAGGCGGTGGAGCCGTTTTGTTTGAATTGCAGCCAAAGAAGGCTGTAGTCAATGATGTCAAGACGATTTTTTCCGAGTTTCTAAACACCCAAGTGTATTAAGAAATCCGGTTAATAATTCGCCTTTGTTTCTTCTCTGTTTTGCGGTCAGTAATAAATCACCTAAGGCTATTGAATTGTCTCTGAAAGCTGCCGACAATATTTTGACTCACACTAGCTAGAACAGGGAAGGAAGGTACGAACCATGGGCGTCAAATCCAAAATCGAATGGACGGAGAATACGTGGAATCCGGTGACCGGCTGTCCGACCTGTCCGGAGAGCTGAATTGGACCCCGAACATTTGGCAAGGAGTTACCGTTGAAAGTGATAAGTACAGAGATAGGATTGACGCCTTGCGTCAAGTCGGTGCGCGGATACGTTTTATATCCTTCGAACCACTGATCAGTGATGCTGGGAAATTAGACTTGACTGACGTGGACTGGGCTATTGTTGGCGGAGAAAGCGGTTCGCAAGCCAGACCGATGGAGCTTGAGTGGATTCTCTCAATTAAAGAACAATGTGAACGGCAGAATGTGACGTTTTATTTTAAGCAATGGGATGGGCCTAACAAGAAAAAAGCTGGACGAATATTGCTCGGCCAGACTTGGGACGCTATGCCACCAATATCGGCCAAATAGTATTGCGTAGCCGCTTTGTTGGAGTGTTACTTGTTGCTCAGCGCGGTACGGCTGTCGAACAATACCCCGACTATGATGAATGGGACGAATGAGCGAGTCCGATGCAGGAGCCGATGCTCTTGTGGGCTAATCATGGGCAAATTCCCATTGTCTGTTGATGGTAATTGTGATATGGTATATATAGGAAGTTTACATGGCGGAGGCGTTGAGTATGGATATCTCCCCATATGTCGCCGGAAATAAATCAAAAATTGAAGCTGAGGAACAACGTCGACTAAATTACTATGCAGAAGCTTGCGAAAAAGCGAAAAAGGTTGCTTTGGCTCTGAGCAGCGCATTTCCCGACGTGGAAGTTTACCTATTTGGCTCACTGACAACCGATTTATTTGAAGAGGAGTCAGATATTGATATTGCCGTAAAGGGGCTGCCCGAAGAACAGTATTTTAAGGCCTATCGGATAGCCGAAAACATTGCTGAACCTATTCCTTTAGATTTCATACAGTTGGAGTTTGCTCAGGACAGTATGAAAGAACGTATCATAAGAGATGGGGTGCGGTTGTGACGAGTGCAGAAAAAAGACGGGTACAGTACAAAAAACTCGTTGTCGATATTAAGGATGACTTAAACTCAATACAAAACTTGGTGAAAGACATTGAGGAAGTAGCCAAAGCTTTAGAAAATAACAAAGGTCCGTTAAGAGGGTCTGACCTTATGGCTTGTGCAGGCTATTTGCACCATTATTTTACTGGCGTCGAATCCATATTCGAGCGGATTTCAAGAGCTTTTGACGGTAGTCAACCACCGGGTGGAGATTATCACCGCGAATTATTACACTCAATGACAGTTACAATTCCCGAGATCCGTCCAAGAATTATATCTCGCGATATAGCCGAGGAATTAGACGAATACCGACGTTTTCGACATATGTTTCGCCATGCCTATGGATCCGAGTTGCGTTGGCGCAAGATGGAGCCATTGGCCAAGGGTGTAGCTTCACTGACAGAAACTCTTGTTGAACAAATATCCGAGTTTATGCATTTCGTAGAGACCTTGAGTGATTCCTTGGTCCTCTGAAAATCACTTCTAGGGCATTGCGCCTTTGTTTTAAGTGAAAATGGGTGGATAAGATGATCATCGGTTTTGGATTCGGGGATTCGGGGATTCGGGGATCCTGTGCAGAGCATTCTCATGCTGTTGTTAACCTCGCTCGTCTGCTACGTGATTTTTCGCAACTGGCGCAATGCAGGGTGCAGGAATCGGGATCCCGTGCTCGAGAGAGAAAGACGCAGACAGCATTATTATGAGCAACGGCAACGGGCGCGGGACTACGCGCGTGAATTTGATCTGACGGATGAAGAGATTGAACGACGGTTAGATGAGGAGTTTAGATAACGGTAAGTGAGCAGATGCGGTGAAAATGGTTGACATTGGTTTTACCATTCCTTTGCGTTTTCCGTGAGGTGCAGGTCTGAGTCTATGCTATATTTTGGCAATTCTTCGGATTCCGGGGGGTAAAAGTGAGACATACCGATTTGAAAAAAGCGTCTAGATCGCCCCACCTTAGTTTCCCAGACACTGTCCGCCTGAGGCAGGAACATTTTGGTGGAATTCTCTTTCATACTCGGACAGGAACCACGATGGAAGTGGACAGGGAAGCCTACAGGTTGGTCTCATTGATTCAAAGCAGAGGAGTCGTCGATATCAACAATCTCGACAGGGTATGGTTTGAACGCTATAATCACCATCTTAACCATCCTCAAGCCCTAAAGATCGTTGACAAGCTGGTAGCCTTGAACATGTTGATCGTCATGCCTTCAGGCTTGCTTCACCGGAATTTGGAGGAAGCTGATGTTTCAGAAAAAGACGGTTTGGAAGAGTGGCCTTCCGGCTCAGTACTCAGCGCGCCGGAAACCGTGCATTGGGCAGTTACCTTTCGCTGCGATTTGGCTTGTCCGGATTGTTATGTCCAGCGGCATAGTCATACCACAGCGGCGGAGCTCGATACAGAACAGTCCCTGGCACTGATTGACAGGTTGGCGGAGGCTGGGATCTTCCAGCTAGCTATAGGCGGAGGGGAACCGTTTTTGCGGTCGGATCTTATCCAACTTCTGGTCCGTGCCAAGGCCGGAAATATGGTTACCCATGTGACAACAGGCAGGCACCTTGACATTGGAACTTTAAAAGAGATAGGGAAATATATTACCAGTTTGCAGGTCGGCATCAAGCAGGATGCGTTGATCCAGCACCCAAGCGCGGAAAGGGAAAAGCTAAGCGAACTCATCGTTAGAACCAGGGAGCAAGGCATTGATGTCGGGGCTAATTTGATCCTGTCCCGCTCTACCATACATGATTTTGAGTCTATCATTGAAGAACTGTCTAGGGCAGGATTTAAGCGAATAACCTTATTGCGCTATAAACCAGCGGGAGACAGAAATCGTTGGGTCCAAGAAAAACCTGCAAGTGACGAACTCTTGTCTCTGGAAGAAAAACTGGGAATCACAGTGGATACTTATTCGCATATTCAATTCAGAGTCGACTGTGGCTTGGCTTTTCTGGAACGCCATTTGCCACCTGAGCAGGCCGGATATCATGGGATCAGGGGATGTTCCGCAGCCGAGAGGATATTGTCCATCGCCCCGGACGGGTCGGTCTATCCTTGTTCCCAACTGGTCGGACCAAAATTCCGAGCCGGACATTTGCCGACGGATGAGTTTCAGGATATCTGGAGAAACAGCGAAATCTTGCGTAGGTACCGGAAGTTTCGGACGCATAAAGGTTTCAAGAAGAGCCAGTGTGGTCAGTGTATGGCCAAGAGCCAATGCGGGGGTTGCAGAGTCTTCGCTCCGGATGCTCTGGGCGCTGATCCGGGTTGTCCGGCGCCAATTCTTTTACCGGCTAAGTCCGGAAAACATCCTGTGGATGAACGGTATGCCATGCTGGTGGATATTCAGGAAAGCATAGGCTGTACCGAGGGCGGATTTCCGTTTGCCACTTTGGAGGAGATCGAAGGGTGGCTGGAGGAAGCGGAGTGCCGTGACTATCCCCGGTGGCTGAAGGAAGAGGACTAAAGCCGAAGGGAGACAAAAGGTATACAACATGTCATCAATAAAAGGGGGGCTCTGGTGAAAATCCTCAGCATCAGGAAAGGTTTTGCGTCTGATCACAGTTCTACGTCCTACGAGTTTTTGGCAGTGAACAAAGCTTTGGGTGTCAAGGAGCGTAAAGCCGTTGCATCTTTATCCAGCCGGGCAGATCCGACGGAATTTGCGCAAAGCCCGGCTCAACGCAAACATCTGGACACAGAAAGAACTGGCAGTTCGGACAGGCATCGCCCCTAGCATTATCAGTGACCTGGAGCGAGGTCGGCGGGCCATGAGTCCCCAGTGGGCTGTAAAGATCGCTGAGGTGGTCGGAGTAAACTATGGAACCTTGATGACAGAATACACCGAGCCAATGAGAGAGGAATAGGCAATAGCATGGATTGGCAGGCGATCGTGATTCATCATTCGGCAAGCCCCACGTTGAGCTCCATCGAGAGATTCCCGGTGCCAACACCGAGTGTCCCGGACGATATTTTCCTGCAGATATCCTGGACAAGGAATTGCACGAGCGCCTTGGGGAAGCCACCGAACCTTGGAATTGAAAGAACGACCAAGAAAACCTCCTTCGGCTATCCTAAACTGAGGGAGGTTTCACGTTGTCTTGAACCATAACTCACGACTGAAGTCACGAGTGTGCGGGGCTACACATCAAAGTTCCCCTGTCTGTAAGCTATTTAAAACACCCCAAAGAAATTCCATAAAGAAGGAAATAGCACTCCTATCGCCGAATTCTGTGATGAACAGAAAGCGAACGACCCAAAGAAGTCTGAGGAATGTGAAGAGGAGAGGGATAGATCTTGGATGTTAACGGAATATCCCCAGTTCAAAATCTTATTCTGAAGGTGCTTCCTGCGAGCCCGGCGGAAAAAGTGCCCTCCCCGACTGGCGGAAACGGAAAGGCCCCTGTCCTAACCAGTCAGGAAGGGCCGGCTCTGGCACCCGCTGAGAGCCCAAATACTTCAGTTCAGAACATACACACTCGAAGTGTTCTCACTCAAAGCACGCTGTCTCAAACAGGGTCATTACCGAACCTACCGTCTCAGGGAGCTACATCTCAAGGCATGTCGTCACTGAACCCAATGACTCAGAACGAGCCGTCTCAGACCCCATCGACTCAGAACGAGCCGTCTCAGACCCCATCGACTCAGAACGTAGCACCTCAAAGCACTCTTATAGAAAGCGTCCCGCTTCAAAATCCGTTCTCTCAAAGCTTACCTCCTCAGAACATTGTGTCTCATAACGTACAGCCGCAAGGCGTTCCATCTCAGAACGCATCTCTGCAAAATCTTCAGCTACCAGAGTTGCCGCTATTGGCTTTGTTTACTAATGTCGTAACGTCTGAAATTCAAGGATCGAATGTGCAAGCTCTCAGCACCATGTTCCGAAAGCTAGGCCTGGACTATGAAAAAAGGCTTTGGAAAGCTCTTAGCCTTACCGAACCCTTTCAAAGTCAAGAATTTGCGGACCTTAAGGACACGGTGAAAGCTCAATTGATAGACGCTGCCAGAAAAGACCCCGAAGCCAAATCTGCGTTGGACACGCTAACAAGCATGCAGCTCAAACATTCCTCCGAGCAAGATTCACAGGCCTACCTGGTGATGGATTTACCATATCTGGCCCAAGATAAAGGACATCAGGCGCGGATCGCCATCCATGGCAACAAAAAGGGGAAAACGATTGACGCGGAACACTGTCGCCTCGGCTTAAGCACTGTTACCGACGTCCTTGGTGAAATAGTATTGATGCACTGTTTCGCGATCGCACTTTGAGCGTTACCATCATGACGGAGATCCCAGAAATGGTGTCCACGATTTGGGGACAACTTAAAACTTCCGTTGTCGAACAGTTTGCTTCACAAGGCTACCAACTCCTCGGAGTTCGGGTGAGTCCCCTGGGGGATGAACGCTTCGATGCCTTTATTCAGGGGATCGAGCCGAAAGGAGTGGACATCAAAATATGAATCAACGTCCGAAGGCTGCGGCTTTAAAATATGATTATCACGGGGCTCCCAAAGTAGTGGCTCAAGGCGAAGGTTATCTGGCCGAGCGCCTTATTGAAGTGGCGAAAGAGGAGGGGATCCCAATTCAGGAGAATCCTGCCCTCGTCGATGCCCTGCTGCAAGTTGAACTTAATCACGAAATACCCCCGAAGCTATTTAATGCTGTCGCTGAACTTCTCGCCTTCGTCTGGCGCTTGAACGATGAGGCCAAGAAGAAAGTTCAGAGACCCCAAGGAGGATGAAGTATGCTTGAGCTTGTTAAAAAACTGATTGCCGACGCTAAGCAGAAAACCCTGACCAGTTCCAGCCTGGAAATCAGGTGTATGACCAGCTGGGAATCGATATGACATCGAAGATTGAACGCGGCTCCTATCACATTGACCCCTGGAGGAAGAGCTGAAAAAGAGGCGCCAGGTTGAGTTCGACTGGTGAGAGGGGTGGAAGTAGCCAACTGTATACGGCTCCCGAACAATACCTCGACTATGACGACTGGGACGAATGAGCGATTCCGATGCCGTCTCCTTGTAGTCCAATGCTTTCCGCAGCATTTTGCATGCCTTTAATTGTTTCGCCGATGATATAGTCTAGTTCCATATTCAGCATTTTAGCACCTTGCTCGATGACCTCCCGATTTACACCCGCAGCAAAGCTTTTCTGCTTCCATTTCTTTTTCACTGATTTCAGTTCAAGGTCAAGGATACTCTTGCTGGGTCGTAGGACAACTGTAGCGGAAATTAATCCGGTTAACTCGTCGATGGTGAATAAAATTTTTTCCATCCTATGGACAGGTTCAACATTGCAGCATAGCCCCCATCCATGACTTTCCACAGCATGGATATAGTCCTCGTGCCAGTTGTGATCCCTGAGTATTTCCCTGGCTTTTAGGCAATGCTCTTCAGGGTACATTTCGTAATCAACATCATGTACCAATCCAATGATGCCCCACTTTTCCTTTTCGGGTTCTTCCAGAATATTAGCAAAATGAAGCATAACAGCTTCAACAGCCAGGGCGTGCTTGATTAGGCTCTCATTTTTATTGTACTTGGTTAAGAGATCATAGGCTTGTTCTCTTGTTGGTATGATCTGTTCCACGATAATCTCCTCTTCCCTTTTCTTTTATGAAAATACTAATCCGGTACAACTTCAATGTCAACCTCGGCAGGAAATGCTGGAACCGCATAGGGCGGGGACTGATTGATTACATGGCATGGAAAAGATTATAATATGGATATAATTTTACTATGAGGAGCTGATACCATGCAGATTAAACCGTCTGCAAGCATCCGGTAAAATTATAGTGAACTCGTTCAACTAAAGTTGAACATCGAGACTTCGGTGGGGGAGTTTACCCCCACCGAAGCAAAGTACGAGGTACCACTCCCACTTGTAGAAGTGGGAGTCTCACGATTGGATCAACCGGAAAAAGTCAGGGATGAGCTGCGAACTTTTGTGGGAGAAATGCCCACATTTAGAATCCTGAATGATTACCTGCCCCTGTTCAACCAGCCTTATTCCCTGCACAGGCTATTCAACCTTAAGGAATACAAGGCTGGAGAATATGTCGTGGCTTCTCAAAAACAGTTTCAACTTGACCGGGATCTGCTGGCCAAAGGAGAAAAGCCGTCGGTCTATCTGGATTTCCCAGTGGATGTCGCGGATTATGAGCTGATTAACCTGTTCAACTGGCAGGATGAAGTTAAAGATATGATATCCCAGCTGGAGTTCGTCCGGATGGTCGATGCGGAAACTATCGAGAGGTATATCCGTGAAGGCAAGATTGCACCCGATCTGGAAGTTCCGCTGGGCGATAAAAGGAGCAACCATCTTATAGAATAAGAGTGTCGTGATAAAGTAGTAAAGGTTGATGAGTATGAAGGAAGTAACAGCAGCCATTATCTTGAACGGTGACAAATTCCTAATTGCCCAACGGGCCCCCGGTGAAAATCTGGCAGGCAAATGGGAATTCCCGGGCGGTAAAATTGAGCCAGAAGAGACTCCCCAGGTATGCCTGAAACGTGAAATAAAAGAAGAACTTGATGTCGATATAGAAGTCTTGGATTTTTTCGGCGAGAGCATCTATGAGTATGATAGCGGAGAAATCCGGCTCATGGCTTTTTGGTGTAAGTGGATTTCAGGTGACTTTTCATTGAGTGTGCATAGCCGTATCGAGTGGGTTAATCGCGCCCAGTTGGATCTATATGATTTTGCGCCTGCGGATATTCCCTTGGTGCAAAAAGTTAAGTCAGTCATGGGTTAGAGGTGGAGCATGTCAGGGATTGTCTACGGGCTTTATGAGCAAATCATCAACGGAATCATCATTGAAAATCTTAGGAAAATCGATCAGGAACTTGTAGTTAAAGATACTCAACCGTTGGATTCCGCGGAGTCCACCAAGATCTTGGCCGGGTACTTTGCCAGAATCCTGAGGGAAATATTTGCTTATATTGATGCTGGGGATGCAGCTGTCAGAGACCGGGTTGATTTTTGTAATAGTATTTTGCTGCATATCATCGGGTGCATCCAAACAGAAAGTTTTGGTTTCAAAAAGGATGAAACTGCCTTAAAGCGGGTTAAGAGTTTTCTCATCGAGCAAGATGCACAGCTGTTGTTATCCCTGGTTGACAAGAAAGCAAACAGACAAACAGCATTAATGGATGCAGAAAAGATTGTCAGGCCGGAAACCTCTATCTCAGAAAACTCCCTTTTTACCGGTGCAGTTCATGAGCCAAGTATGGTTTCAGAACTCAGAAAGGAGATCTTGAGCAGCCACAGGATCGATTTTCTTGTTTCTTTTATCCGGTGGAGTGGCTTAAGGTTGATCATCAATGAACTTGCTCGATTTACAGCAAATGGCGGCAAATTAAGAGTGATTACGACATCCTATCTTGGCGCTACTGATTTCAAAGCGGTTGAGCAGCTCAGTAAACTTACCAATACGGAAATCCATATTTCCTATGATACTGATAGGACCCGTCTGCATGCCAAGACCTATGTTTTTTGGCGGGATACCGGCTTTAGCACTGTCTATATTGGATCGTCAAACATATCCGAGTCAGCCATGACCAGTGGGCTGGAATGGAATATTAAGTTATCTCAATATGACTCAGGGGACATCCTGGAGAAAATCCGGGCAACATTTGAAGGGTATTGGAATAGTCCTGAGTTCACTACCTTTATCCCGCAGCTCGATTCCGAACGTTTGCGCAAAGCGTTAAAGTCCGAAAGAAGAATCAGCCAGGATGAACAAGGCAGCGTTGTTTTTAACTTTGACATTAAGCCCTATTATTATCAACAGGAGATCCTAGATAAACTGCAAGCGGAAAGGAAAGTCCATCATTCTTGCAAAAACCTGATAGTGGCGGCAACGGGTACCGGTAAGACGGTTATTGCTGCGTTTGATTACCGGGACTTCTGCCGGGCGAACCCTAACAAGCCGAACAGGCTGCTTTTTGTCGCCCACCGGAAGGAAATACTAAGTCAGAGCATGGCCTGCTTTCGAGGGATATTGAAAGATTTGAATTTCGGCTCCATGATGGTTGGGGGAGTAAAGCCCGACAGCTTCGACCACTTGTTTATATCTATCCAATCATTTAACTCCAAAGAACTCATTGGGGTAACAACTCCTGGCTTTTTTGACTATATCGTGATTGATGAATTCCATCATGCTGCTGCTCCATCCTACCAAGAACTTTTGGATTATTATAAGCCTAAGGTCTTATTGGGACTAACAGCGACACCGGAGAGAGCGGATGGGCGAAGCATCTTGGCGTATTTCGAGGGTAGGATTGCTGCTGAAATCAGATTATGGGAAGCTATTGAACGAAAACTATTAAGCCCCTTTCACTATTTTGGCGTGACTGATGATGTGGACCTAAGTCAGGTTCGCTGGGTTGGTGGAAAATATGATGATGCGCAAATCGAAAACCTCTATGTTTTTGAGCAAGCCGTCGCTGTCAAACGCGTGGGGAATATCATTAATGCGATTGACAGATACTGTCTTGACCGCTCAGAGATTATCGGCATTGGATTTTGTGTTACCAAAAAGCATGCGGAATTCATGTGCAATGTCTTTAAGAAATCAGGTATCCCTTCAGATTATCTCATTGCGGAATCAGAGGATGAGGTAAGGGACAGTGTGAAACGTCGCCTTGTCAACAAGGAAATCAAGTTTGTTTTTGTTGTAGACATTTATAATGAGGGCATAGACATTCCAGAAGTAAATACTGTTCTTTTCCTGCGTCCGACGGAAAGCTTGACGGTTTTTCTGCAGCAGTTGGGACGTGGACTAAGGCTTAGCGATGGCAAAGAGAGCCTTACAGTTTTGGATTTTGTGGGACAGGCGCACACCAAGTACTCTTTTGCAGACCGCTTTAAAGCCTTGCTGGCCAGGACCCGAAAATCTGTCGAGCAGGAAGTTAAGACTGGTTTTGCCCATGTCCCCCGAGGCTGTTCGATCCAATTGGAAAAGCAGGCCCAGGAATATATCCTGGCGAATATCAGAAATGCCATAAACAGCAAACGAAACCTGATCAGCAAGCTCCACGATTTTCTGGAAATCAACGGTGAGCTTAAAGTCAATGAGTTTTTTGAAGGTTACCACGTGAAACCTCAAGATGTCTACAGTAAGAAGATTTCTATGGTAGGGTTGGCGGCCAAAGCCGGGTTGCTCAAAGGATACAAGGTTTTGCCGGAAAGGGAAAGGCTGATATCGTCTGCGCTCGGAAGACTGTCCCTGGCTGATTCCCGGCGCTGGATTCGCTTTAGCCAGATTATTCTACCCAGGATACTGGTAGGTAAAGGTGCATCAATGCCACATTTAGCACCGGTGGAAAGAACTATGCTTATGATGCTTTATTATACCGTTTGGGGGAAAGGGCTGGAGGATCTGGGCAATAGATTCGCCTCTGTGGAAGAAGCAATATATTGGGCCATTGACGATCCATTGCTTTATGATGAACTGCTGGGCCTTCTGGAATATCAGTATCAAAAAATAGATTTTGTCGATAAGCCTTTGGACGAATTTGGGCAGGAGTATCCATTGGATCTATACTGTTCGTATACATTTGATCAGATTTTGGTGGCCCTGGGAAAACATACGGAAAGGAAGAGGAGTCATTTCCGGGAAGGCGTCTTATACCTGCCTGAAAAGAATCTCGATGTGTTTTTCGTGACCTTGAATAAGTCGGAAAAAGACTATTCACCTTCAACGATGTATCAGGATTATTCCATTAACGAGGAGCTATTTCACTGGCAATCCCAGAGCAGAACGACCGAGGAATCTGCCACAGGGCAGAGGTATATTAACCAATCAGCCAAGGGTGGGAATGTACTATTCTTTGTTAGGGAGTACAATAAGGAAACGGCCTTCACATCACCCTATACTTGCCTTGGACTGGCCGATTATCAAAGTCACTACGGTTCTGCTCCGATCAGCATTGTTTGGAAGATGAAGGAGCCATTGCCGGGGTTTGTGATGCGGAAAACGGTGAAGGTTTGATGATTCAGGGCTGGAAAGAAGGCATGGGCTCGAGTCATGGAATTGAGGATTTGCCTGCCAGGTAGGTTATTGATACGGTGGGGCCGATATGGCGCGGGTGAACAACGAAAAGGTCGGGATGGGTTTCAGAGCAAAAATGGTATCTAGCCAATGAATAATTCACTTGGCGAGTGATTCGGAGTTCATCCTATGCTAAAATAGACCTAGGACACGATATATATAGGGTCAGGGGCGGACACAATGATCATCGGTTTTGGTTTCGGAGATCCAATTCAAAGTATCATAATGCTTTTACTGACTTCTCTTCTGAGCTACGTCATTTTTCGGAGCCTGCGAAACCTCGGGCGCAGAAAACAGGATCCGGACCTTGAGAAAGAGAAGCGCAGACAGTATTATTATGAGCAAAGGCAACGGGCCAGAGAGTACGCCCGGGAATTTGACTTATCGGATGAAGAGATTGAACGGCGCTTGGACGCGGAGCTTGGAAACCGTTAAGTGAACTCGTTCAACTAAAGTTGAACATCGAGACTTCGGTGACGAAAGCCTCCAGTGACGTTAGTGTCCTGTGGACACTAACGCCGAAGCCGCCAACTGTCAAAGGATGACCTCACGGCTGAGGATGGGTTTCGCCAAAGCCGCCAACCCCAAGAAGAAGACTTTGCGGCGACGGAGGAGTCTACCCCCACCGAAGCAAAGTACGAGGTACCACTCCCACTTGTAGAAGTGGGAGTCTCACGATTGGATCAAGGGATCTTCCGAAGATGTCTCTGCTAAAGCCTAAAGGTTGGTAAGTATGAAGGAAGTAACAGCAGCAATTATCATAAACGGTAACACGGTCCTGATTGCCCAACGGGCCCCCGCCTTTAACCAGAGCGAACAATCGGAAGTGCTTTATGAAGCCACCGTCATGGCGCGCTACTTTATGCGCTCCTATCCCAAGGACCTTTTTCAGTTTCAGACGAAGGAGGAACTCCTTGCCGCGGATCTGCAGGAAGGGGACGATGAAAGCGGGGGTTCAAGGCGCCGCAACCGGGTCTATCGCCAGTTGCTCCTTTCTCCGGTGATGTACCGCGAAGAGATGGAAGAAGGGGATTTTCACTATTTGCGCAACTTCCGCCGCCGCTTGCAGGAGGATATTGAGGCTCACACCGGCCGGCAGCTCGAACTTTATCGGCATACGGCCCTGGTCGTGGCTCCGGAGTATGATCATGAACTCACTTTGTTCCCGGATCAAAAAGGGATTACGGATTTGGTCCTGCAATGTTCCTCTGAGCTTCGTGAACACTGGGATGAATTGGGTTTTGCCCGCGATGCTGAGGGTTGCCTCCTTCTCACACCTTTTGAATTTGAGCAGGAAGTCAGAGCCCTTAAGGCGCGCTATAGTCCGGGCTGGAGCAAACAGTACCGGGAAGGGTTGGTTCAAGAGACGGCCAAAGATCTCCTCGCTACGATGATAGACTGGAAAATGGCGGAACGGGAAGGAGAGACGGGACGCATCCGCCTTCGCCCGGCCCTTTTCCGCCTGGCTGGGGAGTATCCTAAGGATTTCAAGCCGGAAAACGCGCAAACCGGGACTGGAGGTAGAACCATTGACTGAACGCTGGCATGCCAACCGGGCGGGACTTTTTAATTTTTGGTACTATGATGAGGAAGCATTCGAATTCTCCGGGGGCAAACTTTTGCTTCGCGGTTCCAACGGCTCCGGGAAATCCGTCACCATGCAGAGCCTGATTCCGGTCCTCCTGGATGGACGCAAAAGCCCGGATCGCCTGGATCCCTTTGGCTCCCGCGCCCGCAGGATGGAAGACTAAATCGCTACCTCTTTGGTTTCAAATCCTTGGACGAATTTAACGACCTCATGAAGCTCCTCATTCAGGTGCGCAGCCCCAAGCTTTCGAAGGATTTCCGGCCCACGGTCATTTTTGAGATTCTGAACGAATCCTTGCCTGCGCTCGCGGATGAGGAACTGCGGCCCCTATCTGAGACGATTGAGAATATAAAGAAGAAAAAGAGGTGCTGGAGCGGGAACAAGAGGCTCTGCAGCAGCACGATGTCTTCAAAGCCGAAAAGGAAAAAGCGGAGCTTGAGGCGAAACTGCTGGAAGTTCAGGCCGAAACAAAGAAGAAAGCGGATCAACTTGAGGCCAAGCAGAGAAAAGAGCGTGAGGTTCAAGAGAGCATTAAGACCACGGAAGGAAAACTGGCCAAGGCAGAGGCTGCCCTGGAGGAGAACCTGGACGAGATGGACGCCTTGGGTGAGGAAACAGCCTTTCTCAACCATGAGGTGGCGGCCTCGGAATTCCGCGAAGCGAAAGGAAACTTTTCCTTTGCTCTTTGGCATAAGGAAGCCAAAGATTATGAAGATAAGATCGAATCGGCTTTAGAGGCTTTCCGCTCGGAGGCCCGGGCCAAAGAGAAGCACGGAGAAGCGGATCGGGAACTGGGCGAGGCTCGCCTGGTCTGGGACAATGCCCGGTACGCGGAGCAAAAAGGTTTAGAAGGGTTGACTGAGGAACGAAAAAACTGGCTCAACTCGTTTTTCGCCTGGCAAGAAGGAAATCAGGAACTGAAACTTCAGGATGTGGTTGTGCAAACGGTTGCCGGCCGCATTTGGAACTGTCCGGAAGAAAACGGCTGGGAAAGCTTGAAAGAGCCTGTGGTTCAGGCTAATGAAGTCGCCCGGCAAAGCCTGGGGACGGAGCTTGTGCGGCAAAACCATTCCATTGAGCAACAGGAGGCTGAAATCGTCAGGGTGAGTGCGGAGCTGGAGTCCTGGCGCCGGAAAAAAGATCCTGAGCCTCCGCGCCATCCGGCTACTGAGGAGGCCCGCCGCCTTCTGGAAAAGGAGAAGGTGCCCTTCATTCCTTTCTATGCCGGAGTCGAATTTCGTGAACATGTGACGTCTGAGATGCGTGAACGCCTGGAAGCAGCATTGACTGAGACCGGGATTTTGGATGCGTTGATCGTGCCCGGGACTTTCCCGAACCGCGTGCAGGATGCTTTCATTGAAAACGACCGCATCCTTCGTCCCGTACCTCAGATATTAGCCCATACCCTGGCAGATTACTTTTATCCCACGCCGGTGGATGGACAGGGGGACGGGCAGGGGGTTGGGGCGGAGGTCATTGACGAGGTGCTCCGTTCCATCTTCGTGGGGGACACTCCGGAAACCCTTGGGGAAACCGGAGTCTCTCTCAATGGCGGTTACCGGATAGGACTTTTAGAGGGGCATGCCCCGGTGAGAGAGGCTTCGATTTACATCGGTAAAGAAGCGCGCCTGCGTTATCGCCTTCAGGAAATAGTCCGGCTGGAAACGGAACTTGCCCGCCTCCGGGAGGAAAAAGCGGGTCTGCAAGCGGAAAAGGACCGCTTGGAAAAACGGCTGCTGCAGCTGGAAGAAGAATACCGCGGATTTCCTTCGGAGCGGGGTTTGAGAGAAGCCTATGATCGTTTGGATGTAGCCCGGCGGGATGTGCGCCAAAGTGAAAAAGAGGTGGGGAAAAAGGATCAGCGCCTGAAAGAGGCGCTCAAGGCGTGGGAATCCGCCAAAGCCGTCTTGCGTGAGCTTACGCGGCTCATCACGCTTCCCCTGCGCCAAGATGTCTACGAGACCGCGCGCCGGAACTTCAAGGCCTACCGCGAACTCCTGAGAAAGGTTGAATTGGGATATCAGCAGGTGTTGAGCGCCCGCTCAGCTCTGCAAGTGTACCGGTAAAACCTGGACGATGTATCCTTCGAGGTGGATGAATTAAAAGGCGAGCTCAACTCCTGGCACGGCAAAGCAAGCCTCATGAAGAAGGAGCTCATTTCGCTGGAGAGCCGTTTGCAGGCCTTGGGGGCGGAGGAGATCCGCTCCCGCATAGCCGTGTTGATCAAACGTCTGCAGGAGTTGCCCCTGATCTTGGATTCCCGCCGTGAACGCTATCATGCGCTCAAGAGTGAACAGTCAGCGCGTCTGAATAGGATCACTTCGCTGGAAAATGATGTTGAAAGAGCGGGTGCCTTGGCCCAAGCTTGGGCGGATGTGTTCAAGGACGAAGAGACACTGCAGCTGGCCTTTCTGCCTGAGCAGAACACTGAGGAAGGGGTTCCGGAAACCACACCCCCTTTGCTGAAACAGGCTAATGGGATCCTTGCCCAGGCTCGCAGCGAAAAATCCACCTCGAACCTTGACCGGGAAACCTTGCACGGACGCTTGCAGCAGGCCGTTTTTCAGGAAATGGGCGGTTTGGTGGAATACCGCCTGACTCAACAAACCGTAGGAGCCCTTCCGGATTCGGTCGTTCCCAATCTTCCGGATGGCGGTGAGAATAGCCTCTGGGGCAACCGCTGGGAGGAACTCAAAAACAAGGCCCGCCGCACTCAGCTGGTGATGGAATATGATGGGAAAAAAGTCAGCCCGTACTACGTGCTGGAACGCATGGCCCAGGAAATGTCTTTGCAGCAGCAGATCCTCAGCGAGAGAGACCGCGAACTCTATGAAGAGATCATCATGAACAGCGTGGGACGGATCATCCGTTCCCGCATCGAGCGGGCGGAACATTGGGTTGAGGTAATGAATCACTTGATGGGAGAGCGGGATACCTCAAGCGGGCTGAAACTCGGAATCCGTTGGAAAGCGCGGACGGCCGAGCATGAGGATGAACTTGACACGAAGGATCTGGTGGATTTGTTAAAGGCGGACCCTCGCCTCTTGAAAGAAAACGATATGAACCGGATTACGACACATTTTCGCCAGAAGATCGGACGGGCGAAAGAAGCCTTGGAGCAAAAAGGATTTGGCGAAAGCCTGCATCAGGTCATAAAAGAAATGCTCGATTACCGGAAGTGGTTTGCCTTCTCACTTTTGTATCGAAAAGACGGGAGCGTGTGGAAAGAGCTCACCGATCGGGCCTTTTACACCTTTAGCGGCGGGGAAAAAGCGATGGCCATGTATATTCCTCTCTTCTCCGCTGCCTTCTCCCGCTATTCAGATGCCCGGCCCGATGCTCCCCGCATCATTTCCCTGGATGAAGCCTTCGCAGGGGTGGATGAAAACAACATCCGGGATATGTTCGACCTGGTGGAAAAACTCGGCTTCGACTATATCATGAATTCGCAGGCACTCTGGGGAGATTATGATACCGTCTCCCGGCTTTCGGTCGTGGAATTGGTGCGTCCCCAAAACGCTTCCTTTGTGACCCTCATCCGTTATCTGTGGGATGGAAAAGTCCGGCACTTGGTAGCCGAGGGAGCATGATTCTCAGGGCGGTGGGATGATGGACGAGAAAAACATTCAAGATGAGCAGACAAGACGAGTCCAGGAGGAACGGATAACGGGCATCCAGGATGATCCTGCGCAAGCTCTGCAAGGTAAAAACCCCGGAACTGATACCGGCCAAAGAGGAAATGCTGCGTAGGAAAAAAGCAGGGTATCAAGAGGGAATTCTTGCTTTGCTGTGGAAGGATGTTAAGGATGGAAGAATGGGAGAGAGCAATGATGCTCCTCAAGTTCAAGTTGATACAAATAAGACTGAAAAGGGTTTGTGAAAACTCAACGAGAAAGGCATTTGAAGCGCAGCGGCCTGTTTGTGGTCCTGGATAAGACCCGGAAGGTCATGGTGACATATCGCAATCCACGCAATGGTGAACTTTTTTCCTTCTACTATAATGTATAATGCCCTGCCTCCGGAAAGTTCCGCGGTCCCAACTCTCGCCCAACGCTCGGAGATGTGGACCGGGCGAGCGAGGTGGTGCATGTGGATGTGGCGAAGTTCAGGTCATTTCCCGTGAGTGGGGTACGTAATGCTCGATCAGAAAACCGATGAGAATGACTGCCGGGAGGGTCAGTGCGAGGCGCAAAAGGGCAAAGGGAGGCCCAAAGTATTTGAGCTCGACGGTGATCATGGGGATTTTGATGGCTGCCCAGGTATTTAAGAAAATCATGACATTGGCGACCTTGGCACCTTTACGCCAGAGGGTGGCTGCCAAGGGAAAGGCGGCATAGAGGGGACCGGCGGCCGCTGTCCCGACAAAGATCGCCAGGGCGATGCCGCGCCAGCCTGAGCCAGGTCCGACATGTTTTTCTACGAGTTCGCGGGGAACCCAGACATCCAGGAGTCCCATCAGGATGAAAATGGGCGGGATGAAAGTCAGCATCTCCCAAAGGTAGTCGCGGGAGGTTTTCAGGGAGGACAGGGCCAGGGAAGGCTGGAACAAGCCAAGCAGGAGATTGAGGAGGATTACCGCCAGAAAAAGCCAGTATGGTTTCAGGCGTTGGCTCAGCGTGTTTGTGCTCTCTTTGGTCTGAACGGAATCCGGTTTTGTCTGTTTGGTAATCATGCGAGAACCCTCCCCATGATATAAGCGATGATGATAGCGGCAAAAAAACTCAGGATATTCCGCCAAAGCGTTAAACGCCGGCCGAAAAAACTGATTTCCATCGGGGCTGTGACGATCCCTACCATCGTCAGGGTCGTCACAAAAGCGGCGATCGGCATGACTCCGGCTCCCTCGCGCAGAAAGGAAGCTGCCAGAGGAAAGGCGATAAAAGCTGGCATGATCGTAAGCGAGCCAAGCACGGCGGCCAAAGCGGTGGACCACCACTGGGCATTGTTAAACACGGCCTGGATGGTTGCCGGGGCAAGGAGCGTGAGCACAAGTCCGATAAGTCCGATGATGCCAAGCATCATGGGTAAGATGCGAATAAAAGAAGTCCAGGCAATCTTTAAAGCTTTTTGCGTCTTGCCGGGGCTTTGGACATAGGATAAACTTAGGGCCAGGAGGGCCAGAATAAAAAGGATCACGTTAAACATGAAGATACCTCGCAGAATATATTTTTGCTCAGGGAAAATCATATGTTCCGGCATAGAGTCCAGGAAGACTGCACACGCTGATCAACGGAGACCGGGTGCTCCAACTGGAAAGCAGGAGCACCCGGCAGGAGACATTCTTGGATAGCTGCCCTTGCGCAGAGAACTTTCAGAGGGGGACCATCCCCTGCTGATAGTCACCTGTTGTCAGGCGGGATCTGATGGGGAAGTTGTGGAGTCGGAAGGCGCCGGTTTGCTCTGCAGGAGATCGAGCGTTTTTTGGATCTCAGCCAACTGAGCTTCCAGGGCCTGCTTGACTTCTACGAGGTGTTCCACACGTTCTTCGTGGGTCAATAAGGCCCAACCATGGTGAAAGTGTCCGTGACCATGACCATGGGGGCCGTGCCCTGCCGGACGGTGATTAGGAAATTCACCTTCCTGTTGAGCATGGTCATGACAATGATTGTGGCAGACGTGTCCGTGCGAACCGTACATAAAATTACCTCCTTGTGTGCAATCAGTGGTGTAAAACTTGACATCATCATCTATATGACTATAACATATAGATGATGATTGAATTTTAGATCGTTTCCTTTATACTGTCAAGATGGGAAGCGACCATAAAGCAATGTAATTTTTCAGCGTGTTATTAACGAAAGGAAGGTCAAAATAATGTCAGGTCGATGTATGGATCATGATAGTCACAAATGCCGGGAAGAAAAGACGGAGTGGGCAGGAGATGATCAGGAGAAGGATAGGGAGGGAGATTTCCATGCTGCTCCCGGTTCTTGCCATGGACGGGGGAAGGGACTCTGTCATGGTCAGCCCCAGGGAAAAAGCGAACGTTTTACCCAGCCCACCCTGCTTCTCTGTTTGGCTGAGAAATCTTCTTATGGGTATGAACTTCTGGAGAGTTTAAGTCAGTTTCCTTATGCCGTTAATCCTGATCCCGGTGCGGTCTATCGTCATCTTCGCCGTCTGGAGGCGCAAGGTTATGTCGAGTCACGTTGGGAAACCGGGGAGTCAGGGCCGGCCAAACGAGTCTATCGGATTACGCCGGAAGGCCGGGAATTCCTGAATCTATGGGTAGAAGAAATCAAAATCAGACGTTTTGCGCTGGATGTATTCCTCCAAAGGTTCGAAACGCTCTGAGGAAAAAGATCAGGTACTCGTTTGTATCAACACTATACTATAAATGGGTACACCAATCGCAGCCGGCACCTAGAGTACGTGGTTGGCTTTACCAACAAGCCTTCTATAACGGGGTGAATTACATAACAGGGTCTGTTTCACCGTTCACGGTACTTAAGAATCTAGTGAACTCGTTTAACTAAAGTTGAACATCGAGACTTCGGTGACGAAAGTGTCCAGTGGACACTTTCGCCGAAAGCGCTTAGCCTTTAACGAACGCTATCGCGCTGAAGGGTGGAGTCTACCTCCGTCGCCGCTAAGTGTTTCTATTGCGAAAGGCGGCTCGGCGATACTCTCCACTGGAGACTATCGTCACCGAAGCAAAGTACGAGGTACCACTCCCACTTGTAGAAGTGGGAGTCTCACGATTGGATCAACGGTGCGGACTTTTTGGCCCGGCGGAGTATCGGAATTTCCGGGTCTACGATTCAGCTTTTGAGAGGCCGCAAAGAATAAGATTATGCTATAATGAAGTACATGAAGCCCCATATTGACTTATTAATTGTAGTTCATACATAGGAGTGAGTGAATCAATGATACGTATTGGGGTCATCGGACAATCAGGGGATCTACCCATGGAAGTTCAACAATTGGCTGAAGAAGTGGGGCGAGAAATCGCGCTCAGAGGGGCTGTTCTCTTAAGCGGAGGCACCAATGGGGTGATGGAGTGTGCTTCCAGAGGGGCCCAAGAGGCCGGGGGACTTGTCGTTGGCATTCTTCCCGGTGATACCCTGGACATGGCGAATCAATATATCGATATTCCGATCACGACCGGCTTGAGCTTTGATTATCGGAGCTTAATCCTGGTGCATTCCTCTGATGCACTGATTATGATCGGTGGCGGTAACGGGACGCTGGGAGAACTATCCACAGCCTATCTGAATCGCAAACCGGTCGTCATTCTGGAACCCACAGGAGGCTGGGCCGGAAAGGTTCGGGGGATGGCTTATGAACAAGCCTATTTGGATGAAAGAAAAAGCATTCAACTGGACTATGCCCAGACCGCTAAAGAGGCAGTCGATATTGCCATGAGCCGAAGAGGTAAAAAAATTAGAGAGTAAACTCGTTCAACTAAAGTTGAACATCGAGACTTCGGTGACGAAAGCCTCCAGTGACGTTAGTGTCCTGTGGACACTAACGCCGAAGCCGCCAACTGTCAAAGGATGACCTCACGGCTGAGGATGGGTTTCGCCAAAGCCGCCAACCCCAAGAAGAAGACTTTGCGGCGAGGTACCACTCCCACTTGTAGAAGTGGGAGTCTCACGATTGGATCAAGAGACAAGGGGGGATAGAGTATGTTCAAAATGAACAAGACCGAGAAAAACTGGGCCTTCTATGACTGGGGCAACTCAGCCTACAGTATGACGGTTACCTCCACGATCCTGCCACTCTATTTTAAGTCCGTGTTTGTGAACGGGGGTGGGGATGCGGCTCTCTCGACCGCTTATTGGGGGTATGCCAACTCAGTTTCAACCCTTATTCTGGCGTTTCTGGCCCCAATTTTGGGAACACTGGCCGATTATCGAGGGTATAAGAAGAAATTTTTCAGTTTGTTTTTTGCCTTAGGCGTGCTGTTTACAGCGTTGCTAGCAGTCGTTCCAAACACCTACTGGCCGATGTTACTAGGGTTTTATATTCTGTCCGCAGTTGGCTTCTCCGGAAGCCTGATCTTCTATGATGCCTTTTTGGTGGATATCACTACAGAGGATCGGATGGATCGGGTATCAACGTTAGGCTTTGCCTTGGGCTACATTGGGAGTACGATTCCATTCATCCTGTGCATGGCGATCATCATTTTGGCGCAAGCGGGTAAACTCCCCTTATCAGTGGCCGCCGCATCGCAACTGTCCTTTGTCTTGACCGCGATTTGGTGGGGGATCTTTACCATCCCGATGCTGAAAAGTGTGAAACAGAAATATGGGATTGATATTGAACCAAACCCGGTGAAAAACAGCTTTATCCGTCTAGGAAGAACTCTTAAAAACATTCGTCAACATAAAACTTTGTTCATGTTTTTGCTGGCCTATTTCTTTTATATTGATGGCGTGGATACCATCATTAAAATGGCTACCTCCTATGGAGCCGACCTTGGGATCAGTACCACCAACCTATTGATAATTCTTTTGGCGACCCAATTTGTGGCCTTTCCGTTTGCTATTCTGTTTGGCCGCTTGGCTGAACGGTTTCGGGGGAAGACCATGCTCTTTGTGGGCATCTTAATCTATACTTTTATTTGCATCTACGCCTATTTCCTGAAGACGACGCTCGATTTTTGGATCCTGGCGATGTTGGTGGGAACATCCCAAGGGGGGATTCAGGCTTTGAGCCGTTCGTATTTCGGAAAAATCGTACCAAAAGATAATGCCAATGAGTTCTTTGGCTTTTATAACATTTTTGGTAAGTTCGCTGCGATTATGGGACCATTTCTGGTCGGTATCGTGACTCAGATAACCGGAAGGACGAACAACGGGGTATTGAGCCTTATTGTGCTCTTTATTATTGGCGGGGCGATATTAATGAAAGTCGCTGACCCTGCAGAGAGCTGACAAGAAAGGAACGATGTCTTCTATTCTACTTTTGTTGCTGACATTTTCTTGGGCAAGGCTGCCAGGATACTCCTGAGCGTAATCGCCACGAGCACGATACCACCACCTACAAAAGCCCACGGGCCGGGAGCTTCACCCAAAAATAGAAATACCCAGACCGGATTCAGGATGGGTTCAAGTACCAGGATCAGGATGGCTTCCAAAGCGGTTGCATGCTTAATGGCTCTTGAAAAGAGAATGTAAGATAGTCCCAGTTGTACCGTCCCCAGGATTGATAGGGATAACCATCCGCTGGCATTCGGCCAGGACTGGAAAAGGAACGGAAGCCCGATTACAGCCGTTAGGATATTTCCCAGAAACACGGATTCCCAAGGGGAACCATCTTTTTGCATACGCATGAAGATGTTAAGAAAGGCAAAACTCACTCCGCTGGCCATTCCAAGGGCATTTCCCAAAACGCCCTTGGCGCTAAGACGGTCCAAAAAAAATAAGGCCATGCCGACGATCACGATGAATATCGTCACCCAATCGGACAGCTTCGTCTTTTCTTTCAATAGCCATGCCCCTAAGAAAGCCACATAGATGGGTGCAGTATATTGAAGCAGGATAGCATTGGCAGCCGTGGTATATTTAGTTGCCGCAACAAACAGGGTGACCGTAGCCGTATAGGTCAAGGCTGCACCCATCTGAGCCACCGACCCGTTGATTTTCGGCTTTCCGAGGGCCAGCAGCATGACAGCAGCCGCGATGGCGCTGCGCACCCCGGCAATAGCCAAGGGATTGGCATTGATAGATTTTATCAAGAGTCCGCCCAAACTCCAGAGTATCGCCGTGATCAGCAAGAAGAGTATAGCTTTGGGTCTTTCCGTCTTAGTCGGAGAAATGTTAACGTTTAATTCACTTAAACTCAAGGGACATTGATCCTTTCACAAAGATTTTTAGCCACCTGACTCCAATAGCATAACAGTGTTTCGGCTATAATTCAAAGCCTTTTAATTCACATTGGCCCCATGGGAAACAAAAAGTGAACTCGTTCAACTAAAGTTGAACATCGAGACTT
>JAIMKP010000095.1 GCA_020692355.1 Desulfosporosinus sp.
GGCAGTACGGATTGTGCGGCTGGATTGGCGACGGGTGAAGCTTGGTTTCGCGTACCGGAGTCCATGAAGTTTGTGTTTCAGGGTACGGATTTCCAGCCTTGGGTTAGCGGCAAAGATCTCATTCTTTATCTCATCGGTAAAATTGGGGTGGACGGGGCTCGCTATCGGGCGATGGAGTTCGCAGGTGTTGGCATTTCTGCGCTTTCCATGGATGCCCGCTTCACCATGTGCAATATGGCGATTGAAGCCGGCGGCAAAAATGGAATCATTGCTCCAGATGAAAAAACGTTGGCCTATGTTCAAAGCCGAGCGCAAAGACCCTATAAAACATTCGCGAGTGACCCGGATGCTCAGTATGCTGAAATTATGGAGTTCAATGTCCGTGATATTCCTCTGCAAGTGGCCTTTCCGCACTTGCCGGAAAACACCCGCTCCATCGATGAGGCCAGCGGAGTCAAGCTTGATCAGGTGGTGATCGGTTCCTGTACGAATGGTCGAATCGAGGATCTGCGAGTGGCAGCAGCGATCCTTAAAGGTAAGACCGTTCATCCTGAAATTCGCTTGATCATATTTCCTGGAACCCAGGCGATTTACAAACAAGCGATCAAAGAAGGGTTAGCGGATGTCTTTGTCGATGCGGGTGCCGCGTTCAGCACCCCAACCTGCGGGCCCTGCCTTGGGGGGCACATGGGGATCCTGGCGAAGGGCGAACGGGCGCTCTCGACTACGAACCGGAACTTTGTCGGACGCATGGGTCATCCCGAAAGCGAAGTCTATTTGACAGGGCCAGCTGTGGCGGCCGCTTCTGCCGTGCGCGGCGAAATCTGCCATCCGAAGGAGGTTGTTTGAGATGGGAAAGGCATGGAAGTATGGGCATGATGTGGATACAGATGTCATTATTCCAGCACGGTATCTCAACCGCTCTGATCCTGAGTTCTTGGCAGCCCACTGTATGGAGGATGCGGATACCCATTTTGCCCAAGAAGTCAAGGCCGAGGATATTTTAGTGGGTGGCAAGAATTTCGGTTGCGGCTCCTCACGGGAACATGCCCCGCTGGCGATAAAAGCTAGCGGTGTCAAGGTTGTGATTGCCGAATCCTTTGCCCGCATTTTTTACCGCAATGCACTCAACATCGGCATGCCGATTTTAGAGTGCCCAGAAGCAGTGGCTGGGATTAATGTCGGAGATGAGGTCGAGGTGGATCTCATTACGGGAGTCATCGAGAATCGAACCCAAGAAACAAGGTTTCAAGCGCTCCCGTTCCCGCCCTTCATGCAGGAACTGATTCAAGCCGGGGGGCTTATATCCTATGTGCGAGGGAGGAAGAACGATGCCTAAAGTCGTAGTGTTGCCTGGGGACGGGATTGGCGTAGAGATCGTACCCCAGGCTATCCGTGTTTTGCAAGCGGTATTAAAGGATGCCCCGCTGAAGATCGAATTTGAAGAGCATTTGGTCGGAGGGGCAGCGATTGATGCCCTAGGCAAAGCCCTTCCGGAAGCGACGCTGGCAGCGTGCCAGGAAGCGGATGCGGTCTTTTTAGGGGCCGTTGGCGGCCCAAAATGGGACAGCCTTCCAGCTCCTGAACGCCCGGAAACTGCCGCACTCTTGGGTCTGCGCAAAACCTTGGGCCTTTATGCCAACATTCGTCCTGTGCGTATGCTTCCTGCGCTTGTCGATGCTTCGACTTTGAAAAAAGAAGTGGTCGAGCATGTTGACATGGTCGTGTTGCGAGAGCTTACAGGTGGTTTGTACTTTGGCGACAAAGGGCGCAAAGAGAATCCGCCCTCGGCTTATGACGTGATGGCTTATACAGAGGAAGAGGTTGAACGGATTGTCCGGCTGGGGTTTGAAACCGCACGGATGCGCCACAAAAAACTCTGTTCCGTCGATAAGGCGAATGTGATTGAGACCTCCCGTTTTTGGCGGGAAGTGACAAACCGTGTCGCGGGGGATTATCCTGATGTCGAGCTGACGCATATGTATGTGGATAATGCGGCGATGCAGTTGGTGCGTTATCCCGAGCAATTTGATGTGATCGTGACAGAGAACATGTTTGGGGACATTTTGACCGACCTCGCGTCTATGCTCAGCGGCTCGATCGGAATGATGGCTTCAGCAAGCCTCAACGGCAAGAAAGGGCTTTACGAACCGGCCCACGGTTCAGCCCCGGACATTGCGGGCAAGAATCTAGCCAATCCCTTGGCCACGATTCTCTCCGGAGCGATGATGTTGCGCTATACCTTTGGTCTCGAAGCAGAGGCCCTGCGGATTGAGCAGGCTGTGACGACGGTTTTGGAGAAGGGTTATCGAACCGGGGATCTCGCCAAGCCCGGAGACAAGGTTCTGGGAACTAAGGAAATGAGCGATGCGGTGATCAAATCTCTTGAATTATTTCCCAGAGTATAGTAAAGTAGGAACTAATCTGATAGCGTAAAAGGCTGATGACCGACCTAGTAAGGCTGACCTTCAGAGAGGAAAATGATGGGTGCGAGTTTTCCACCTTGCCTGAACCCAGTCGTGAGGTGACGGTGATTAAACCGTACGGATCCCACCGTTAACAGGGAGCCATTAGGCAATGGCATTAAGTTGGCGTGCAAGACACGCAATCAAGGTGGTACCGCGGAGAAGAAGCTTCTTCCGTCCTTATAAGGATGGGGGAAGCTTCTTGATTTTGAGGCGCTTGGGGGATCGGGGATATTCGCAGCACTAGACTCACCCCAGTTCATGCAGGCCAAACTAGCTGCTCTAGGCTCGGTTATGGGTCGGAGGGGTAAATCGCCAAATTTGCCCTCCATGGCTCAGTTGGCGACGCCGCGCATCCGGCGCGGTCGCCCCTTTGCTTTTAAGCACTCGCCTCTCCACTGCGAGGATAAGAGTCCTGACGAAATCGACTTCGAAGTTTTGCTCTGTTGAATAGATTTCGAGAACTCTATATCGCAGAGTTTGGCAGCTGCATGCGCCTAAGGGGTTCCCTAAGTGCTTGCGAACATCCTTCCAGGAGACTAGTGAAAAAATTTAGGAGCCTGGCTTTTTGAAGTTTTCCGGGAGGGATTGACCAAAAAAAGGTCTCCGGGGAGAGGATAAAGCGCCAAATCTTTCGGGTGATCGGATTAAAACGCTGAAAACGTAAACAATGGGCTATGAGAAGCGTAACTTTGGGAGGGGAGAACAATAATGAAAAATATTGGATTTATCGGTGGCGGAAATATTGCTGAGGCCATCATTTACGGGTTGCGCCAGGCCGGTGGCCAGCAGCATATTCGCGTTGTGAACCGCTCCAATGCCGAGCGGCTGCAGCGGCTGGTGGAAACTTATGAAGTCATACCGGAAAGTTTACCGGGGCTGTTGACGGCTTCTGAGGTTGTTGTTATTGCTGTGAAGCCAAAAGATGTGGGCGGGGTTTTAGAAATGCTAAAGGCGTATGACTTAAAGAATAAGCTCGTGATTAGCGTTGCGGCCGGCATCCCTTTGGCCCTATTGGAGAAACATCTGCCTGGTATCGCAGTGATCCGGGCGATGCCGAATACGTCGAGCGCGGTGCTGCATTCAGTGACGGGTTTGGTTCAAGGAAACGATGTGACCTTAGAGCATGTAAGGATGGCAGAACAGATTTTTAAAGCGGTCGGACACATTCTATGGATTCCCGAGTCGCAAATGAATGCTTTGATGTCCGTGAGTGGTAGCGGACCCGCCTATTTTTATCTGTTTACGGAGTGCCTGGTTCAAGCCGGGGTGGAAATGGGCCTACAGGAGGCCGATGCGGAAATGCTCGCTCGCGAAACCTTGATTGGGGTGGGTAAGATGATGGCCGAAAGCGGGAAATCCCCAGGTCGTCTCCGAGAAGAGGTGACTTCCCCGAACGGGACCACCATTGAAGCTTTACAGGTTTTTTGGGAGGGTAACCTCAAGGGAATCGTCCAGGAGGCTGCGAATGCCTGTGCCCAGCGAGGGGTAGAGATGGAAGGAGAGTATTCGGTTTGAGTACGGAGTTCCACAGGATCGTTTTAAAAATAGGGAGTAGCAGTTTAAACCACGCTGAAGGCGGCGTCAGTGAAGCGGCGATTCAGGAGGTTGCCCAGGTGATTGCAAGGCTTAACCGGGCAGGAATGGAATGCGTTTTGGTCAGTTCCGGAGCAGTGGCTGCCGGGATGGGCAAATTGGGTTTCGTGAAGCGGCCTCGGGATATTGCCGGCAAGCAGGCGGCTGCGGCGGTTGGGCAAGGGGTGCTCATCGAAAAATACGCCCAAGCCTTTGAACGTCATGGCTTGACGAGCGCCCAGGTGCTTTTATCTAGGATGGATCTCGCAGAGGTGTCACGCTACCGGAATGCCCAGAATACGTTGGAACGCCTCTTGCATCTGGGGACAGTCCCCATTATTAATGAGAATGATACGGTTGTGGTGGAGGAATTATGTTTTGGCGACAATGATCGGCTTTCGGCCCTCGTAGCCGGGCTGGTGCATGCGGATTTCCTCATCATTCTTACGGATGTGGATGGCCTCTATACGGCGAATCCAAAGTCTGATCCAACGGCTCGGCGGATGGATGAGGTTCGGGATATCGCCGAGGTCATGGATATGGCCGGAGACGCTGGCTCGAATCTGGGCACGGGGGGAATGGTCACTAAACTAAAGGCAGCCGAGATCGCTACTCGTTTTGGAATCGGGATGCTCCTCCTCAATGCCAGCCGCCTTGGAGAACTGGAAAACTTGCTCGCTGGGAAACGTCCGCTCGGCACCTATTTTGTTCCATCAAGCCATCGCCTCAGTGGGCGTAAACGCTGGATTGCTTATGCGGGGCTTTCTGAAGGGAGCATCATTGTTGACGATGGCGCTGAAAAGGCTCTGGCACTTGAGGGAAAGAGTCTTTTGGCCAGTGGTATCATCGGAGTGGAAGGAGGCTGGGAGCGGAAAGAATTGGTTCGCATCCTGAACCAGGATGGGCAGGAAATCGCCCGTGGCTTGGCTGAGCTGAGCAGCACGGAAGTTGATGCCGTCAAAGGGCTGCATTCTGAGGAGATGCTCGCTCGGATATCCGGCTTGGATGGGGGAGAAGTGATCCACCGGGATAATCTCACGTTGATGGGAGATATCGGGGCAAAGTAAACTCGTTTAAGAACGCTCACTTGTACAAGTGGGCGACTTGACAAAATGATAAACACTCTGTCAGCATGGAGGTTCACCTTGGTCAAGAATTTCTAGGCCATTAGGATAGGGAAGTGGAGGGGTACGTGATGGAATTTTATCCGGAATTGATTGGAATCGGTCAAAGGGCAAAAAATGCGGCACGTAGGCTATTGACGCTCGGAACGCTGGAGAAGAATCAGGCTTTGATGGCGATGGCTAAAGCCTTGATCGAGCATGAGGCGGAGATCTTGGCGGCCAACATGCAGGATGTCGAACGGGCCGAAGCTAAAGGATACAAAAAGAGTCTGCTCAACCGCCTCCGTTTGACATCCGCCGGACTCAGGGAGATGGCGAAGGCTCTTGACGAGCTGGCAGGGCTTCCCGATCCTGTGGGGGAAGGGGAATTTTGGACGCGCCCGAATGGCCTGCGAATTCAACGGACGCGCGTACCGCTTGGCGTGATCGCTATGATCTATGAAGCACGGCCCAATGTGACGGTAGATTCAGCTGCCCTTTGCTTGAAGTCTGGTAATGCCGTCATCCTGCGGGGCGGCTCAGAAGCCATTGAGAGCAATAAGGTTTTGGCCCGCGTCATCGCTGGTGCTGCGGAAACGCAAGGCATCCCGGAAGGAGCCATTCAATTGATCGGGGAAACCGGGAGGGACTGGGTCGAGCAGTTGATGAAAATGAATTCTTATGTTGATGTGATCATTCCACGCGGGGGAGCAGGGCTCATTCAAACGGTTATACAGCAGTCCACGGTGCCTGTGATCGAAACGGGCACCGGCATATGTCATGCTTTTGTGGATGAGGAGGCGGATTTTGCGAAGGCGGTTCCGATTGTCATCAATGCCAAAACCCAAAAGCCTGGAGTATGCAATGCCTTAGAAACCCTCTTGGTGGCTGCGCCCATTGCGCACACGTTTTTGCCAATCATCGGCGAAGAATTAAAAAACCGTGGTGTGGAGGTTCGGGGTTGTGAACAAACCTGTGCTCTTCTTCCCTATGCTACATCTGCGCAGGAGGAGGATTGGGCCACAGAATATCTTGATCTTATATTGAGTGTTAAGGTCGTTAAAGACTTGGATGTAGCCTTGGATCATATTTTTAAATATAGCACCAGGCATTCGGAAACAATTATCACAGAAAACTATTCGCGGGCTCAGCGTTTTCTGCGGGAAGTGGATTCGGCGGCGGTGTATGTTAATGCCTCGACGCGGTTCACGGATGGCGGACGTTTTGGCTTTGGGGCCGAAATCGGAATCAGCACGCAAAAACTGCATGCACGGGGACCCATGGGATTAAAAGAACTGACCACAGTGAAATACATGGTTTATGGGGATGGGCACATCGTTGAGTGAAAATGGAGTTTAATGCTATTCAGTTTGGGATTAAATTTGCGGCTTGATGAGGACACTTTACCTGTAGTAATATAAAAAAAACGTCGCTAAAAAAGCGGTCATTTATCAAAGATAAGGCAATATGATAGTAAACTTGACAGCAAAAAGTACTTGTTGACAAAATGTACACTTGTTTGCTATACTAACAAAGCGTCGCAGCCGAAGAGAGTTAAAAGGTTGTTGGAATTATAACGCGGAACAAATTAGCAGTTGACACGAGAAACCAAGGATGCTACAATAAAATTCCGTCAGCAG
>JAIMKP010000022.1 GCA_020692355.1 Desulfosporosinus sp.
GAAATGAGTGTATTAAGTCGCCTGAAGGACATCTTTGGCGCAAAGGTGGAAAAAGGCCTCAACGGGTTGGAAAATCCGAAAGAGATGCTGGATTACAGTCTCGTCAAAATGGAAGAGGGGTTACAGGCCCTCGCCCGTAATATCGCAGAATTCGGCACCGCCAAGAAACGCCTCGAATTTCAACGCAGCGCTTTCGAAGAAACGATCCGGCGCTATGATGAACAAGCTCAAAAGGCCTTGGAATTGGGCCAGGAAGATTTGGCTAAAGAAGCTTTGGGTAGAAAATTGGAAACCCAGTCTCGGCTCGCAGATGTGAACTCTAAAATCGAGCAGATGAATGCCCAACTTGATGGCCTTGCGAAAAGCCAAGAAGACCTGCGCCAAAAGATCCAAAACTTCCGTATTAAGAAAGAAGAGTTGAAAGCCTTGTACACAGCATCACAGGCTCAGCTCAAAGTGAAAGAACTGCTGACCTCGGCGGGTTCAGAGGCGGAAAATATCGGCAGGACTGTGGAACGAGCCGAGGCCCGCATACAGGAAATGCAGGCACGCGCCGGAGCCCTGGATGATCTTGTGGATAAGGGTCTGCTCACAGAAGTACTATCCAATGGCCAAGACGATATCGAACGCAAGCTTAATCGTCTGAGTTCAAATGCGACCGTTGAGGCAGAACTCGCCAAATTGAAAGAACGGGTAGCTGGTTAAACCACAAAAACCTTGCTCAGATCATGAAGGAGGCAAAGACGATGTGTGGAGGCAGAGGCTGGGGAGGATTCTTCGGCTGGGGTGGCTGTGGAGGAGGGTATTTTGAGCCTTATTCACACCATCACCACGGTGACTCCCATGGACATCATAAACACGAACGGCAGGAATTGCTAGAGGAAATCCGCACCCTCTATGCATCGGGTTATCTGACCCGCGTAGAATACTATGACACCCTAGAGCGATTGGAACGCGGCCGTTTCACATGGGTGGATCTAAAGGAGCTTAGAGCTCAAAAGAGCCGTTCTTACGCTTCCGATGATGAGACAAAACTGCCGGAAAGAGACCCTAGCATTCAGCGGGAACTTTCCGGTCTCGAACACAAAAAGGCAGCAATCACCCGCGAAAAGACACAAACCGCCAAACTCCTACAAGAAATTGAACACTCGTTTCAAACCCTGGAAGCACAAATGGCAGACGCTGAACAGCGGGCCAAGGATGTCGTGAATCAGGATGAAAACCAGGCGCGCGCCTTTCTGCGCCAGCGTCAAGAACTAGTTGGACAGTTGGGCGGACTGGGAGCTCGGCGACAAGAACTCTCAGAAGCGTTAACTCTTTTAGAAGCTGCCGAAAGCAAACTGCAAACGAAAATCCTGGAGCTCCAGGCCCTGGGGCAGAAGGAGAAACTGACCCGCCTGGCCAACTCGCTTTAGAAATGGGATTTCTAACGAAATTCCTTAACGGTATGTATCACCAAAGGATTGTCCCCCATCCTGGGACAGTCCTTTCATCTTTAGTTGAACGAGTTCACTTATTACCTAAAGATTTCTCCTCCCTACCTAGCAATAATAACCAACTCAGACTATACTTAGAGAAAGGCAAAATACTGGAAAGGTGGCGTTTGGCGTGCCTAAAACGGCGTTTCAGGCCCTCTCAGATGATGGATTAACGCTTTGGTATCAGGAATGGACACCTGAGGCCAAACCCTTGGCGGCCATTGCCTTGGTGCACGGCCTGGGGGAACATTCTGGCCGCTACCAGCACCTAGCGGAGGCTTTAAACCAAGAAGGATATGCTCTCTTAACCTTTGACCTGCGCGGACATGGGCGTTCAGAAGGACAACGTGGCCACACTCCTTCTTATGACGCCCTGATGAAGGATGTGGGGCTCCTCATCAAACACGCGCGGGAGCGTTTTCCGGGACAGAGCCTTTTTCTCTATGGTCACAGCCTTGGCGGTAACCTCGTCCTCAATTACACCCTCCGTTTTTCCGCCCCGCTCAAAGGCGTGATTGCCACCAGCCCCTGGCTGAAGCTCGCCTTCGAACCTGCGGCTATCAAATTAAAAATGGCCGGGCTTATGAACCGGATTTGGCCTAATTTCTCACAAACAAACGAACTGGATGCACAAGCCTTAACCCATGATGAGGCTATTGTCCACGCCTATGAGACAGATCCCCTGGTTCACACGCTCATCTCGGCGCGTTTCTTCAAAAGCGTGCATAGCGCAGGGATCTGGGCCCTCGAGCATGCCGAACGCTTTCCGCTCCCTCTCTTACTAATGCACGGGTCGGCCGACCGGGTCACCTCATTTGAGGCCAGCCAAGCCTTCGCAGCCCGCCAGCCGGAACAATGCACATTCAAAACCTGGGACGGACTTTACCATGAACTGCATCATGAGCCAGAATGGCCGGACGTTGTGAAGTCTATTACTGTTTGGCTGAAAAACCAGTTCTAATACCTACCCACGTGCCGAAAAGTTCCCAGATCATAGAGGGATTTCATCCGCCTTCCGGCCCAGCGCATCTCGGTCGCAACCACTGCGATCTCCATCATGGCTCGCAGATAAAATACTCCGCTTACTTTACTTTGCCAGGCATCCAGCGTGTGATCAAAGGCAGCCCAATACTCCGTGTCTTCCCGGGCCTTTTCAGGAGCGTGGGGCTGGGTTAGTCCAATGCTCACTTTGTGGGCCCAAAACCCCAGTTTCCTTTCACCTTCCAGTACGACATCGAGGATCGCTTGATATTCGGCACTCACCCCTTCGCCGGGGAGTGGCGAATCCGGCGCATTTCGCCGCTGTACGCGTTGCGCAGTCATTTCACCGATGTTTTGGCCTCGTTCGATGAAACCCCGACAGATTTCGATGGTGCGCTCAACCAGCAAGGCGTTGTCTTGTTGTGTGAACTCTTCCCGACCATGCTCATGAAGATTCATCACGCCATCCAAGCGCTGCAAGAGGTTCGATGGCTGTTCAGCAACGAATCCAGCCAATGAGGCGGAAGATACAAACGTGATAATACTGTCTAAGAAATAGGTAGATGTATCCCGGAAGAGAAGCTCTAACTCTGAAAAAAGTTTTTCTTTATGTTCTGGCGGCAACAGTATACGGTTAACAATGAGAGCCACCCCGAGACCGAGTAGAACCGCCAAGGAACGCATCCCGGCATGGAGCAAAAACTGATCCGTCGGCGAACCCAACACAAAAACGATAGACACAACCCCCAGCGTAATCCCTCCGGACCATCCGAGACGATTGCAGAGAAGAATGACGAGAATGACAGCTAGGCCAATGACCACTGGGTTTGGGCCAAGTGTAAGCCCCAAAAGCATAGCCAAAACCACACTCAGTATATGTACGCCCACCTGCTCCCACGCATTACGCAGGGATTTGCGAACCGATGGTTGCATGTTCACGACCACTGAAATGGCCGCAAAAATAGCCGGCTCGATATGGAACATTGTACTCAAATACATGGCCAAAGTTACAGCAATCCCCGTTTTTAATACTCGGGCTCCAATATACATCCGTTCTCCCCTCCCTCCAACGTGCCAGGAACTTAAAAACCCTCTGTCCCGAGAGCAGAGGGCTTCGCTGCCTAGAAACATTATAGGAGATAAGAAACGCTCTGTCTAGATGCTTGTATATAGTGGAATAGTCGCCCCTCCAAACGGCATCACTAGAATACGCTGCATTGGCTTAACGTCCGCAGCTTCCAAAGCTTCAGCCAGAGAACGCACACCCTGAATCCCCATCGGTTGAACCAGAGCCGGATCAATCTGAGACAACAAAATCACTCGGGCCTTGTGTGCGGCTTCTACTGCAGCATAAAAAATGTAACCAGGAATGCTAAAATTGCGGCGCAGTTCCGGATCCAGACGCCCCTCTTTTAACGGAGCACTCCATCCGAAAAACGCCTCGGCACCCGCCCCTTCGCGGCATTCCGCCAACATAAGAATCGTACCACCGTCTTTAACCGCTAACACTGCATTAAACAAGGTCTTCGTCGCCTGGTAGAGCGAAATATCTTTTGGAAATCCTCCGCAGCTCGCGATAACCAAATCCGCTTTCTCCCGAATCGGTATGCCATATTTCTGATCAGCCCAGTGGCAGCCCGCATTCCAAGCCTTAAACCAATCTCCGGCGACAAGCTTAGCAATTCGTCCATCCGTATGAATGATCGCATTGACCAAAAAATCCGGGTTAACAAGCCTGGCTGCATCGACCATATCCTCATGAAGAGGATTGTTTTCCAGGACACCGACGCCAATCAACGGATTGGAACGCTCAGCCTCCGGGTCCAAAGCATGCAAATGATTCTGGGCTATCGTTTGGCGGCTAGAAACCCCCGGTACAATCGACTTGCGACCTCCACCAAAACCGGCCATCAAATGATGGACAATACCCCCCGTCAGAATGACCTTCCGCTCGACCACCAGGGAATTGACATAGACTTCAGTACCACGCACGGTTCTGCCGACATGCATCATCGGAGAACGGTCACAATCATGGTCAACCACTTTGAGGCGCTTAAAGAGTTCCTCGCCGACAATCTTTCGCTTCTCCTCTGCCGTTTGGCCGCGATGCGTACCTGTCGCTATCAAGACAAGAATGTCCATATCTGGAATCCCCAAAGCATTCAGGCGGTTGACAATGGTCGGCAAGTACTGGTCGAGTTTTACCAGCCGCGTAATATCACTCGCGACGATCGTAATTTTGTCCCCGGAAGTAAACACCTCGTTAAAAGGCCGGGAAGCCAAAGGATAATCGAGAACCATATTGACCTCTGACTCGACATCCTGGATGACCTCAATGTCTTGGGGGTAAAGCTCCTGAATGACCGAATTGGAATCAAGAGAAAAGTTTATATATTGATCACCGTATTTTAGCGAATACTCCTTGAACATGCTAAACCCCCTTAAATTCTTTTCAGTCGCGTTCGTTATTCCTGGGCATTTCCGCTATCCGCGCTTCTGAAACAAAATTTCGTCACTTGCTTAACGGCATAATGTAGATGAGCATCATGATAAAGTGAATAATGGTTCCTGCCGCCGTAAACAAATGAAATATCTCGTGAAAACCAAATTTCTTTGGGACAAAGTTTAAGATCTTCGTGGCATAGATCACGGCCCCGATCGTATAGGCGACACCGCCCAAGGCCATAAGGAGAATCGCTCCCATGGGCAAGCTTTGTACCAACTTAAAAAAGGGAACCAAAGCAACCCACCCTAACGTGAGATAGAAAGCCGTGGAAACATAGCGGGGCATGTTGATAAACCAGATCTTCAGAACCATGCCCGTGATGGCTAATACCCACACTGCGGCGAGCATCGCCCATCTCCAGGTTCCTTCCAAACCGTAGTAAAACACTGGCGTATAGGAGCCGGCGATGAGAAAATAAATCGCAATATGATCTAACTTCCTCAGAATTCGTTCTTTCTCCGCCGTTGTCCTCACCCAGTGGTAGAGAGAGCTTGCCCCGTACAACAAAATGACACTGACTCCAAAAATACTCATGGTGACAAGCTTTGAAAGATCGTGTTGGGATAACTCAATCAGGAAGATCAAACCAATGATTCCCGCAACAAAGGGAATCAGATGAGTAATCGTGTTAACCGGTTCTTTCATGCTTAAGCCTGGCAATAGCAACATCTCCTTTTTGGGATCTCAGTCTTATTATACCACACACATTTACTTAAGTTAGCGCAAGCAGAAGCCTAAGTTGCTTTATTTCCTATAGATTAGGAGGCCTATTTCTTGAGCGATGGTTAATTATTAGGAACCGTTCAAGACAAGTTCCATATACTGATATCAGAAAGGGAGAAGGTCCAGACTACGGTAGGGTATCTCAGGCAAACGAGCCCTCTTATCTTCTAGGCTGAATCAAACAGCCAAATCTAGCATGAAAAGGGGTTTGTTTATGGCGTTGTTTGGCGTACCCTTTGCACCAGTACCCTTCATTGTCGGGCTTTTTGACACCTATCCCATTGGTGCTGCACTCAGAATCGGCATGGATAGTGGCTTCTGGACCGGTAACTTCGGAGGCCTCCAAGACGGTAATGCGGTATTAACCAACGCACTGCTCTTTTCCAACGTCGGTACCCCGATTGACGGTATTCGTCCTGTTGTGCGTATCCCGATCCGCGCCATCACTTTCGTCAGCCAATAGTAGTCAAAAAACACCACGTCTAAGGACAGCCTCATTGAGGCTGTCCTTAGACTATACTTACCGTACATTAAGGAAAACTTGGCTTCATCCAGCTCTATTTGCTCGCTTCAGCCGGCACAACGATTGGTGCTAAGACGCTGTCTTGGAGTAACTCGACACATTGAGCCATATAGGCCCCGACTTTAGCCGAAGGATCCACGGTTTGAATGCCGAGCGCACGCGCTACCAACTCCGTCAGATCCATTTGCTGCACCTTTGTACCCATGGCGTGACAAGTCGCGTTGAACTGTGAACCACATCCCGCACAATTGGTCACCAGCCATTCGGAACCCGTCGCCTCCGCTTCCTGAACCCGTTTGATCCCACTGTGCTGAACAGAAGCCAGGGAATCAAAGGCAGATACCAGACCGCAGCAGAGGCCCTGCTCTTTGATATGCTCCATTTCCCGAAATTCCAGTCCCGGAATCGCCCGAATAACACTGCGTGGTTCCTCATAGTGGCCAAACCAGCGGCCAACATGGCAGGAATCGTGGTAAGTGATGGTGTTGTTGATCGATTGAGCGAATTTCAGGCTGCCATCGGCAATCAGCTCACTGAGATAGACCACAATGTGCTTAAATCGGATGTTGCACTCAATGCCCATCTCCAACGCCATCAGGGGATAGTTTTCGTTAAACGTGGCGTAACATCCGGGGCAGGAGAAAACGATCGTATCAATACCAGATTCATTGAACATCTCCAAATTGCGCCTGACTAAGTCCTTGAAGTCCTGCTTGTAGCCACCCAATGCCAGGTACAGACCACAACAGCGTTCCCGCTCACCGTAATGGACAAACGGTATCCCCAAATGATGCAGGATTCTGGTCGCATTTTGAGCCATGTTATCCATGATCGTAGAAGCCCAGCAACCCGACCAGTAAGCGACTTTGCCATGAGTCTGAGTGGGCACATCCAGCCATTTCAACCTATCTTCTGCCGGCACACCCCAAAAATTCCCCGTGTTCAAAACATTGCTACGGATGATCTCTAGGCCCGTGTTGTGCAGCTTATTCTTGTTAAATTCAAACCGCAAAGACATCCAGTGATGGGCATTGTGGGAACGGACTTGGCAAACCGTATCACATTTCTTGCAGGTTGTACAAGGATAAAGGGCCTTGCCCACTTCGTCATCCATGGGAATTTTGCCTTTGATATATTGATTAAGGATAAAATACTTGCCTCGCGGAGAATTGCTCTCCCAAGGCACCGCATCAAATACGGTGCAGACATTGCGGCAATAGCCGCACATCGCGCAGGCAAACGTATCATCTGTCAACTCCTCATCAAGGGGTGAGGCGAAATCGCCCTTTTGCCATTTAGTGAGCAGCCTACCGGCCAAGCCAATAACGCCGCTTCCAGCATTCGCTACTTTCATCGCTGCAGAGAGCATTTTGGTCGGAGATTGTTTATCCAGGGAAGGAGGGACGATTTTTCCAGGATTCATGATGCCTTTCGGGTCAATTTCTTGTTTGAAATTCCAGATGCGTTGAAGGTGTTCTTCTCCGTAAAAACTTTTCGCCCTGTCCGTAAAGTACATACCAACTGAAAACACATGGCCTCCGACTTTTTCCCCACCGTCAATGACATCAAGCGCACAGGCGTAAGCCAAGGGAAATCCCAGTTTTCGCTCATCTGTCAGCATAAAGCCCAGGATCGAAATATGGTCAGGTCCAACCATCGTTCCTTCGAGGGCAAAGTCCCCTTTGAACTTCCGTTCCACTTGCCCAACGAACTCCTCAACTCCCTTGATCGGGACGACGACTTCGCTTGCCACCAGGGTTGGCCCCAGTTTTTTAAAGCGCATTGGATAAAACTTGTCGTCCCATTCCTCGACCGCTAATTTTTCCCGCATGACTTTGCCGCCATTGGACATTGTCAAGCGGCGTATCTGGTTTTCCACCGCAGATCGTCTAGGCTTAGGAAACACCATCGTGACCAAGTATTCGTCTTCGGGCAGCACATAGTGTTCTAAGGCTTTTTGCTTCAGCGCCGTAAAGGCAGGCGTCGCCAGACTCACATTCCAAACCCCTACCTTCTCCCCAGACAACCCTTTGAGAAATCCCGCTGCCTTTTCAAGATCCGGGAAAGCAGACAGCATGACATTTTCTTCATCCAGTTCACGAGTACTAATGGTAACTTTCACAATAAAGCCCGTAATTCCACATAAACTATAGACGTTCTGCAGGGCATCCCCTCTATATGTCTTTAGCTCTCCGTTCGGCAATACCACATCAACGGCTACGACATTCTGGCTGCAATCCCCAAATTCGTAACTACCGTAGCCACTTCCTCCCTGTGCCACCCAACCGCCAACAGTAGAACTGTTTGAGCTAGAAGGGAACGCCCTTAATGCCAGACCCCGCTGGTTAAGTTCTTGTTCCAAGTTCGTCCAAATAACGCCGGGCTCTACCGTAGCGGTCATGCTTTTCGTGTCGACATCAAGAATTTTGTTCATGCGCACGAAGTCGACAACAATACCCGCTTTAGCAGGAACACTGCCACCAAACCCGGCACTACCGGCCCCCCGCGGCACGAGGGGAATCCGTTCTTCCTTGGCCACCTTGACCAGAGCGATAACCTCTTCCACACTGGTCGGTTGCGCTACGCCATCCGGAGTACATTCGATCAGGTTCCGAATTTGGTCAGGCATGATGCCCATGTCGTGAGAATAACAAATTCTCTCCACTTTGTTAAAGCGCACACGTTCACTAAAGATCCCTTTCAATCTTGACATTTGAGTTGTTGTTAAGTTGTTCTTCATCCTATTCTCTCCCTTTCGTATCTATTTGTTCGTTTTGCGTAAATTCGCAAGTTTCCAGACACCACCCCCTTGAGAGCCCAGTCCGCATATGTTCAATGAACTTACACTAATACTAAACTATGGTTCAAAAAAATAGGCGTACTGGGGCTGTTTAATTGGTCTTAGCGAGCGATACATCATCGGATTTGAACTATTAGGTTCAAAAATACTGAACTCTTTCTTAATTCCAAGATATACTTCGACATCACTCTCTTAATTCCTGCTAAAAAAAGGCCTAACCAAAAAAAAATAGTTAAAGCTAATTAGCCGACCCTCCCCATTGCAAAGCGACAGCAAGTTACTCCTTGAGTCTACCATTCGAACCCAGCAGGGCGCGGTTACGTTTGAAAAACTGGATAAAATTCAGAACGAACTTTAAATCTCCAGACTCAAAGTCACGGATAGCCCTGAGGACGGCCTGCACCCGAGGATCCCCAAGCAGGGACAAAACATCCGGATTCAGCGAGGAAATAAGGTTTTCCACATCCTCCTGTTCCAATAGAAAATAGCAGACGGAGACCCCCAAGGCACTCGCCACATTCTCAAGCGTGTCGAGAGAGGGTTCCGCCTGATCATTTTCCAATTGGCTCACCATCGCCGGACTGATGTTTGCTTTCTCCGCTAGGGCAATTCCTGTCATCCCTAGCTTCTCTCTCTCTTTGCGAATCCGGGCTCCAATGGATAACGTATCGGCTGATTTCTCCAAGAAATAACGTACTGTAACACTCAATGCTTCGGCCAGGCATTCCAATGTTTCCAAATCCGGCTCGGTGATTCCTCGTTCATAAGCCTGAATGTTTTCAACGGGTATACCCGATAATTCACCGAGTTCTTCAACGCTGAGGCTCCGGCCTACTCTGATAAACCGAATCTTTTCCCCATAAACTTTGTCCGACCCTCCGCCAAACAGATAGGTGGGAGAAATGTTTAGGACATCGGAAAGCTTTTTTACCATAGCCACCGAGGGCTTTTTTACTTCCCGTTCCACCGCACTTAAAAAAGAACAGGACACACCTAGTTGGTCTGATAGCGCTTGCAACGTCAGCCCTCTCTGCTTACGGAAATCCCTTATGGTAGTACCTAGCCCCATGTCTACTTCTCCCCTTCTTTCACCTTGGTTTAATTCAATTTTTCTCTTTCTGAAATCAGGATCAGTATAACGGAAAGTTTCATCTAGGACAAGGGGGCGCCATGGTGGCTCCCCCTTTCACACCTACTTAACTAAAGTCACTTCAGCAATTTCACAATTTCATCCTCGATGACCTTCGCTTTGTCTTTATCATAGCTCACTAACTTAAAAACTGGTTCGCCAGTTTTATCAAACAATATGGTTTGCGGATGTTTAGTAATATCAAATTCCTTGATGATCTATTGTGCCTAGGCTGAAAATCGCCTATTCATGCTCGTGCTCATTGCGCCGCTGCCCATGCTGGTGTCCTCCGCCACAGCAACCCGAGCCTCCCGGCCGGTGCATGGCAAACATTATGATGACAAACAGGAAAATCCACCAATTTTGACTAAAAAACTGCCACATAGCTCATTTCCCTCCCTCTATACGGTCAAATCACCCTGCGCCTCAGGCAGCTGCTGGTGCCGTGACTTCCAACTCAAGACAATACCGCAGATTAGCGCCAGAACGAGCATCGATGCGCTGCTCCATTGGGCTGCCGTCCAGTTGAACAAATAGCGTTCACCGTCCCCGCGCAGGAATTCCAAGCTAAATCTCCCAATAGAGTACAGCGTAATATAAGTCAAGAAAACAATTCCTTGCGGCCACTTACGCCAACGCGACATGAGCAGAACCACAGCGAAGACAACCATGTCCCATTGTCCTTCCCAGACCTCCGCCGGCCACAAGGGTTGGCTCCCGTAAATGGCATAGGCGGACGTCCCGGGTGGATAAACCAAACCAAACGTAGAGTTCGTCGGGCTGCCAAAAGCGTCGCCGTTGAGGAAACAGGCAATCCGGCCAATGGCCTGTCCAAATATGAGCCCAGGTGCAGCGATGTCGGCAAGATGCCAGAAACTAATCCGCTGCTTCCATGTGTAAATTAAGCCGACAATAACGGCTCCAACGATCGAACCTTGAATGGCCAAACCCCCGTGCCAGATCATAAGGATCTCGGCTGGATGCTGAGCATAATAGGGCCATTCATAAAAGAACACTTGCCATAGCCTGGCACCAATGACGGCACCAAGCACCCCGTAAAGCAATACATCAAGTAAATGCTGACGGTAGGCTTTGTCATTCGCCAAGAAATAGGCCACCCCAGTGCCCAACAGGATCGCCAACGCGACAATCACTCCGTAGGAACGCTGCTGATAGCCGCCGATGGTAAATAAGATTTGCGCCATGGGCCAATCTCCTTCCTCAAATAAAATTAACACTTAGTAGAAACGACAACCCGTTTTTTCAGTTCAGGCAACTTACTGCTTGTTTTGATCTCTTGATAACGCTCAGTGATATTGACCAGTTCATTATCGAACTCACGTATGAAGCGCATTTGTTCATCTGGCTCTAAGGTAAGAAAACCACGGATCAGTTCTTCACGCTCCAAGCATAAACACATTTCAATTGGACTCATGAGCCTAAGGTGTCCATGAAAGACATTGTTGTTATTCATCTCATGACTTCCTTTCGCGTCCACTTTCCTACTCAATACAACACTCGTCCTGAGGAGTTTGCGCAATACTCATAGCTTGTACCTCCTCCCGCTTAGCGTGCCGGTTGCGGCCTAGGGCTCGGATGCCTGCCGGATTTCCCCTGTTCTCTCCGGAAATGGCCGGCCACAAAATCAGCGAGTTTTTGGATGGGAGCTTTCGAAGCCTGGGCGTCTTCCACCATTTTGATGATTTGAGCCAGGGCGGTTTCACTCCCGACCCGGATAGCCCTAAATTTAAAGGATCCGTTCTTGTTGAGAGTGGCACCGGTAACCTGGGAACCGAGACGTTTTTCCACTGGCATGCTTTCCCCAGTGATCATCGCTTCATCGACTACAGAATAACCTTCGGTAACTTCGCCATCCACCGGAATGCTTTCTCCGGGCCGCACAACCACGATATCCCCGATCTCCACCTCATCGGCGGCAATCTCCATTTCCTGACCCTTACGGATGACCCGGGCTGTTTTGGCCTGTAAGCTCATCAGCTTGCGAATGGATTCCGAAGTCCGGCCCCGGGTGAGCGCTTCCAGAAAGCGGCCTAAAACGATGAAAGCCGTAAGTAAAGCGGCCGACTCGAAAAAGGTGGCTCACTTTGGCGAACTCAGCCGGTAAATTGACGTGCACTTCCTGCACACCGGCAATGCTCTTCAGGGTCTTTTCTACTTTCGCTACACAAGCGGCACAGGTCATGCCCTGTACGGGCAGGCTCGCCTGCACTAAATTCCCGCTTCTCGTCGTTTCACTCACAGCTTTCACCTCCAACCGCTATTCTGTTCAGTATTCCCTTCCGACACGCCGCTCGATCATCCCTTTGATACCCCGGATTTGACCTTCGATCCGGTTCATCCTTGGCGATGAGCTCCCGGATCGTCTTTTCTTCATGCTGACTCTTGCGGTGGCCGTCTTCTTCCGGTATATCCACGGCGACACATCAGATTCTTAGTTACTAGCGACATTCTCCACCGGAGAGTTTTTCCGGCCTCTGAGTTCTGTCCTCCGTCAAGCAGGTACAGAATAACCGGCATCTTCCACAGCTTTAATCAAGATGTTCCTTGCCACTGAACCGGTTATGATCGCCTCTTTGCGCAGCAAATCCACGCTGGCGCTTTCGACACCCTCTACATTTTTTAAAGCCTTTTCCACCGACATCTTGCAGTGCATGCAGGTCATTCCCTCAATTCGGAGCACTGTTTTCGGCCCGGAATCACTTGCGTCCATCGAATGACCACCCATCTCAGCCTGAGCATGTCCGGCATGTTCCATCTGACTGTGCTGCGCATGCTCCTTCTGAGTCTTACGTCCAAATCCAAACATTGTTATTTCCTCCCTATAATATGATAGCCATAACCAGTTTACGTCTAGCAATACTAAATATGCTTTCCATTATAGGATAGTCCCCTATACCATATAAATCAATCAGTAATTCGTCCGGGTTATGAATTTCTGATGAATTTTTGATGAATTTCTGATGAATTTGTTCTGGCACTGAACAAAAAACACAGGTAGCTACCACCGTATCAAAACAGGCATCGGCAAACTCCAATTTCTGAGCGTCCATTTCCTGAAGTTTTACCGGCACTTTAGCCCCATATGCCCTCTCTTTGGCTTTAGCCAACATCCTCGGGCTTAAAGAAAATCAACGACAGATCGGAAAAAAGCACTTTATCTCCGTAAGTTTTGCTCAAATTGTCAGCGGTTAAGATATTCATAATTGTCATTTTTCCTCTTACAGAAAGTTTAATGCAAAACACCTCCGTGCTATTGACGCTATCAGTCATGGTGTAAGATAATGATGTTACAGGATATCATTCAAAAGCACTTCCATCTGGAGGATTTATTCTATGTTCGTTAATTTTCCCAAAAATTTGAGGAAATTGTTCTTCTGGAGGCTATTAGAAAATAAAGTTTTATCCCGCAACTGGCTAATCTTTATCCTGCTGGGAATTTTGGAATTCGGTTCTACTATAGCCTGGGGTATTTCGGCTTCTTACCTAACCACTGCTCCCTTTGTCCGTTTTATTCACAGGTGCAGCCAAATGTTATCCAGTCCGCTATTTTTCCTTGGATTAGGAGCTTTGATTATTACGATTTTGCTCGTTTGGCTGCTTCGAATTGCCTTAACGGCCAGATTCCGAAAGAGCGAAACTATGCGTTACCTGTGTAGCCTGTCCCTAATAACCTCCAAACCAGCCAAACTACAGTCAGCGATCAAGGCAGCCGGCATTACCACTCCGGTTGATTACGTCGACAGCGCTGATTACCTGGCTTTCGCTTACGGCTTCTTCTCAGTACGCATTGTCATTTCCAGCAAAGTTGTTGAGTTGTTAGATGAAGTGGAGCTAACCGCCGTAATCTTACACGAACAATCGCATTGTCTGCAAAAAGATCCTTTACGCATCTTTTTAGTTCAGACCTTCTTTGCGGCTTTTGCCCATCTACCGATATTTAAGCCAATGATTGACTATTTTATTCTTACTATGGAAATAAACGCCGATAACTATGCCCTTAAACATCTGGGTGAACAGGACTGGTCACTGGCAGCAGCCTTACTTAAACTGCTTAAGATACAACCCGTTTCTTCGAGTACCTTCGGAGATCTCAGTGTCGGAGCAACAACTTTGCTGGACGGCAGGATCGAACATTTATTAAATTCAGAATGGTACCCACGTTTCTCTGTTGGCAAAAAGGAACTACTCTCTCTACTCCTATATCTATCCCTAGCCTTAGGAACTTTCACTTATTCAATACAACACCTTACCACATGGTTTACCTGTCACAGTTACACATTGTTGTGAAATTTCCAAAACTTTCTCATCACTTATTGAACCAAAGACCTGTTAATTCATCGTCTGTTTGAGCGATTCGTCATATTTTCTGGGGCTCCACTTTTTCAGTCTCGCTTCATCAATTACTATCTTGCCCGTGCTTTGATCCACCGTATAATCTAATTCCTGAGGCGGGAATTTCGTACACCCGCCACTTAGCCCCGTCAAATCAGCCAGCGCCCAGCGGGTACCGCAAACATTGCAAACCAAAACATCGCCCTCAATATGGAATCTACGGGAATAGCACGGCTCACAAAAACTACTGGCAACCATGACCCTACCGGCAGGTGTCAAATAAGCCATCACCGGCAAACCTTTTTGGTTATTGCCAATATCAAAATTCTGATCATACATAGCATAAACAATATTATTATTTTCCAGGTCGGAAAGGTAAAGACCAACCTTTCCATTACTAATAACTGGCCTAACGTCGGTCATTTCTATTTTTTTGTTGGCGTAATTCATACTCTTACCGATAGAATACTTTGTGTCAAAGCCTGGGATTGCTTCCCGAGTGGAAAGGACGGTTGCGACTACCCCAATCACTAAAAAGACAGCCAGAAAGCTTAGAACCATTTTCTTCCTCTTTCGGCTTTTACGATCTCGTGCTTCAAGGCGTGCCCTTTTTTCCTCCAGATTGGCCATTATACTTTCCCCCTTTCAGTCAAGGGATCAATCAACAACACCTTGACCTCATAGCTGTTAATCATCATTACGAACCCTGTTTTCACCTTTTCTGTCAATGGTTTTCTGTAAAATGTCCAGTTCAGTTTGGACATGTAACTGGCGTCTTCCCAGGCGTAAAGTATACCCAAAGATTAACACCCAGATGAAGGTGTAAGCTAGAAACAAATAAAACAGCTTATCCATCCTGAATACCTCCTTTTGCTTTGCCATTATGATTTTTCAGATTTTTTACCTTTTACAACCCATTCTTTGATCTAGTTACCCTTCTCAGTTTAATATTTCTTCTTTCAAGGCACGGATTTCCGCCCGCATCCGCTCAATCCGGACACTGAGCAGCATAAAATAGCAGTATAGTAAACTAAATGCCAGTAGCCCTCCGAAAAAGGCCGGCCTCATCCCAGCAGCCAAACCAATCCCACTCGACGTCACCAGTGCTCCCGGGTGCATCGTACGCCACCAACGAATAGCAAAGAAAACCACCGGAACATCAGCAAAGGCCAGGATACCAAAAACAGCAGCCAGCCTGGCTTTCTTTTCCTCTTCTCTCAGGGATGTCCGTATTTTTCCGTAGGCTATATAGATAAACCACATGATGAGAGTTGTGGTCAGCCTTGGATCCCAGGTCCACCAAGTTCCCCAAATCGGTTTGGCCCAAATCGGCCCGGTAAGCAATACAATCGTCGTAAAAATTACCCCGATTTCAGCCGAAGTGTAAGCATAAATATCCCATTTATCATGTCGGGTAAACAAGTAACAGATACTGGCGATAAAAACAACAAGAAAGGCCAGCATCCCGATCCAGGCTGATGCCACATGAAAATAGAAGATGCGCTGGATATCCCCCATTGTTTTTTCCGTCGGTGCATAGACCAAGGCAAGATAGAGAGCAAGCAACACACTCAGGAACACCGACCAAGCCAGGATTTTTTCCAGCCATCCTGTAAACCGGTTCTTTTCCACTTTTTACACCTCCAGTAGATAGTCAAAGAGAAGCAAAGGCAAAACGGTAAAAATAACACCATAAACTAATAGGATCTTCAGGTAAATATCCGTCCCCCCTGTCATGAGTCCAAAGCTGTCTTTGGTCATCATGACGGCACTGAGCAGCACAGGAATAATCAGCGGGATAATTAGAACCGGCAGGATCATTTCTCCCGCTTTGCTCGCTGATGCCAAAGCTGACAAAAAAGTTCCCACAATCATAAAACAGTAAGTTCCTAAAACTAAGGCCAGGAAAAACCAGCCAGGATAAGGCGGTGCCGGATAGTTAAAGACGATAAAGAACAAGGGGACGGTTACAAGCTCAACAATGGCCATCAGCAACATATTCATCACCGTTTTGGCGAGAAAAATCACACTCCGGTCAGAAGGGCAAAGTATTAAACCAGACAAACAGTCATTTTGCTTTTCTGCTGTAAATGATCGGTTAAGACCGAGAATTCCAGCAAATGTCAGGGTGATCCAGATAATGCCAGGCAAAACCTGACCGGTTAAATCATCCATCAGATCCACAGCAAAACCAAACGAAGCCACCACCAACAGAGAAAAAATCAGCATCGAGCTTAGTATTTCCTGACCTCGAAATTCGCTCCTGATCTCCTTCCAAAGTAAAACCCCAAGTTTATCCAGATAAGAATTTATACTCAAATGCCGCCTCCTCCTGCCAGTTTCAGGTAACGGAGGCGAAACTCTTCCCGGCTTAAACTGCGGGGCTTGCAGGAATAAACAATTTTGCCTCCTACTAAAATTAAGGCTTGATCGCTTTGTTCCAGTCCCTGATCAAAGTCATGGGTAATTAAAAAAACAGTGTGTTTGCTTTGAGACAATTCTTTTAAGATAGTATTTAAAATCCCTTTAGCCATTTCATCCAGGCCGGTGTAAGGTTCATCAAGCAGCACCAACGAGGGATTATGAATCAGCGCCCGGGCAATGGCCAGTCGTTGCTGCATACCTCGGGAAAAACCAGCAACTGGTTCATTGGCTACCAGAATTAGCCCCACTTGGTCGAGGATAGTTTCGACCCTTCGGTCTAGATCCGACACCTCATACATCCTGCCGTAAAACTCCAAGTTCTCCCTGGCCGTCAACTTACCGTACAGAAAAGAGTTATGGGAGATTACCCCGATCCTGCGCCGTAAAGCTAGACTGTTTTCCTGGATATCTTGCCCATCAATGATTACTTGACCACTACTCGGTTTGCTCAGCGCAGCCAGGATCTTTAAGGTTGTGCTTTTTCCCGCTCCGTTCGGGCCGAAACAAGCTACAAACTCCCCCGGGGCAATCTCCATGTCAATTCCTTTTAATATTTGTTTACTGCCAATTTTTTTAGTTAAGCCCCGAACCCTTAGCAACAGGGTCACCCCCCGAATAATTAAGTTTGGCCTTCTTTGTCCAAAATTGCCAAAGCAGCTTTGGCATAACTGTTTTTTAAGCTATGATAATCTTCTTCAGAAAGTTTTTTCATCTGGTAGTCAAATTCAATCTCACTTAAAGTATTCATGAGCAAATCCTTTTCCCCTGTTTCAGTGGTATAACCAGAAGATCCGCCGGAACCTGACCAAGCGGTAGCCTCATAGCCATCATAATTTTTCCGGAGCGGGTGTAGCACCAAAGCTAAAGAAAGAAGAATCAAAATAATATTGAGCACCATAGTCAAAAGTTTCCACCCCTTATAGGTAATTTCGCTTATAAATACTTTTTCAATTCCTGATCGAGACGCTGGGCTGCTTCAGGATTAAGAGAAGTCGCTTCTTCCGGTTCATCACCCTGCCAAGAGGAAGAAACCCATTTTTCCAATCTCAGATAAACCAGTGCTCCGCCTCCCATAAGTGCCACAAAAGGCCCCAACCAGGCAACCCAGTTAAACCCCCGTTTCGGCGGCGCCGCCAAAACCTTATCTCCATATACTTCGGCCAGATAAGCATAAGTTTGTTCTTGAGTTAAGCCGTCTTTAAACATCTTTTCCCGTATAATACCCCTTAGCTTTTCTGCTGCCGGAGTTTCGCAGACTGCCAGGTTCATCATACAACCATCCAGGACACATACAACCCCTTTTTCGACATCTAAGGGTATTGGTCTGGTTTGCCATTCCTCTTCACCCCTCGCAATCGCTGGGATAAGAAACATAACCAGAAATAACAAAAGCATTAAAAGGGTGACTGCTTTCTTTTCTTTAGGTACTTTTATGCCAGGTATTTTGAATCTAATTCGAGCTTGAGTAGCAATTCGCTTTTGCTTAGCAATTTGTCTCATTAGGCTGTCTCCTTACCTTGAGCATGAATGACTTCAGCCCCATCGCGCAGATAGCGTGCCCCTGTTTGGCTGCCACGCCCGGGCCAAAGAGCAAAAATGGTGCCAAAAATTATGACATACCCTCCAACCCAGAGCCAGTAAACCAAGGGGTTAACAAAAACTTTAAAAGTCGCTGTACCTTGCTTATCCCAATCGGCCAGGATAACATAAAGATCCTCTTTCCAAGTGGAACGGAGTCCCACTTCTGTAGCCGGCTGATCAGAGGTCGGGTAGAAGACTTTCTGGGGCTCCACACTGCCGAGCAAGCGCCTGTTCGCCCGATTATAAACTTTCAAATCGGCATAAACTGCCTCCCGCCCGTTACCAATCACCTTAACATCCAATGTCTCATAGGTGAGCTTGTAGGAGCCTATTTCCAGCGACTCTCCCATTTTCAAACTTCGAGTCAGATCGAGATTATAGGTATGAGAACCCGTCACTGCCACGAGCATGAGAATCAAACCCAGATGAATGAGATATCCACCATACCGGCGACGGTTGCGCCCCATCAGCTTAAGCCAAGCCAAGGGATAAGATTCTCCTGTTAAACGATGGCGAACACTCGCACCTCTGATGATCTCCCTGAAAATCGTACTAACCGTAAAGACGGCAATCCCAAAACTGATCAAGGCATAAGGCTTGCGCATACCCGTTATCACTAAAAACAGAACAGTGATTATAGCCAACCCGGCAGAGGGGAGAAAGTTATCCCTTAAATTATGGCTAGAAGCCTTACGCCAAGCAATCAACGGGCAAATCCCCATCAGCAGAAACAAGCCCAGTCCGAGAGGAGTACTCACTGCATTGAAGAAAGGAGCGCCGACCGAAACTTTAACCCCACGCACTGCTTCGGAAATCAGCGGGAAAACCGTACCCAAGAAGATGGCAAATGCGATCCCCACGAGCACAAGATTGTTAATTAGAAAGCTGCTCTCCTTGGATAGAAATGCTTCAAAAGAACGTCCCTGACTCAGGAGTTGCCGACGATCAACAATCAGATAAAAACTCCCTGCCAGCATGAAGAGGGTGAATGCCAGGAAATACCACCCGAGTTTGCTATTGCCAAACGCATGAACAGAAGTCAGGACGCCGCTGCGCACCAGAAAAGTTCCAAACAAGGTCAGTATATAAGTCAGGGAAACCAAGACGACGTTCCAAATTTTGAGCATATTCTTTCGTTCCTGGATCATCACCGAGTGCAGGAATGCTGAAGCTAAGAGCCAGGGCAAAAACGAAGCATTTTCCACTGGATCCCAACCCCAGTAACCCCCCCATCCCAATTCCATATAAGCCCACTTAGCCCCAAAAAGGTTGCCCAAACTGAGGAAAAGCCAGGTCGTAATCGTCCAGCGTCGGGTAACTTTAATCCATTCATCCCCAGCCTGACGCATGATTAAAGCGGTCATTCCATAGGCAAAAGGTACGGCAAAACCGACATAACCGAGATAAGTGGTCAACGGATGGAAAACCATACCTGGATTCTGCAACATAGGGTTCATGCCAGAGCCATTGCTAACAACCCCCCCCGGAAACCAGCCCTCGACCCGCTCGAAAGGATTAGCCAGGAAAGCGAGCACAAAAAGAAAGAAAGCAGAATTAAGCAACAGTATCGCGCTGGCATAGGGGGCCATCTGCTTAGCCTTCCGTGAAAAGGCGACCATAACGGTATACCAGGATAAAAGTATCAGCCAGAGCAACAGAGAACCGGCATTTCCCGACCACCAGGCCGAAAAACGATAAAAGAGGGGCAAGTCGTTACTGGTATATTCATATACATATTTAATGCTGTACTCTCCACTTATTAAGAAGTAAAGCAACACTGAGGTGGCTAGGGTGCTTAAGATAGCAACTGCCAGGGAAGCCCCTTTGGCGCTTTCTAACAGGGCTGGACTTTTGTGTCTAAGAGCGAGGACAAACGCAGCAACACCGTATAAACTTAAAACCAATGCTAAAACTATTGAAAAGTAACCGACTTCAGCCATAATTAGGACATCACTCCTCTTGCCTATTTCTAACGCCTATTTTTTAAGTCCCAGAGCCTTAAGAAATCGGCTGATTTTACCATCAGGTTGGGTAAGGTCTGCCTGCTCATATTTGGAGGGACATTTAAGATTGAGGTTTTGGGCATGGAAGGTGCCGTCCGGATTAAACTTTCCCTCAACAACCGCCCCTGTTGCTTCCTGGAAATTATCCGGCTTAATATCATTATAGATGACTATCAGTTTCTTATCAGGAGAATCTTCATCATAGATCTGGAATTTAAGCACTACCGGTTGGGTTTTCCCGTCAAAGCTAGCATTAGCCACATCAATCTTACCTTCAAGGCGATAGAACTTGCCAAATTCAATGTTCCCTTGTAACGCTTCACTAACCTTCAGATAATAAGCTGTTGTGGCGTTGCTTAAACCGGCAAAAATCAGATAGAATACGGCCCCCAGAATTACCAGCACACCTATAGTCAGTTTAATATTATTGTTTCTCATTTTAGGGCCTCCGTTCAGCGATATACATGACTCGATCGCTTGCGTCCTTATCTTCGCTATTTTTGGCCTCTTTTTTTCTTTAACCCAAAGATAATCCCTAAGACCAGAATGGCTATCAGTAAAAGTACAGGTACCAAGAATTCCGGTTTACTCAGCCAGTTGCTGCCTTCTGTCGAACTTTGCGGGCCTGCTGTCTGCGTTTTGTCAAAGGATGGTTGATTATCCGCCTTGGTATAACTGACTTTAATGAGCAAGTTATCTTTAGGAGTCTGTTTTTTATAGTTAAAAGTATAGCGATTTAATCCTTCAGAATCTTTAATAGTCGCAGCTGCCACAGGAATAAAATTGACTTGGGTTGCCGCTTTTGGTGCGGTGATATTCAGGTCAAGATTATCGATAGCAAACGTCGGCTGAAAGTTGTAATCGAAGTTTTTCTGAGGAGCCACTGAGCCATTGTCATAATAGAATTCGAGATAAGTGGGATATTTTTGTCCCGAAGCAACATTCTTGGTCATTTTCCATGAAAGTTTAACCTTGTTATCCCCGATGTCCTGAATCATATAGGGCTGGCAGTCGTGGCCTTTCTGGTCATTAATTTCGCAAGCCATACCAATTTCCGCGCCTTTGGGAATTATGAAAGAAACCGGGGTATTTTTGGGGATTGTTGCTGTGCCAAGATTAACCAAATCCCCCTGATAAATCACCAGAGTACGAGGATCGTCATACTCAGGCTTCACCTCAATCTGGAAATTAGCTGCTGTTATTCCGAGATTTTCAGCTAAAGCTAAATCAGGCATTATTGCCACAAACAAAAGGACCATCGTTAGCAAGAAAACCAATTTTGGTAATCGTTTGAACATTTGATTTCTCCTAATTTAATATTTTTCCAATTACTTAACATCCTTTTTCCGTTTGTACTCCACGATTAATTTCTCCAACATCTCTAATTTTGCAGGATCAATATCATTAATCTTATCGACAAAATGAGCGAGGGCCGGTTCAGAAAATTCTTCAAATAAGCTGTCAATAACCTTCCCTACTACACGGCGAGAAAATTCATTTTGACTGACAGCCGGTTCATAGAGATAAGCCCCGCTTTCTTTAATACGGCTGAGCATTTGTTTGGCAGTCAGCCTGCTCATAATTGTCATAACGGTAGTATAAGCCAGATTCCGACTATCTCTACGATTAAGTTCTTCAACAATTTCCCGTACAGAAACCATCCCCTTCGTCCAAACCAGTTCCATAATCTCACTTTCCAAAGGACCAAGCACTTTTTCCAGTCCCTGTTTTTCTGGCTTGTACTCAAGGCTTGATCCCCTCGCCGTTTCATAGCTACATTGACTGTTTTCTGTTTTATTATCGATCAATTTGGCTTCTTGGCTATTTGCGCTTGAATGCTCGCTATGGGTTACGCTTTTTTTTCCAGTATGAAATACCATTGGTCACCACCTCATGTTCAATTAAATTACATTGCGTAGTACTACTTAATGTAGTAGATATTCACATTATAATCCCTACTTCCGCCAAATGCAAATCATTGATTTCCCTACTCTTCCAACAATCTAGTGGCAATCATCCCAGAATACAATTATTTTTTTCAGGAGACACTAATTAAGTCTGACCCGGTTTGAAGAAATATTTATAGGTAGGTCTTCCCACTGATCCGTAAAAGACTTTTACGGTAACCTGTCCGCACCGTTCCAGATAATTCAGGTATTTAAGTGCGGTTGCCTGGGAGACTCTTATTTTGATAGCCACCTCTTTAGTGGAGAGTGACTGTTTTTCTTTTTTTAGGCATTCCAGAAGGATGTTTAGTGTTTGTTTGTTTATGCCCTTAGGGGTTATGGTGTTCACCCCTGACTCCTCGTGCTGTTGACTGACCAGAAGGTTATCGAAATCTTCCTGGCTGATGACGTTTTTCTGATTCAAGCTCAACCAGCGCTTGCGGTATGACATGAAAGACTTGTTGAAGCGGTCAAAATCAAATGGTTTAATCAGGTAATCGGTGACCCCATGGCGAAGAGCTTCTGTAATACTGGCTGTATCCTGGGCGGCAGTAATGATAATCACGTCTAATTTAAGATCCCGTTGACGGATTTGCTTTAGTAACTCGATGCCGCTGAAATCAGGCAGATAAACATCAATAAGAACCAGATCCGGGCATAGAGCTGTTATGGATTCAAGCGCCTCTCCTGCTGTCTTGGCCGTGCCGATAACCTGGAAGTCCGGAGTTTGTTCGGCAAAACGCTGATTAATTTTCAGTACCATTGGATCATCTTCTACAATAAAAACATTAATTTTTTTCATAACTTTTTTTCCCACCTTAATAAGTTTAAAGGTATTTGGACTTCAAAGCTAGTCCCTTGGTTTTCTGTTGAGTGGACCTCTATCCGCCCGTATGCTTTAGCTATTTCCTTATGCATAAGGTAAAGACCGATACCGCGATCAAGCCCTTTACTACTCGTACCTTTAGAAAAGATATTCTGGCGGATCTGAGGCGGAATGCCAGGACCATTATCTGATACCAAAATACGGATTTCCTTATTTGCTTCCTGAATGGATATATAAACCTTTCCTCCTCCAGCATTGGTATCGGCGATAGCTTCAATGGCATTTTCGAGTAAGTTTCCTAAAACACAAACCAGTGCGTTACTATCAAAATGACGTGGTAAAGAAGATAGATGAGTTTGAGGGTCGATGGTAATAGTTACCCCCCGTTCCTCAGCCTCACTGATTTTACCCAGTAGAAGCCCTACTACAGCAGGGTCATGAATTTGCCGTGGCAGCAAGGTTAGCAGTTCCTGCTGTTTTTTGGTGGCCTGACAGATGTATTCAACGGCTTCTTGGTAAGATCTAATCTGGATAAGCCCGGAAATGGTATGTAATTTATTCATAAATTCATGTCTTTGTGCCCGTAACGCTTCTACAAATTTTTTCACCCCGGTCAATTCCTCAGCCAGTCGGGAGATCTCTGTCTTATCCCTGAAAGTAGCAATGGCTCCCTCGACTTTCCCATTGATGATAATGGGAACCACGTTAGCCACGATTATGGCTTCATCCAATATGTATTCACGGTTGTATTCTGCTTGTCCAGTTTGTAATACTTCTGTAAGACAAATCAAAGGATTTGTTTCCTGAATGGGCTTGTTGATTGCTCCTGCTGTTATCCCCAATAGTTTTTGAGCCCCTTCGTTAAAAAAAGAAATCCTTTCGTACTGGTCGATGGCAATGATCCCTTCTTTGATGGATTGGAGCATGGCCTCTCGCTGTTGGAGTAAAGTTGCGATGTCCTTTGGTTCAAGGCCATGAATTGCTGCTTTAATGTTCCTGGATAACAATACGGCTCCAATAAAGCCCAGGGACAAAGCGACCAATAAGGCTAGGTTAACGGCAAACCGGACGTGATCAAACCCCAAGGCGATGGTATCTACTAGCATTCCTACTACAGCTACCCCTATTTGCCTCCCATTCCCATCAAAAATAGGAGCCAGCCCGCGTATGGAGGGACCGCGAGCACAGAAAGCACGAGAAACATATGACTCTCCGTGTAGTGCCTTCTCTTCATCGCCGACAGTATAAAGGGTATCAATCATTTCCGGGATAGGATGGGAGAGGCGAATACCATCCATATTGATAATTACGACCAGATCGGCTCCCGTGAGACGGCGGATTTTCTCTGCAACTGGTTGGACTGTGTGTAACGGATCGTTCCTGCTAATGGCGGTCTTGATTTCCGGCATGGTGGCTACCAGTTTGGCCAGATTAAGCATGTGGTCACCCACATCTGTTTGCATATTGGTAGATAGGATTTCTACACTCCTCAAACCGACCACCGACACAGAGAGGATAACAATGGCCGTAACCAGAACAGTGATCTTAAAACTCAAAGGGATTGATTGTAAACGAGTCAACACCTGCTGGTTCCTCCTCTGACGAACTGTATCTGATAATCGTTTTTTATTTCAAAATTATAACATGCAGAATACACTGCGTCTATTCTGATAGTTTTATCTAATGAAATTAAATTTAAAATTATAAATATTTAATTTAAATTATTCAAAAATAGGTGCTTCTTTCATGGTAACGAATAACATTCTATACACAAATACACACTAGTGACTTTTTTGCAAAAAAAGTTCCTTGTCCAGATGTTCGAGAGGAGGGGATTTGTCTATGTACAAGTAACGAGTATTTCTCTATGGGTACAAGAGTGCAAGAGTCAAGTTTAAATGGAGGTGTTTTAAAAATGGATTTAATGCAAGTCCAATATATCCATGAGGTTTGGGGATGGGACGTTGGCATCGCTTTGTTTCTAACCGGGCTTGGCGCAATGACAATTTTCTTTTCATCCTACCTGGACTTGAAGGGCTCCTTTCCGGAACTTACCATCATGGGTACGGTCGCCGGAACTATCCTTGTAATTATAGCACCGCTTTTCTTTCTCCATGACCTGGGTCAACCTAACCGGTTCTACTATCTGTACACTCACGGTGTTACCAAGTTAGGAGATTCGTGGATGGCCCGAGGTATTTTCCTGATTACGTCATTACAGATTCTGGGAATTCTCGATACCCTCCAAAAGTTTAAATGGTTTAAAGGGGGGTTCACTTGGCCCGATAGGCTTCAAGCAAGAAGAGAGGTTGCGGTAGCACAGGAAGATTTTAAAAATTTGAGCAACCCGGACAAGGTATTAAAAATTCTGGCTATGGTTTTTGGTGTACTGGCCACCGTTTACACAGGCTTCCTGCTTAGCAGTGCTGTGGGAAGCCCCATGTGGAACTCCTTTTTACCTGTTCTCTTTTTGGTATCCGGGGCTTCCACCGGCGTAATGCTGCTGATGTTTTTAGTTAAGTTTGTTAAAGACACCGGAGTCCAGTCAAACGCTTTAATTTATTTAAGCCGTATTGAGTTTTGGATTCTTTTCATCGAAATTCCTTTTCTTTTCTTGTGGCTCAGGATTGCCAGTTCGAATCCAGCAAACGCAGCAGGTATTGCCACATTGCTTTGGGGAGAGGCAAAAACAGTTTTCTGGGGGGAGATTATTGCTGTTGGGATGGCCTTACCACTACTTTTGCTTCTGGCTTTGGGGAAAATTAAGAGTATTACATTTAGAACAAGTATTGTGGCAGTCCTTACAGTTATGATTCTCTTCGCTGGAGCTGTAGTCCGTCATACCGTCCTGTCGATGGGATATGTTAATGTGCCTGTAATCCCTTATGAGCAAGCAGTGCCGATACCTCCGAGCTTTCATTTAAAATAATACTTAAGGACGAAAGGAATGGTTATAAAAATGAAGATAACCAGGAGACAATTTTTGAAAGGAACTGTCGGCGGCACGGCACTTGTTACCCTACCATTCTTTGCCGAGACGGTATTTAAAAAAAGTGCTTTAGCTGAAGCCGCTCAAGATCAGCCGGACCTCGTCGAATATACTACTTGTTGTTCCTGCATAGGCCGGTGTGCCCTCGAAGTCCATAAGACTGCTGATGGTAAACCAAGGTTCGTGACCGGTGCCCGTGGTGCAATTGTCAATGACGGTGGTGTTTGTGCCAAAGGGGCTGCCGGGATTATGCATTACTTCAGTCCTGCCCGTCTCAGGCACCCTCTAATACGGGTTAAGGATTCGGCACGCGGGGAAGGAAAATTTAAACGCCTGACCTGGGATGAACTCTACAAGCTTTTGAATGACGGCAATTCAGACTACGGTTTTCTTGGCCTCAAAAAGATCAGGGAAACTGGCCCCTGGAATCTGTCCTTTTACGGCGGCCGCGACCAGATGTCAACGTTGAACGGTTTCTTTTCCGCTATGTTTGGTACCACTAACTATGGCGCTCACGGCGGTTTCTGCTCTGTTAACGTTTTAGCGGGCGGTATTTATTCGGTTGGCGGTTCTTTTTGGGAATACGGTGCTCAGGATCCCGAGTACGCCAAGTATCATATGGTCATCGGTCTAGCTGAAGACCATTTCCCCAATATGTATAAAAAAGAATTGAATATTATTAGGGAAAATCAAGGAAAAGTAGTTTTTGTGGGCCCCCACAAGATGGGGCTGGGTGCTGTGGCTGATGAATGGGTACCGATAAAAGTGGGTACTGATGCTGCCTTTTTCCTCGGACTCTGCAAAGTTCTATTTGACCGTAAACTCTATGACGAGGAATATTTGCGTTATTACACCAACGCCGCCCAATTGGTTATCAAGAGCAAAAACCCGGATGGAACTCCAAAACAGAATCACGGCCTGCTTCTACGTGTAAAAAACCCTAAAACCGGGCAGTGGGTAGAAGCGGTTCTTGACAAGAAAACCGGCCAGCCTCAGGCATTTGACTTCCCCGGAGTGGAACCGGATCTTTACTTCTCCGGCCAGATAAGTGTTCCGGATTCACCCAAAGAGGGTTCACCTATAGCCACATACGAGGTTGCGACAGCTTTTACTCTTTATACAGAGGTACTGAAGGACTACACACCCGATAAGGCCGAGAAGATATGCGGCATTACTGCTGGGGATATCCAAAGGATCGCACTGGAGATGGCCGATGTAGCCTTTAATCAGGCCATTGCCCTACCTATTCCCTGGACAGATTATCTTGGCAGAGAGCATAAGGTTACTATTGGCCGACCCGTATCCTTCTACGCCATGCGCGGGATTGCCGCTCACAGTAACGGGTTCCAGACCACTAGAGCCCTGCATGTGCTTCAGATGTTTCTTGGTGCCATTGATAATCCGGGAAGCTTTAAATATAAACCACCTTTTCCTAAACCCATTGGTGGTTCTGTGCCTGTTCCAGGAGCCAACCAGTCGGACGGTTCCATTGGCGGTTTTGCCGTTCAGGAAAGCATCCATAACGATGGTAACGTGGAGACCCAATGGAATAATGTTAGATATCCACATGCCTACACCTACGTTCAGCCCTCTACCCCGTCGGGCCTGGCGGTAGACGAAAACGGCCGACCACTGCTTCTGGACCATGCTTATAGCTGGGAGTTTCCTTTCTCTGCGCACCGGGTAATAAGTGCCATCCCGGTTACTTCTTATAAAGAAGATCCGCATCGAGCCGAGTGCCATATCTGGTATATGGCTCAAATGCAATGGAACAATGCTTATAATCTCTATGATAACATGAAATTTATCACGGAAAAGCATAAGGACGGCCGTTATAAGATCCCCTTCATTATCCAGGTGGACGCATTCTATAGCGATTCGGCGACTTACTCCGATCTGGTGATTCCAGATACAACCTTCTTTGAACGATATGATGCCTTGAGCTTATTGGACCGGCCTATTTCGAAGGTGTCTGGTCCGGGTGACTGCATGCGGCATCCCATTTTGCCAGTGCTCTTTGACTCCCGCCCGTGGGGGGATGTCGTCGTAACTCTCGGAGCTAAACTAGGACTACCCGGGTTTATAAATCCAGACAGTAGCCAGAAATTCAAGGACTATGGTGATTTCATCGTCAGGTGGGAGTACAAACCTGGTGTTGGGCTTCTAGCCGGTGGACGGGGTGATGGTACCGAAGTTTGCCACGCTTCACCCAACCCCGGTCAGCTCAAGCTTTATTTCCAGGACAAGGTGCAGCCAATTGCCGTAACTAACGGCGATGTGGAAGGTAACAAAGGGACAGAATATATTGGAAACTCCTGGTGGTATATGGAACTTCCTGATTCAATTAAGCATTATCGGAATGTGAATAAGGCTTATCTGAAATGGGCCAAAAGCATGAAATTCATCGATAGCGACCGGCCAATTATTCTCAACTTTTATTCTGAGGTGATCCAGAAATTCAATCTGGCGGGTTATGGCATGTGGCAGGGTAAACACCGGGTTAGCGGTAAACAAAACCTGCCGCCCAACGATCCGGGTTTAATCAAACGTCTCCGCGAACTGTACCAGCCGCTGCCTTTCTGGTATCCGCCCATGGAATGGGCACTAGACGGTGCTGATCCAGAGAAATACCCCATCGCTGTAGTAACTCAGCGACCCATGTGGCAATACCATTCCTGGCAGCATCACAATCCCTGGACCAGGGCGCTGTTGCCGCGCAACTATGCCTACATCAACCCTGATACGGCAAAGAAATATGGAGTAAACGATCTTGACTGGATAGAAATCGAATCCCGCTATCCCGACCCTCAGGATAAACCCTCCCGGATGAGGGTACAGATTAAGTGCCTGGATGGGACCAGACCCGATACCTTATGGACATGGGTTAGTGTTCCGGTCCGACCTGGTGCCTGGGGACTTGATCCGGATGCTCCGGAGGTCAGGAAGTCTTTCTTCTGGAACTGGCTTTATTCCTATTATCTACCCAAGAGCTGGGGCAATAATCTGCTTAATTTTGACCCCTTTAGCGGAATGACGGCCTGGAACGACCTGAGGGTGCGTATTATAGGAAAGGTCGACACCAGCGAGACTTATCCCATTTCGACGACAGCCGGTTCGCTGCAATTAAAAACGCCCAAAGTTCTTAACTACAATGCGTATAAAGAATTAAACAATTCAGGACTTCACTACGTAGAAGCAGAAAAACAGTAAAGTGATATCCGGCAGGCCTGCCTGCCGGACTGCCTGCTGACCATTTAAGAAAGAGAGGTGCTGAAGATTTATGTCCAAATATACCATCGTCATTGACCTCAATAAATGTTATGGCTGTGCCGGCTGCCAGGTGGCGTGCAAAGAATGGAATACGTCTGGTCCTTATGGCCCGCTGCCTGATATCAACCCCTGGGGTAAAGACCAGTGGTCCATGTTCTGGCTGAAGGTTCTTCATTATGAGAGCGGCAAATATCCCAACGTCCAGGAGACGTCTATGCCAATTGGCTGTATGCACTGTGACGAACCTGCCTGTGTTAAAGTCTGTCCAGTGGGTGCTACCTATAAGCGTCCGGATGGTATCGTCTTGGTCGATTACGACGACTGTATCGGCTGTAAGTACTGTATTAACGCCTGTCCTTACGGAGCCCGCGTGTTTGACCCGGTTCAGGGTATCACCAAGAAATGTACCATGTGTGTGGATCGGATTACTAGCGAAATTTTGCCTGAAGAAGACCGGATTCCAGCCTGCGTGCGTTCCTGTCCAGTCCATGCCCGCACTTTTGGAGACTTGGACGATCCGCAGAGTGAAGTGTCGTATTTGATCGCCAATAATTCGAGTTTTGCCCTTAACCCCGAATATGGTACCAAACCCGTGGTGCGATACCTACCTTTCCGAGGAATCGATACTGTTCGAAGGCATAAGTAAATGACAGGAGGAGGGATCTACCGCATGAACGCTATGTTTCAAATATCTCAGGAATTTGCTTTGGTCAGAGCAGCTTTTTATGAGCTCTTTGCGATGCTTTCGAACTATATCGCTACCGAAGATGATCTGGCGTGGACGAAGCAAAAAATAAAGGTTATACAGGAAAAAGGAGGGGTACTGGCGAGAAATGGCTATCGCATAGACGTTAAGCCGTTGGTAGACGCCCTTGACTCTATTTCTGATTTAGAGGAGGTTCAGGCCGATTATGTGAACCTGTTCGATATTCCTAAACCCAATCACGCTCTTAGTCCTTTTGAATCACTGCAACGTGGTGAGGGAGTGCTTTTAGGTCAACAAACAAAGGAGGTTCAGGATTACTACCTGGAATTCGGACTGGAGATATCTGATGGCTTTAATGAACTTCCCGACCACGTGACTGCGGAACTGGCGTTCATGAGCTTCCTATGTGCAGAGGAGGCTAAGGCCTTGTCACAGGAACATGTCTGGCATTACCAGGCGGGCCAGCATCATTTCTTAAACAACCATGCTATGAAATGGGTCCCGGATCTTTTTGCTAAAGTTTTGGAGCACTCGCGTACAGAGATTTACCATGTTTTCCCGGATATCGTTAACAACTTTCTAGTACAGGATTTTGATCTGGTAACAGCAAGGTTTCTGAGGGGACAGCAATGAGGTTGGGGGTAGTTTTCTACGGTCTTTCGGAAACGTATATGGGCTATCTTGTAGAACACCTTGAGCCCTGGCGAGAGGTACAGCCTGTATGTTACCAGAATGACTCTCAGATAGCGGAAACAGCAGAGTTTGGGGTTTGGGGAGGGCTCCTGGTTGTTGCTGGAAAGCAACAACCAGGTAACCGTTTTCTTGATCTAGCCAAGCTGGTTAATCCCCTTGCTTTTGACATTCTGATCGTGCAGGACGATGACTGGGAACAATCTGCGCTAAAACTGGTCGTTCAGGCCGGAAAAATGCTTAAGGCAGACTTAAGTCACAGGGTGATTGATTATCCACAAGCCCCCGTTCTGCTCCGAGCGTCATGCCGCTGGTCTTCAGGCTGTCGCCATTGTTATTTGGCCTGTCCCTTTGGGGCTATTCGTGGAGAGGCAACGGCTCTGACTATAATCCATGAGAATTGCAAAGGATGTGGGGCGTGTACATCTGCCTGTCCTGTGGGTGCTCTCCAGATGCCTACCGCTACTGATGCCCAGTTTTTGGCAATGATAGAAGGTCTAAACCAGAGCCCAATTGAGCAAAAAAGTCTCCTGCTCACGTGTTCCGCAGGAAGTGTGGAGAAAACGCCAAGGGGTATGGTGGTGGGGAAAATACCCTGCTTGGGACTCTTGGGGATAAGCCACCTGGCCATAGCAACTACCGATATTGTCGGCCATCTTTTTACCTACTGTCCATATCCCGACAGTTGCCCTCATGTGTCTGGGTTAGCTGGATACTTGGAGAACATGGATTTTTTTAGCACTTTTTTGCCCACTGGTCACACTGTGGTGAAACATTTTGCCGGCCCGGGAAGTTTTCAGGAGGTCGTGAAATTTCATCATGAGCCTGTCCAGGTCTTTTCAAATCAGGGACCTCCTTTTTCTGGAGAAAGAAGGCCGGACCTGTGCCAGGCCATTAAACGATTGCATCATCTGCCTGTCGCCTTGGATAGTGATCGTTTTTCGTTTTACCGGGCAGTGGTAGAATCTGCATGTACTCTTTGCGGCTCATGTACTAGAATTTGTCCGGAGGGTGCGATCCGTGAAATAGACAGGGCGTTCTCAAAACAGATACTATTTAACATGGCAAAATGCGTTGGATGTGGGGAGTGTGTGAGAAATTGCCCGGAAGAGGCCATCAGGTTGGAAAAGACGTTTGATTTAACTCCAATTATTGAGGAAAAGCTTGTACTGCTTTTGGAGGATACGGTGATGAAGTGCCGGAAATGTGGAAAGACTCTTGGATTCAGTTACGCTTTTCAAAAAATAGCCTCACGTCTGGCCGATGGTGGGATATCGCCAGACGCTGTCTTTTTCTGTGAGCAGTGTAAGCAACTGGCCGTCCAGGAAAAGGGGGTTAGCCATGGAGTCAGGACGTGGTTCTAAGACTTGTAGCGGCCCATGCCAGGGATATGGAGGTCAGCAAATATCCCGACGTGGTTTTCTGTGGGCCGGTTTGGGATCCCTGTTGGCATTTGTGTCTGGTTCTTTCGTTGCGGCATACTATTATTTATTTCCCCCAGATGTGGAGGACTTATCCAAAGTGGTGGATGTTGGGTCTCCCACACAATTTCCGGTGGGATCAGTCAGGTATATTCCTGAAAAACGCTTCTTTATAGTTCATGATGCAAGGGGTTTCGCTGCCATTTCAGGCATATGTACCCACCTTGGATGTACAGTGGAATGGTTCAAAGTGCCGAAGCGTTTCGAGTGTCCCTGCCATGGAAGCTTTTTTGCTTCAGATGGCACGCTTTTGGGAGGGCCGGCACCCCGCCCTCTGGACTGCTATGAAATCCTTTACCAAAACGACCGGCTTGTTGTCAATACCGGTCGTAGAGTAGCGAAAGATTATCGTTGTAAGGTATAACGTACAAGCATATAGGGAAAGAGATGTGTGCAGATGAGCCTGCTCAAACGTTTTACTAGGAGCAGAGTTTTCCAATCCGTTTTCCGTGGCGACCCAGACCTACTTACCAACCCAGCAGCGGTCATGAGGGGAAGCCTGTTGTTACACCTGCATCCGGCAAAAGTAAAAAAATCCTCCTTGCGGTTTACTCATACTTTCGGTCTGGGTGGCACTGCCCTCTCCTGTTTCATTATTCTTGTTGTCACTGGAGGACTCTTGATGTTTTATTATGTTCCTTCCGTTAACCAAGCCTATGATTCCATGCTTTTCATTGGAAATAAAGTCTTTTTTGGCTGGTTCGTCCGCAATTTACACCGCTGGTCCGCACATGCTATGATAATATTTGTTTTTGTCCATATGATTAGGGTATTTGTTACCGGTTCCTATAAACCTCCCCGGGAATTCAACTGGAGCATTGGCATCGCACTGTTATTGTTAACCCTATTTTTTAGTTATACCGGTTACCTTTTGCCGTGGGATCAGCTTTCCTACTGGGGCATCAACGTAGGCGTTAACTTGCTGAATTATGTCCCCCTGGTGGGGCAGAAATTGCGACTGTTTCTTTTGGGAGATAATACCATCAGCCAAAGCACTCTGATCCGTTTTTATGTATTCCATTGTTTTGTGCTACCAGTATTTACGGTGATTTTACTGAGCTTTCATTTCTGGCGCGTACGTAAGGATGGAATTTCATCACCTTAGTACTATGAGTAATTATGAGAAAGAGGAATGCCTGTGTCTGCACCGGATGGACCTCCTGACAGAGAGAACAATGCCATGGTCAACACTTTCCCGCATCTTGTATTACGGGAATTGGTTGCTTTTTTGGCCGTTCTGGCAGGGTTATTTTTTCTTGCGCTGGTCTTTAATGCTCCATTAAGGGATAAAGCAGATCCCATGGTTACCCCAAATCCAGTCAAAGCCCCCTGGTATTTCGTGGGGATTCAGGAATTGCTCCATTATTTTAATCCATTGATCGGGGGAATCTTTCTTCCAGCTCTACCTTTCGTAATGTTGGTTATACTGCCCTACCTTGACCGGAATCCCGATTGCCAACCGGGTCGAAGAAAGGCTGTCCTCGCTTCTTTCGGGATCGGGGTTGTCATTTCCCTTGTACTTATTATAATTGGCCAATTCTTCCGCGGTCCGTCGTGGGAATGGGTGTCGCCGTGGTGAGCGAGAGAAAGCTGGGAGGGATCCATCTGGATAAAATTTTGAAGGTGTTTGCAGGGTTGAGCGTTCTTTTGCTGGTTTTGCTGGGAACGGTTTTTTATCAGGAGGTAACCAGGGATAGATTAAAACCCCTCTATGGTGTAACGGTTAATGCTAATCAAGCTCCCTAGGCCGGATAACCCGGGAGAGAGAAGGCTGTACTTCGCCTGTCGTACGATAATGGACGCACTTACCTTAAAAAATCCTGATCTTAAAACCATTTTTAGCATTAATAATTATGCCATGATGAAGGAAATAACGATTACGTTATAGAATAGTATTAAACGAAGCAATCTTTTCGAAGGGGGGAAATCAGATGCCATGGGTATTTTCTTAATAACCAGTATATCTTAGGTTTGATTATTCCGTTTGATTATTCCAAGGTGAATTAGAGGAGGTACGTTTCGATGTCAAATTTTGTTTACTATATCTCTTCCGATAAAATAGGAAATCAAGACCCTGAACTCGGAAAAGTGCTGATGCGCAACTTATTCAGAAAACTAACCGAGGCTTCTCAGAAACCTTCTCATCTGCTTTTCGTCGAAAGAGGCGTGCACCTCTTGCTACCTGAATTTGAAGCATTTGAGGCTTTGGAGCAGTTACAAGCAGAAGGGATTAAGCTATTGGCCTGCCAAACGTGTTTGGACTTCTATGGTATTCGTGAAAAGATCCAAGTTGGGGAAGTCTCCAACATGCCTGATATTATACAAGCGCTGCATGCGTCGGATAAGGTTATATCACTCTAGCACCAACCTTCCTTCATCAACAACATTTTTACTCCCTACGACCGCTCAATATCCCTCTTACATCTAATTTCTGTCGAAGTTCCATATTTTCTCTGCGAAGTTCGTCATTTTCTTTGTTTACTCCCTTCGTATTCGACAGAATCCAAGATGGCGTGGCGTTAGACAGAAAATGGCCCCCGAAATACCGGGGGCCATTGTTGCTTAGAGCAAAGTAATGTGATTCCCTACATACTGATGATTAATCTCCAGTCGTTTCCTTCCGAAATAATTTCGCTCTGATAGCCCTGAGTGTCCAGGTATGCCCTTATATTCTTAGCAGACTGCTCCCGATCGACGAGAATTTCAAAATCTAAGGCTGGACTTTCGTGGCGCGCTTGCTTGAACTGGTGCATGGCATCTGGCACCGGGAGGCCTCGCAAAGGATTGATCGCTTGTCCCCGGGTATCCAAAGTATTTCCTTGCCATCTTAAAGGGATGCGGTACTCACGCATGACATGTCCCTCAGCCTTCTTAAAATCCGCATCGTTGAAATCGCCGCGTCCAAATAACCCACAATGGCAGCTCCCGTTTTGCGCAATATCATCGGCGCAAAAGGAGCAGGGGCACACGAGCTTCGCATCCAGAGAAGGCTCACCGCTGCTCTCAAAGCAGGGACAAATCTGGTGATGATACAACCTTTTGTTTTCCTCCAACCAAATAATCAGTTGAGTTTGATACATCCGATGCGGATTAAGTTTAAAACCTTGTTTCTCGGCGTAACGCTCCATCCATTGGTGATGAGTCTTAATTTCCCGGCGGAATTGCCAAGATTTCTTCATGAAGTCAAGATACATACGGCTTATTTTTGACATAGTGATTACCCCACCCCGGTATTTTTCTTCTATAATATCACTATACCGTGATGGAGTAAATAATCTATATGCTATTTCAGGGCATAAACCCTTGCTTCAAAGGGCCTAAGCTCAAGCCGCGTCGGCGTTTCCGGTCTGGTCGGATAGTTACTGAGGAGCAACTGATCCGTTTGGAACTTTACCTTCTCAGGCAGGACAAAAACGGCTGGCTGCTTGGAAAAGTTTAAAACGACCAGGATCTTTTCTTGATCAGCATCCTGAAATAACTCGTCCTCAGCCCTCCTCACTTCGCTAAGTTGTTTTTCACTGAATCCGGGCCCTGTTTTGATGTTAGGCGTGCGCAGGTAGGCAAAGAGTTGTTCATCCTGGGGGAGGAGCAAGTGATAATCACCGTAGACAAGCACCAGCCTCTCTTTCCTCAGCTGGATAAGCCGCTGGTAATAATGAAAGACAGACTCCGGGTTAGCCAGATTTTCTTTCACATGGATCGCTTGGTAATTCGGATTGATGGCCAACCAAGGGACGCCGGTCGTGAAACCGGCGCTCTCTGTGTCATCCCACTGCATGGGCGTGCGGGCATTATCCCGGCTCCTGGCATAGATTGTTTCCAGCACCTCTTGCGGGCTCAGACCGGAACGGATAGCTTCTTCGTAAAAATTCAACGTATCGATATCCCTATAATAAGAAATGTCAGGAAACCTGACATTGGTCATACCGATCTCTTCGCCCTGGTAAATGTAGGGTGTCCCCTGCAAAGTATGCACCAATGTGGCCAACATTTTCGCCGACTGCACCCTGTAAGTACCATCATCGCCGAAACGGGACACGGCCCTAGGCTGGTCATGATTATTGAGAAAAAGGCTGTTCCAGCCCGTGCCCTCCAGCCTCTCCTGCCAAACGTTGACAATCTTCTTGAAGTCAGACAGTTTCCAGGGGATAATTTTCCATTTATCCCCGTCTTGATAGTCTAACTCCAGGAGTTCAAACTGAAAAACCATACTCAGTTCGTGTCGGTCTTCCGCTACCAACAGGTTAGCTTTTTCCGGATCAACCCCTGGGGTCTCTCCCACCGTCATGATATCGTATTTGCTCAGGACCTTGGCATGCATCTCCCGCAAGAAATACTGAAGCCGGGGTCCGTTGCGATAGAACTCCCGTCCCCAAGGGAGGGATCCCTTGCCACGCCGACGCGCATCCGGCAGTGTCGGCTCCTTAGAAATCAGGTTAATCACATCCATGCGAAACCCGTCAATCCCTTTGTCCAGCCACCAGGTCATCATCGTATAAATCTCCCGGCGTAGCCTTTTGTTTTCCCAGTTCAGATCCGGCTGCTTTTTGGAAAACAAGTGCAGATAATATTCCCCCGTCTTCTCATCATACTCCCAGGCCGACCCTCCAAACTCCGAAGCCCAATTGTTGGGCTCGCTTCCATCCTCTTTTCCCGGACGCCAAATGTAGTAATCGCGGTAAGGGCTGTTCCTGGCCGCACGAGACTCCACAAACCAGGAATGCTCATCCGAGGTGTGATTGACCACAAGATCCATGATCAGTTTCATTCCGCGTTGGTGCACCTCGCTCAGGAGTTCCTCCCAATCCGCCATCGTACCGAACTCATCCATGATGGAATAATAATCGCTGATATCATAGCCATTGTCATAATTGGGGGAGCGATAAACCGGGCACAACCAAAGAATGTTGACACCCAGCCCTTGAAGGTAATCAAGTTTGGCCGTAATCCCTTGTAAATCACCGACTCCATCTCCGTTGCTGTCCAGGAAACTGCGAGGATAGACTTGATAGACAACTCCTTCCTTCCACCATGCCCTGTACACATCAATCACCCCTGGAAGTAAGCTTGGGCCTCTGTCCGGCTTTTTGCTCCCGGCTGCCAGGCGACCCGTGAGCAGCAGGTTGACTGGGTTGCTCCTTGACCTGTTGCAAATCTCCCTGATCCGGGTTGACCAATTTGCTCTTCGGCAACGGTTCTAGCCCTACCGAAGCCAAAATGCCGTTAATTATTTGTTTTTCCGATCTCATCACCTTATTATCCCCCCTGCTGCTGTGTCTTGATTTGGGGCCGAGACAAGCATCTGGCTCAGGTCACCTTTTGTACGGCAGTGACTCGTTCCTTTCCCAATCTCCCCAAAAGTCCGAGGACTTCGGTCGGCCCATCCACCTGAAAACGGGCCAGGGAAGGTTCCCTTCCTACTTTTAGCGAATAGGCCCAAGGCGGCAAAACCTCAAACATGTCTTCATCTGTGGTGTCATCGCCCATTGCCAGAATAAAATCAGGGTCTGCGCTTTGGAGCCAACGACGAGCGGCTTTTCCTTTGTCCATGCTCCGTGGCCTTATTTCCAGCACCTTATTTCCCGGCAATAGTTGTAACTGCCACTTATCCAGCAATGGCTGCAAAGCTGTCTGAATTCCTTTGAGCAGCACTTCAGCCTTACTCGGATCCACCCTGCGATAATGCCAGGCTAAGGTATACTCCTTTTCTTCGACGAATGATCCTGGTGGATTTTGAGACATGTTGAGTAGTAAGGCTCTAATCTCCTTTTGCCAACCCTCCGGGTAATTCGACGTCAGCTGCCAAGAAGCAACACCCTGTTCTTTCAGCCAAATACCGTGTTCGGCCACGAGGGAGATTCCGAGCCTGCCAAACCATGTGTTAAGCGTGGTTCTGTCACGACCGCTGAGCAACACCACCTCGCTGGAAGAATCGGAAGCAAGAGCAGCAAGTGTCTTTAATACTTCTAAACTGGGGACAGCCAAGCCCGGTTCTGTCGCAAAAGGAATAAGCGTCCCGTCATAATCCAAGAGGAACAACCGCCGCTGGGCCTGAGTATAGTCCTGACAGAGCACGGCCTCAGCCCCCGCGCTCAAGCCAACTGGCCTCTGCTCCGAGCGGGTAGCACTCACAGAAGCCGATGGTCCCTCATTCTCCGCCACCTCAGGCGACAGCCTCCCCAAAAAGTCCCCCGACCATTTTACAACATTCTCGGTGCGAAATTGTTCCTGCATGATGGTGTTACGCCGGATTTGCTCCTCTCTGGGCATGAGCAAAGCCTGTTTAAGTGCACCGGCAATTTCTTCCAAACTGTTGGGGTTGATAATGAGCGCCTCCGAAGCTTCTTTGGCTGCACCGGCCAGTTGACTCAAAATAAGCACGCCTGTCCGGTCCGTCCGGGCGGCAATATATTCCTTAGCAATCAAGTTCATTCCGTCCCGCAAGGGTGTTATGAGGGCGACATCACTACTCCGGTACATGGCCAGGAGTGGTTCGATAGGTAAGAACTTGTACTGGTAAATGATAGGTGTCCAACTCACGCTGCCAAAGCGCCCATTGATTTGACCCACTATTTCATCGATCTGCTTCTTGAGCTGCTGGTAATGTTCAACTCCTATACGGGATGGCACCACGATCAGCAAGAGGACTAACCTTTCACGCCATTCCGGATTTTCCTCCAAGAAAAGGGCGTATCCACGTAAACGGTTGGTAATCCCTTTGGAATAGTCGAGTCGGTCAATGGATAAAACCGTTTTTACCCCACCCAGAATCGGCTTGAGACTGTCTTGGTATCTCTGAACCTCTGGCAAGCTATTTGGGTCATTGAATTTTGCAAAATCAATACCCATCGGAAACGTGGCGGCCTGCACCGGGTGCCCCATCCTACGGATCTTCCCTTTCTCTGCATCCAGCCCTAACTGGATACGGACACAATCCAGGAAGTGTTGTGTGTAATCTTCTGTATGGAAGCCTACAAGTTTGGCCCCAAGCAGACCTTCTAATAGCTCCTTCCCCCAAGCCGTAGGAAGAAGCCGAAAAATTTCATAAGAGGGAAAGGGTATGTGCAAGAAAAAGCCGATGGGGGTTTTGGGCAATTTCTCGCTCAATAGCCTTGGCAACAACATCAGGTGATAATCATGAACCCAAATGACGTCACCCGGTTCAACGATATCGAGGACTGCATCCAGGAATAGCTCATTGACTTCTTTGTACTGTAACCAATATTCCTGATCATATACGGCGTACGACGGAAAATAGTGAAAAAGCGGCCAGAGGATTTTGTTGCAAAATCCATGATAAAATTTGTCCATAGCCTCTTCTGCGAGAAAAACTGGGTGAGCACGGAATTCCCGCTGCATTCTTGACTTTACTTGCTCTTGTAAGGTATGCAAAACGGTAAGCCCCGGCCACCCGACCCAGATATATTCAACATCTCCGGAAGCGGATCCCTTCAAGGAATCCAGATAGGAGCTAAGCCCAGATACCAGACCACCCGTACTCTGGGTAAAGCCAAATTGTCCTTGCTCCACAGTCACATGAATCGGAAGCCTGTTCGAGACAACCAATAATCTCACCCTTATTGTCCTCCTTCTTGCCACACGTCGACGGGTTAACAACAACAGATTCTTCATGAGAACACAGAATACCTATAACCTAGAATAGCCTTGAAAAACTCTGGTAATTCTCACCCAGATGTTTACTGACAACTTTATTTTACATTATAGGTTGTCATATGTCTAGGGTAAATGCTGGCCTGCCGACAAAGTGCCAACAAATAGACCCCTCTGCGTCAGCAGAGAGGTCTCCTGAAAAAATCCCCACTCATCTCGGTGTCTAGAAAGGGGCGGTGATTTATGAACCATAAAATGTGTGAATTCAAACGGCTCTTTCCGTTCCTAGGCCTTCAGCCCGGCCAGCCAGGTGTAAACCTCGGCTTCTTTCGTCCGCAAACCCTCCCCTTCTAACCCAGCAGCATCAAGATGAGCCAAACGGTCGACCAAAGCGCTGCCGACAATCACCCCTTCGCAAATGCCGGCCAGAACCTCCACCTGCTCCCTTTTCTGGATCCCAAAGCCCACACAGCGCGGCAAGCTCAGCATTTCATGCAATTTAGCGATGTAAGCCCGCACCTGAGCCGGCATCTCCGCTTCTCCCCCGGTAATCCCGTTGCGGGAGAGAACGTAAACAAAACCCCGTTTCTCGTCTTGCAAGGCCTGAATGTCTTCTTCCTCACTGGTCTGGGCAACCATGGGTATGAACGTGAGTCGGTTCCCCACCCGCTCAGCCGTTCTTTCCCGTAAAGCCTGGCCTTCACGCCAAGGCAAATCCGGCAAAATCAACCCGTCAACCCCGCTCTCGACGGCATCAAGGACAAATTGATCCCAGCCGTAGCGCAGAAGAGGATTGAGATAACTCATCAAGAGCAGGGGCGTTGTAGCTTCTCGCCGAAACTCGCGGACGAGGCGAAGCACCTTTGAAAGCGTCATTCCGCCAGCCAAAGCCCGCTCTCCGGCCGCCTGAATGATCGGTCCGTCGGCCATCGGATCGCTGAAGGGAACCCCCAGCTCCAAAACATCCACCCCGGACGCAGCCAATCCCCTGAGCCTGCGTAAACTCATCTCGTAAGAAGGATCCCCCGCCATGACATAGGCGACGAGCCGAGTCAACCCTCGGGGCGAACCTTGGAAAACCTGCTCGAGCCGCTCACTCATGGAGAGTTCCCCCTTCCAAATATTCTGCTAAAGTCTCCACATCCTTGTCCCCACGTCCGGAGAGATTCACCACGATCACCTTGTCCTGGGAGAGCCCTGGCGCCATCTTCAGCGCATAAGCCACGGCATGGGCACTTTCCAAAGCCGGCAGAATTCCCTCCGTTCGGGATAGGACCTGGCAAGCCTTCACGGCATCCTCGTCTCCGATCCGGACGTATTCCGCCCTTCCTGTCTCTTTCAAAAGGCTGTGTTCCGGTCCGACGCCCGGATAATCCAGCCCGGCAGAAACCGAATGCGTAGGCCTAATTTGCCCATCACCATCTTGCAGGAGATAGCTGTAAGCCCCATGCAGAACACCCGGCGAACCCAGACCTAAGGTGGCTGCATGCCGTCCCACCTCATCTCCTGTGCCACCGGCTTCCACTCCGATCAGGCGGACCGATGCATCGTCCAAAAAGGGATAGAAAAAGCCAATCGCATTGCTTCCTCCCCCCACACAGGCAACCAGCACATCCGGAAGCCGGCCCAATTCTGCCAAGGCCTGCTTTCTCGTCTCGCGCCCGATGACTGCCTGAAAATCCCGGACCATTTCCGGAAACGGATGAGGACCGGCCGCGGTGCCAAAACAATAAAACGTATCCACATGGGCTACCCAATCCCGAAGGGCTTCATTGATCGCATCCTTGAGCGTCCGGGAACCAAGGCTTACCGCGCGCACCTCCGCACCGAGCAGGCGCATGCGCAAGACGTTCAGTCGCTGACGCCGGATATCTTCTTCACCCATATAAATAACACAGGAAAGTCCGAACAGGGCACACGCCGTGGCCGTCGCCACACCATGTTGACCAGCTCCTGTCTCGGCAATCACCCGTGTTTTGCCCATCCGCTTGGCCAGAAGGACCTGGCCCAGGGTATTGTTGATCTTATGGGCCCCTGTATGGTTCAGATCCTCTCGCTTTAAATAGATATGCGCTCCGCCCAAAGCCTCGCTCAAGCGCCGAGCCTCGTAAAAGAGGGAGGGCCGCCCGACATAATCCCGAAGTAGGTCTCCTAATTCAAGCTGGAAGCTTTCGTCCCTTTGCGCCTGCTGATAAGCCTGTTCCAATTCACGTAAGACAGGGACCAAGGTTTCCGGCACATACGCGCCTCCAAATGGGCCGAAGCGTCCGGTCCCGTTCCTCGTGCCTGCCATCAAGTCATTCAATGTTTCCTGATCGATCAATTCCATCAGTTTCCCCTGTTCTTGCTCCATGCCGTTTCCTCCTGCACACTCCATCGTTTATTTCCTTGCGGTTTCTGACTCGTTTTGTTTGGTGTGCGCCCTCCCATGCGCACGGGCGCGCTGCGTCCCGTTCTTTGCCTCACACTGATGCCTCATGCCTCGTGCCTTATGCCCTCGTACCTCATGCCTAGAGTCCTGCAACCCGGGCCGTGCCGGAGCGCAGAGCCAAAAGTTTCGCCAAAGCAGCGCCGGAATCCAGACTGATTCGGGCCGCCTCCACTCCGTCGGCAATGTCCTCCACCCTCCCAGCCGCATACAAGGCTACCGCGGCATTCAGTAAAACAATATCTCGCCGGGGCCCGATTTTCCCCTGCAGAATTTCCAAGGTGAGACCGGCATTTTCCGCCGGAGTCCCCCCCTGAAGTTCTGCCAAAGAGCAACGGGCAAACCCATACTCCTCGGGAACGATCCGGAAAGGCCTTAGGCGATCCGGCTGAACCAATATCGCCTGAGAGGGGGCCGTTAAACTCACCTCATCGAGACCGTCTTCTCCGACCACAACCACTGCACGCTCGCTGCCTAAAATTTGCAGAGCTTGAGCCATTTTCGAGAGGAGCATGGCCGAGGACACCCCCAATAGTTGGTAAGGCGCTCTGGCTGGGTTTAACAGCGGACCGAGCAGATTAAAGACCGTACGCACACCCAATTCGCGTCGGTGGACTGCCACTTTGGCCAGAGCCGGATGATAAAGCGGCGCGAAAAGGAAAGCGATTCCCAGCTCCGACAGATTTTTGGCACTCTCCACCGGGGTAGGGTTGATTGGGACTCCCAGCTCTTCTAAGACATCCGCACTCCCACAGCGACCGGATGCAAAACGGTTGCCGTGCTTGGCGACCGGCACTCCGGCACCGGCCACCACAAAGGCTGCCGTCGTGGAAATATTGAAAGTCCCTGTTCCATCCCCGCCCGTGCCACACGTATCCACGGTTCCCGGAGGTGCGGGAATGATTTCACTTAAACTGCGCAGAATCTGGGCAAAAGCCGCCATTTCTTCGGCACTTTCCCCTTTCACGCGGAGTCCCAGGAGCAAAGCCCCGATTTGGGCCCCCGTCAATTCACCCGCCATAAGTTCTGTAATCACGGCTGCAGCCAGATCGGGTACCAAGTCCTCTCCCCGGCTTAAATAATCCAACGCTTCACGAATCTTGCTCATGCTCAGCTTAACTCCCCTTTCTCAGCTTACTTCCTATCGTTAACCTGCTTCTTACCTTTGATCCAAGTTCGGAACACTGCCAATCGCCTGGGTTAAGTCATGGAATGCGAGGCCCGCACGATCGCCAGGAAGAGTCATAATTATCAATGACGGTCAACAATTTCATTCACCACCTGCATAAGTGCTTGGGCCTTGTGCACGGTCTCCTCATATTCCCGCTCCGGCTGCGAATCCAGGACAATTCCAGCCCCGGCTTGGACACTGACCTCAGCGGCGGTAAGCCTGAGCGTCCGGATGGTAATGCAGAAATCTACATCTCCATTCCAACGTAAGATCCCCAGCGCTCCGCCGTACGCTCCTCTTCTTCCCGGCTCCAAATCCTGTAAAATCTCCATGGCCCTAACCTTGGGAGCTCCAGTCAACGTTCCCGCCGGAAAGACCGCCTGCAAAGCCGCCAAACCGTCTTGACCCTCGGCAAGTTCTGCATCCACCGTTGACACCAAGTGCATCACGTGCGAAAAGCGTTCGACCTCGGCATACTGGCTCACTTGCACGCTGCCATATGCGGCCACCCGTCCCAAGTCGTTCCTCCCAAGATCCACCAGCATGGCGTGTTCCGCCCTCTCCTTCTCATCTCCGCATAATTCCCGCTCCATGGCAGCATCTTCCGTAGCATCTGCCCCGCGGCGCCGGGTCCCGGCAATAGGCCGCGTAAGGGCCCTCTTGCCACGGGTGGAAACCAAAAGCTCCGGGGAACTGCCAACCAGGACTTCTCCTTTTCCTTCCAGAAGAAAAAGATAAGGCGATGGGTTCAGGAGACGCAGGCGTTGGTAAACTTCCCAAGGAGAACAAAGCACTTGTCGGGTGAAACGTTGGGAAAATACCGTCTGAAAAACATCCCCGGCCCGAATATATTCCTGAATACGCCGCACCTGGTCCAGAAAAACCTCCGGCGCTATGTTGCTTTGCCAGTTTGACTGAGTCTTGTCTAAGCTGTCAAGCCTCACAGAACCTACAGCTTCTTTATCAGACTCTCTGCCGCCCTCGCAACCAGCCAGACAATGATCCTGGCTTCCACCGCCTTCTCCTGTTCTTCCAAGCATACTTTGGACTTCCACCGACGTCGCATCTTCCCTGTGCCCAAGCCTTAAGGCAGCCCCCTTGAAGCCAGATTCTCCTTCCGTCTCCCCCCAACCCATGCTCAAGACATTATCGACCGCTCCTCCCCAGCGCACTTTATCCTGCTCAACCTTTTCTTTCTCCTCACCCAAGACTTCCAGCACCAGACGCTCCTCACCCGGAAGCCAAATGAGATTAACCGGACAGGCCCGGAAGAAGTACACCGGCTGAGCTGAAGTGGCAGCAGGCCGTTGCCAGACCAAGCCCCACTCATAATCCAAATAACCAACAAGGCCACTTTCGATGCGTTGGTTCTTGCCTGTCGCCACATCCTGCCAGCTCTTCTGCCATTCCAGGAGCTTGCGCAATTCAGGCAAGGGATCACCTTCCTGACGCCCAACCCCGGAAAACACCCAGCCTTCCCCAAACCCCAGATAGGATCGTTCATGCTCCCGTTCCTGGCCCTCGAGAACAAATCGACAGGACTCTCCCAAGCGCTCTCCCAACCCGACAAGCTTGAGAATCCCCTCCCTGCCCGGCCCTTCATGGCGGGTAACGTTCCAACTCCGGCTCGCCGTCCACATCGTTTTTCACCCTTTCGCTATGAAGAAATACTTTACAAAAAATCTCCAAAATAACAAAACACCAGTACTCAAATGAGCACTGGTATCCTCACTAACTCCAGCATCCTCATCTCAGCTCAACTCAACTCAACTCAACTCTTAAACTCAATTCAACTCTGCTCTGCTAATGCTCTCACGATGCTACTAAAGGTACAAAGTTTAAACTTTCCCGAGCGAGCCTCGCCCGATTATTAACAGTATACGCAGACATCTCCTCTTCGTCAACGTTTTTTATAGCCTTTTTTACACATTCCTAACAGCCGCTATAAATGCCTGGATCCGCACCGGATCCTTTCTTCCCAGATCAGGCACTACAACCCGGCAATCTCCGGAACACATACATGCATTCGCGTCGCTCGGCGAAACATTAGATTCTTAGTTACTAGCGGTATTCTCCACCGAAGAGTTTCTCCGGCCTCTGAGTTCTGTCCTCCGTCAAGCAGGTACAGAATAACCGGCATCTTCCACAGCTTTGATCAAGATGTTCCTTGCCACCGAACCGGTTATGATCGCCTCTTTGCGCAGCAAATCCACGCTGGCGCTTTATAAATCAACCAGTAATTCGTCCGGATTATGAATTTCTGATGAATTTCTGATGAATTTGTTCCGAAAAACTGAAAACAAGGTTTGGTTTCCTGGATTCTAAGATTCTAAACAAGCCTGGTTTGTCATAGAAATTTTTAAACTAACAAAGGGGGCTTTATTATGGAGGGACTAATCCAGTATCTGAGTTCCAGCTTGGCTCAAGGTTCCTTGCTTTCCTTACTGATTATGTTTGGGGCAGGACTAGCCCTTTCCATTAATCCGTGTATGGGAGCCATGGCACCGTTAGTCATCGGGGGAAACAGGCGAGGCGGGTTAAAACGGTCCTTTTTGTTTATGGGCGGGTTCACCGCTACCTTAATGCTCTTAGGTGTGTTGGCGGCTAGCCTTGGTAAGGTGTTAACACTGCCAGGATGGTTTTGGACCACATTCCTCGCGATTCTGTATCTGATCACTGGATTGATCTTGTTGCAGGTTAGACTTCCCATTTCGATCCACGGATTTTATGTTTTCAGACCTAGACCTTCTCAGTTGTTCAAATTTATCATGAACCAGGAAGGTCTAAATCCCGGGGTGATGGGAGCGGTTTTTGCTCTGGCTCCCTCTCCTTGTACTATGCCGGTAATCCTGGCAGTAAGTGCCTTTGCTTTGGCCAGCGGGCAACAGTTGTTCGGGGCTTTGGCTTTAGGTTTTTTTGGCCTGGGTCACAGCCTGCCGTTAGCTCTCGCTTTCTCACCCTGGGTGCGTAAGTTGTTAAAACCTAGGCGCTTGACACGCTATTTGCGCCCGGCATTGGGAGTGCTCTTAGTTGCTACCGCAGTATATTTCCTGGTTGTAGGACCAGACTTCTTTGATCATAGTTCTATGACAAGTCATAGCCGTTAAACCTTACCAGGCCGAATCAACATTCCGTTATTAAAATGGTTCATGGCCCCTACCAAGTCCACCACCGCGAGAATTTCCACTAACTGTTGATCGGTAAATCCGGCCTCATGCAGTTGTTGGCGTACATCGTAATGCAGAATTCACAATTATTTAAAGTGGAAACCGTAAAAGCAATGGCCAACTTTGTCTTAAGATCCAATGCATCGGACCCCATGACTACATTCATCCAATCGTGA
>JAIMKP010000023.1 GCA_020692355.1 Desulfosporosinus sp.
AGTCTCGATGTTCAACTTTAGTTGAACGAGTTCACTTTTTCCAGTAAAACATCCAGGCTTCGGGTGAAGTAGATTCTTTACCTAAAGTGTAAGTGAACGCCCACGTATAGATGCGGACGTCTTAGAAAAGGATTAAGCGTGACTTTGCACTCAAAGCCACGCTTTCGTTCGATGTGATTCTGATTGTCTTTGACCCAACTAGGCAATACTGGAAATACGTGTCACTGGGTAAGCTTCATGATGGTTTCAATCGCCTTATTTAAAACCTCTTGGCGGTTTTCTCTTTGTTCAAGCGCTTCAAGCAAACAAGTATTGGCATAACGTTGGGCAACCGCTGCAGAGACTTTTTGAATGGAAGAACGGATTGCCAGCAACTGCACTAGGATTTCTTCACAAGTTTTTTCTTCTTCAATCATTCGCTCAACGCCGGCGATATGCCCTCTGGTCGTCTTCAGACGACTCAGAATTTCTTTACTCTCGAACGGATCAATATAATGCATGACCTTCCCCCAACTGTATAGCATAACCGCTGAGTAACCTGTACCGAACCGTGACCTGACCTTCCCCTGCTTTCCCAGGATCACCTAAGAAGCGAAAATCGTCCAGAATAATTTAGAGGGAAACTATGTTGAGTATTATGATACAGCATAGTATATTTCCGGTAACTTTTCAAGACGCGTTCCACGTACTGCCTGGTTTCCTGAAAGGGAATATCTTTTTCCTGCATGTTCCCGGGATCAATCTTATCCGCATTAATCCATTCCTTTACATGGCCTCGTCCACCATTATAGGCCGCGATAACAAGCACTGGGTTCCCGGAAAACTCCTTTTGGAGATTGGCCAAATACCAGGTGCCGTACTGAATGTTCTTGTCTGGTTTGAGCAAATCATCAAGTTGAAATGCTGTATCCCCCAAATTCCCTGCTATCCAGCGAGCCGTATCCGGCATGATCTGCATCAGTCCTTTGGCTCCTTTACGGGATTCCGACTGCGGCAGGAACTTGCTTTCCTCGCGCATAACGGCCATTACCAGCAAGGGATCCACCTGATAAAGGCTAGCATATTTTTCCACCACGGAGCGATGCGGATAAGGATAAAAAAGTTTCTGCACCGAAGTTGCATGTCCGGTTCCCAAACCAACAAAAACCAGCAGGAGTACCACTGCCAGCACCTTTAGCAACGATATCTGCTTCCCTAAACGAATCTTCATTCCATTCCCCTTCAGTGAACTGAATTTGCCAAAGCAAAAGATCGGGACTTCAGGTGGAGACTCTACTCCACCTGAAGTTATTGAATCAACGCCCACCTGAAGAAGTGGTCGTCTTGAACCGGGATAAAGTGTACTTGTTTAATCTATAGCTAAATCATGCCGGACATTCCTCTTCAACAAACCCGCCCAGTATTTTTCAAGCTGTTTTTCCGTTTCAGCCCAGCTCCGGGAGTTATCGATCACGACATCGGCCAGCTGAACTTTCTCCGCTAATGGCATTTGGGCCTGAACGCGGGCCATGATCGCCTCGGCATCCAGCCCATCTCGCGTACTAGCTCTGGCTATTTGTGTCTCCAAGGGCACCCAGACCAGCATGGTTTCCTGAACCAAAGCCTGGAGGCCTTTCTCAAAAAGGAGTGGGATGTCCCAGACACAAACAGCCTCCCCCGCTTTCTCCAAACGTTCAAGTTCTTCTAGACGAAGTTTTTCAATACGCGGATGGATAATCCCCTCGAGCCTCAGTAGCTTCGATTCATCAGCAAAAATGATTTGGCCTAACACGGGTCGATTCACAGTGCCGTCTGGCGTTATGGTCTCAAGGCCAAATTCCCCACGGATAAGCGCAATGGTTTCCGCATCCTCGTTCAGCAGTTTCCGGACACTCGCATCAGCATCGAGAACAGGAACCCCCCTTTCTCGAAACCAGCGCGCGACGCTGGACTTGCCGCTGCCAATCCCTCCTGTCAGGCCGATCAACCACATGATTTCCACATCCTAAACTAGTTTTCCCAATCCAACCAAAATCAGAACCGCTCCAGGCAAAAGATCCGCTCTTGCTAAAAATTCTTGAGGAATCTTACCGGCGAACGTCTGCCCTAAACGCAGCATCGCTAATTGAGTTAAGGCGACAACCGCAATCACTGACAAACCCATCCCCGCCATCGCGGCCCCCATGCCGGAAGCAAAAGCATCCATCGCCAAGGCACTTCCCAGCAAAAGGCTTTCCTTTAGGCTGATCCCACCGGACCGATCGACATCCGCTAAATCCGGGGTACGCAGCACCTGAACCACAAGCCCCAAGGCCCTTAGATTGATGTTGAGCACGGGTTCCAGCATAGCGGTGGCATCCACTGTGGCCATAACCGGAGCTAGTTCCTCCTCATCTTCTTCAGTCCCGAATGAGGCTTCCGACACTTGACTGCGCCTGCGCACTGCCTGAATGAGTTGAAAACCGCCAAGCCCCATTAGGATCATGGAACCGAAAATGCGTGTCGGGATAATCGTCAACCAACGAACCAGCCAATGCCCAAACAACATAGACGTCCCCATCGCAGCCACCGTACATAAAGCGATGACAATCAGGGATGCAAACGGAATGCGAATCCGTCTCAACCCATAGGTTAAACCTACGCCGAACCCATCCAAACTGAGCGCAATTGCCATAAGGAATGAACTCACTAGGCTCACTATGTATCCCCCCACCCCTTTTTTCAAGGTTAATATATGGGGTGAGGTGAGAAATGGTTAAAGTTCCTCAATGTTCGTTTGCTAAGGCTCACTGGCGGAAACCCAGTCCGCATAGGCTTCATCCAACAGAGTGCGCACACGTTCGCTCTCTGCATGCAGTTCCATTGCCTTCGCATAATCGGATGCACACTCACCGAGTTCCCTTTCGGCTATGGCTAGCCTTTGCTCCAATTCGGCAATCTCGGATTCCAGTTGCTGGATGCGACGCAACCGTTTTTGCTCAGCGCGGGTTTCTTGCTGGTAGTCCTTATTTCGACTCTCGACCTGTTCCACCTCTGGCTGTCGGTTTTCACGATAGCCGGTGTAATTTCCTTCATAAGTGACCAACCCCTTGGGCGTTAATTCCAGGACTTTATTCACAAGTTTATCAAGAAAATAACGGTCATGAGATACGACCAGGAGCGTACCCTCAAACTCATGCAAGGCCTCCTCCAAGACTTCCCGTGTATTCCCATCAAGGTGGTTTGTCGGCTCGTCAAGGAGAAGAAAGTTTGCCTTGACTAAAAAAAGCTTACAAAGTGCCAGACGGCTCTTTTCGCCACCGCTCAAGACTCGAACCGGTTTGAACACTTCCTCCCCCACAAAACCGTAGCGAGCCAGCAAGGAGCGAATGTCCGGATCATACAATTCAGAGGCTTGGCGGATCTCATCGATCACCGTATTTAAAGGGTTGAGGCCTTCATGTTCTTGAGAATAATATCCGATGACCACGTTTGCCCCCAAACGAATCGTTCCTCGTGCCGGAACTTCCTGCATTAGAGACTTCAATAACGAGGTTTTGCCCACCCCGTTGCGGCCCAAAAGAGCAGCCCGCTCTCCCCGGAGCAGTTCCAAATTCACCCCTTGAAAGATCGGGCGCGAGCCATAAGCGAGAGACAGGTTCTCAACGGCCAGCACTCGGTCTCCGCTACGCGTGCCTCCAGCTAAGGCCATGTGCAATTCTTTTTCCTTCTGGGCTAGCTGAACAGGTTCCAGCTTCTTCAGCTGAGCTTCGCGGCCTCGGGCTTGCCTGGCATTAACCCCTGCCCGGTTCCTGCGGATATACTCCTCCAAACGGGCGATTTTTTTTCCTAGCTTCTCTGCTTCACGTGCCCGTGCCGTTTCTTCGAGGGCCCGCTGTAGTTCGTATTGGGTGAAGTTACCCGGATACGCTTGGATCTGGCCGTTTTCAAGGTGGAAAATACGTCCAGCGACCCGGTTGAGGAAATAGCGATCATGGGAAACCACCAAGACCGCCCCCGCATAATCCCGTAAAAAGCTCTCAAGCCATTCCAAGGCTGCAATATCCAAATGATTCGTGGGTTCGTCCAGCACCAACAGTTCAGGTGAGCGCAAAAGCAGTTTTCCCAAAGCCAAACGGGTCTTCTGACCTCCGCTCAAGCGTTCGACGAGGGTATTCCCCTCCTCGGACAGATCTAGACCCGCTAAAATCTTGCGGATCTGAGCCTCAAGGGCATAGCCGCCTTCCCGCTCAAAGCGTTCCGTAAGCTCAGCGTATCGGCTCAACAATTTTTCATCGGTTCCCATTTTTTGTTCAACAAGACGCAGTTCGTCTTGCATTTGCACAAGATCCGTGCGTTCTTCGAGCATGGCCTCGAACACAGTTCCTCCTTCATGTAAGGAAGGGTTTTGCGGTAAATAGCCTACCGTTGCCGACAGATGAACCTGACCACTTTCTAAAGGCCACTTTCCCAGAAAAGCCTTGATCAAGGTCGTCTTGCCCGCTCCGTTCGGCCCAACTAAACCGGCCTTATCTGTTGCTTCCAAGGCAAAGGTAATGTTTCTCAACAGCGCTTCCCCTGCGATATCCACGCTACAACCCTGACAATAGAGTATACTCATGCATCAGACCTCTCATTTGCTTCTAGTCGCACCGTTTTCGCAAAGCCTAGTGCTGGCATTCTGGACAGAAAACGGTTGTCCTCCCGCTGAGGCGGCTTTTGGTCAGTGGCCGCCCACAAACCTGACAAGGTTCATTCGCACGTCCGTAGACTTGCAGTGCTTCCTGAAACGCTCCCTTTTCTCCATTGGCATCCCGATAATCCCGAAACGAGGTACCCTGCGCCTCGATTCCCGCTTGAAGAACCGTTACAATCGCCCCATGAAGAACTTGGATTTCTTTCTCATTCAGACTTTGCGCCGCGCGCGAGGGATTTAGCCGAGCGAGAAAAAGGGCCTCATCCGTATAAATATTTCCCAGGCCTGCCACAACGTCCTGATCCAAAAGCGCCGCTTTGATCGGTCGCTTTTTCCCTGCCAGCCTCTGATACAACACCGTGGGAGTAAATCCAGCCTCCAGGGGCTCCGGGCCAAGCCTGGCAAGAGACGGGATCAGCATCTGTTCATCCGTCGGCACCGCCAGAATCCGACCAAATTTACGCACATCATTAAAATGCAGTTCACCCTGATCGAACCGAAACACCACATGCGTGTGCTTCTCGGCGGGCTCCGGTTGCGCATAATACAAGAGTTTCCCCGTCATGCGCATGTGGGCAATCAGGGTCCAGCCTTGTTTCAGAGCAATGAGCAGGTATTTTCCCCGTCTTCCGATACCCTCGATCATTTGGCCTTGAACGATGTCTGTAAATTCGCTGTCCTGCCATCCCAGAAGCGCACCCGGCCAGCGAACCTCTAGCGTTTCAATGGTTCGGCCCGCCACGTGCCCTACCAACGTGCGGCGGATTGTTTCTACTTCTGGTAGTTCGGGCATATCATCACCTTATTTCTCTAAAGGCTGCATCTCATACCAATTCGGCCCCGTCTTACATTCAACTTTCAAAGGAACCGACAGAGGCAGAGCCTGCTCCATCTCTTCCACTAAGACAGCGGCCACGGCCTTCAAATCCTCGGGGGCCACTTGCAGCACCAGTTCATCGTGCACTTGAAGCAAACAATCGGCTTGGTACGCTTTCATTCGTGCTGCGACAGCAACCATGGCTAATTTCATGATATCAGCAGCCGTCCCTTGTACGGGGGTATTCATGGCAATGCGTTCCCCAAACTGGCGCTGCACCCGGTTTGGATGATAAAGCTCCGGAATCCGTCTCATTCGGTTTAAAAGTGTCCGCACCTGACCTGCCGCCTTCGCCTTGGCCACCACCTCTTCGAGGTAGCGCTTGACCCCACTGTAGCGGGCAAAATATTGCTCAATATAAGACTTGGCTTCGCGGCGCGGGATACCCAAGTCACGAGCAAGTCCAAAGTCGGTCAAACCATAGACTAACCCGAAATTTACGGCTTTAGCTTTGCGTCTTAAATCGGATGTCACTCGGTCGAGCGGCACACCAAACACTTCCGCTGCCGTGCGGGTATGCACATCCTGACCCAGTGAAAAGGATTCACACAAGAGGGGATCCTGGGAATAATGTGCCAAGATCCGGAGTTCAATCTGGGAATAATCTGCAGAAAGCAGCAGCCACCCCTCATGAACCGGACGAAACACCCTCCTCAATTTCCGACCGTAGTCCAAACGAATCGGAATGTTTTGCAGGTTCGGCTCGGTACTTGAAAGCCGTCCGGTGGCCGTCACCGTCTGCTGGAAAGTCGTATGAATGATCCCTTCCCGGCTTTGGGATAAAAGCCCATTGACATAGGTGGACATGAGCTTGCTTAATTGCCGGTAATCGAGGAGCTTTTCAATCAGGGGATGGGCTTCCCGCAGCTCTTCCAAGGACTCTGCATCCGTGGAATACCCCGTCTTGGTCTTTTTCACAGGGGGAAGCCCTAATTTTTCAAAGAGAATGCCGCCCAGTTGCTGAGTTGAGTTGATATTGAACGACTCGCCCGCGAGTTCATAGATCTCCACTTCCAGACGTGCTAAGAGTCCTTTTAATTCCCCCCCGAACCGTTCCAGTTCATTGATATCCACCCGGATACCGACCCGCTCCATCTCAGCGAGAACCGGACTTAAGGGTTCTTCCACGTTGTGGAGCAGGGATGTTAAACCGAGTTTCTCCAATTCGGATTCCATGCTTACGGCTAACTGCACCAGTCCCCCCGCTTGCTCGTGTAAAGACAACTCCCCGATTCCCGGAAAATAATCCTGCAGCAGGTCAAGCGGAGTAAACTTGGTTCGTGCCGGATTGAGGAGATAGGCCCCTAAGGCAAGGTCAATCTTCAACCCTTGCAGCGAAAGCCCGTCGTTGGCTAGCAGGGCAGTTAAGGCTTTGACATCAACCACTGTTTTGTGGGCCTCGAGATTTTGTAGAAGTTCATGCCAGGCTTCGATGACCCGAGCAGAAACTTGATCTCGCTTGAGGCAATAAACCTCTCCCTTGCGGCCAATTCCAAAAGCTTTCCAGGTTGCCCAGTGTGGGCTCAGCCCTTCATATTGAACCGTTAGCGCCAAATCTTGCCGCTGCCAGGAATGGATGTGTTCTAACCATTCGGCCTCATCGAGGGTTCGCTCCGGCCAGCGTTCGAAAGCCAACTCCGCTTCATTGCCGCGTAACGGGCTTTGCACTTCTCCGCCAGCCAGACGGGTTACCGCAGCCGCACTGCTGCGGTTTTCCCAAAGTCTATCGTTCTTCGTTCGTTCTTCCCAAATCCGAGCCACATTACGCAGTTCGTACTTGTGCAAAACCGGCAAAGCCATGTCTCGGGACGGGTCGTGATAGAGAAAATCGTGCAAAGAAAAGGAAACAGGCACATCTTTAACCATCGTCGCCAGGCGCTTGCTCAACAGCGCCTGTTCCTGATACTCCTCCAAGACTTGGCTTAGTTTCTTGCCGGAAACTTCCTGACGATGAGCCAGGACTTGTTCCACACTCCCAAACTGCCATAACAATTTAAGTGCCGTCTTCTCGCCAACCCCAGGAACTCCGGGGATGTTATCCGAGGCATCCCCCATAAGGCCCTTCAGATCAACGATCTGGTGAGGCTTCAGTTGATATCGGTCCCAAAGCGCCTGTTCATCATAGCATTCGACTTCGCTGATCCCTTTCTTCGTCAAGAAGACATGTGTCTGGGGAGAAATTAATTGTAGAGCATCTCGGTCCCCGGTATAAATCTGAATCTCCCAGGCTTCCTTTGCAGCCTGAGTGGCGATCGTAGCAATCAAATCATCCGCTTCAAAACCAGCCAGTTCGAGCATCGGCACGCTGAAACCGGTGAGTACCTCTTTAAGAAAATCGAATTGGGGCTTGAGACCGTCTGGCGTCCCTTTGCGATGGGCCTTGTACTCTGCATACTGTTCTATGCGCACGGTCGCTTTGGTTTTGTCAAAAGCCACAACCCAGTAGTCGGGTTTCTGCTCCTGTCTCAGCCGCAAAAGCATCGTCATAAACCCGTGCAGCACATTGGTCGGGCGGCCATCGCTCGCCGTCAAAGGCGGCAAAGCATAAAAGGCCCGATTTGCCAAACTATTTCCATCCAGAATTAACATGCGGGGCATGGTTGCCCCCCCTTTCTACCCATAAAACCAAAAAAGCTTTTAGCAAAACTCAAACGCTAAAAGCTATCATAACTCAAGTTGGTGCCGAAGGCCGGGGTCGAACCGGCACGGTCGTTAAACCATCGGTTTTTGAGACCGACGCGTCTGCCAATTCCGCCACTTCGGCAACAAATTACTCTGTTATCTTAACATCCTCGTCTAAGTTCGTCAAGGTTTCACTTACACTTTGGTCTAACCTTTGTTTTTCTTGAAAAATACCAATAGCCCTTAATTTATCATAGCGTTTTTGCCGCAAAACCTCGGGGGCCTCCCCTCTTAAGCGAGAAAGATGTTTTTCCAGCACACGTGCCAGTTCCTCTCCCGCCCTGTGGGCATCCTTATGTGCCCCACCCAGGGGTTCTTTGACAATCTCATCGGCTACCCCTAAACGTAGGCAATCCTCTGCCGTAAACTTCAAGGCGGTCGCGGCTTCTTGCGCTTTGGACGGATCCTTCCACAAGATCGAGGCACAACTTTCCGGGGCGATGACGGAATAAAACGTATGCTCAAGCATCAAGACAACATTGCCCACACCCAAGGCTAAAGCACCGCCGCTACCGCCTTCGCCCATGACAGTCGAAATGATCGGCACATGATACCCAGCCATGGCCACAAGGCAACGGGCGATCGCTTCCCCTTGACCCCTCTCTTCCGCAGCCAGGTCACAGGCGGCACCCGGGGTATCAATGAAGGTGAGAATCGGGCGGTGGAATTTTTCCGCCTGCTCCATCAAGCGCAAGGCCTTGCGGTATCCTTCCGGGTGAGGCATGCCAAAATTCCGCTGCAAGTTCTCTTTAGTGTCTTTGCCTTTGACTTGGGCGATCACCGTGACGGGTACTCCCTTAAAGAGGGCAACCCCGCCCACAATCGCCCGATCATCCGCAAAAAGCCGATCCCCACGCATTTCGATAAAATCCTCAAACAGCAGCTGGACATAATCATAAAAATTAGGTCTTTCGGAATGGCGGGCAATCTGCACCTTTTGCCAAGGCTGTAGGCGACCATAAATGTTCTTCTTGAGAACCACCGCTTTATGTTCAAGTGTCGTTATCTCAACCGATAAATCGATTCCCTTCTCCGCAGAGAACTTCTGTAATTCAAGGATTTTCTGTTCTAATTCCAACAGCGGTTTCTCAAATTCTAACGGCTGAGCCATAACCCGCCCCTTCCTGATGATACCTGAGCAAACGTCCCAGGAGAGAACGCATCTGGGAGCGTTCAACAACAAGGTCAATAAGGCCGTGCTCTTGGTTAAATTCCGCAGTCTGAGCCCCCGGTGGAAGCTCTTGCCGAATGGTCTGTTTAATCACCCGCGGGCCAGTAAACCCAATCAACGCTCCTGGCTCCGCAATGAGAATATCCCCCAAGGAAGCATAGCTGGCCGTCACCCCACCAAAGGTGGGATCCGTCAGTACGGAAATATAGAGCAGACCCGCTTCAGCCAATCGGGTTAACGCCGCGCTCGTCTTCGCCATTTGATAAAGCGAAAGGATCCCTTCCTGCATCCGTGCCCCTCCCGATGTGGAGAAAATAATGACGGGAAGGCGCAGGTCAATGGCCCGCTCGATCGCTCGGGTGAACTTTTCACCCACCACCGAACCCATACTTCCCATCATAAAAGCACCCTCATTGAAGCACAGGACAACTGGGACTCCCTCAATCACGCCTCGGCCTGTTAACGCACCCTCAGGCATCTGGGCCTTCTCCCGCGCTTCAGCTAGTTTTTCCGAATACCCGGGGAATTCCAACACATCCACGGTCTGCAGGTCATTATCCCATTCTGCGAACGTACCTTCATCCACGAGCAACTCAAGACGTTCCCGAGCAGAAATTCGAAAATGATAGCTGCATTTTGTGCAAACCTTGGCATTCTTTTCGAGGTCTTTTGTAAACAGAACCTCCCCGCATTTTGGGCACTTCACCCAAAGCCCGTCCGGAAGTTCTTTCCGGATCATAACCGTTTCCGGAGCTGCTTCCGGTGCAAGCCGCCTCGGCGCAGGGACAGAACTTATCGTTACATACTTTGTCTTACGAAATATATCTTTGAACATCATTAGCTCCCCATGGCGTTCGTGATGATCTCATGGGCCTCTTCCGCTTCCGACTCCGGCACGAGAATCTCAACCGAGGCATGCTCACCGAAGTGAGAAGACCCTACTTGCCTCAGTTGTACCAGCATTCCCTCATCCGCAAGGACTTTCTTATACTTTTCGGCCACTGCCTTGTTTGGTGCAATATAGATCACAGTCCACATTCTACCAAACCTCCTTGGATAAAGAAAACTTGGCTGGTGCCAAGCCTTTGGCGACGGCGGCCGCCTAGTTGCCCTTATGCACCCACAAATTACTTTCTGATATGCTGAAAAAAGAGAAACATACCCGCTCCGGATATGTTTAGCCCGCGCTGACTTCTCCATGTTTCGTATAAACAACGGCTTGGCCTCGTATCTTCATAGCCGACGTATGTTCAGTAAATTGGGCAATCATAACCTCGCCTTTATCCAGTTTCTCGGAGTGATGAAACTTTGTGTCCCTCCCCCGGGTCAATCCTATGAGCGTGACTCCGTTTTCTAAAGCCTTGATCACAATATACTCACTTCCGGTTTCATTGGGCTCAGACATTCTGAACACCTCATCCCCAAATTTATCGATTTCATGATATCATAGCCTGGAATAATGTGCAAGAAACCATGCGCATTAGCATCCTTTACCCTTTTTTACTAAATTTCTGCTTGAGCGCGTGTCCCACATGAGGCGGTACAAAATCCGTAACCTCGCCCTGCAAACTGGCGGCCCACTTGATAGCGCTCGAACTAATAAAGGAATAATCACTTTTGGTCATTAGAAATACGGTTTCAATATCAGGAGCAAGCTTTTTGTTCATCAAGGCTAGCTGAAACTCATACTCAAAATCAGACATCGCCCTCAAACCCCTGATAATCGCGACGGCCCCACAGTGATGGGCGAAGGCAACCGTTAATCCGTCGAAAGCCGACACCTTAACATTGGGCATTCCTTCTGTCGCCTCCAACAAAAGCTTGAGGCGTTCATCCAGGGAAAAAAGCGGGGACTTATTGCTGTCAGACGCCACAGCAATAATCACCTGGTCAAAGACACTCACGGCCCGTTGCAGAATGTCTAAATGACCGTTGGTCACAGGATCGAACGTTCCTGGATAAATTGCTGCACGCACCAAACTAATCTCCTTTTCTCTCTTAAATCTCCTCTCCTGAAACCCATTGCACTGAGCTGTACAATGCTGTAGCGGCTACGGTTGGTTCGCTCATAGGTATTGTTAGTCAACGCCTCTAATTTTAGTCTCATTCGCGCTTAGCGCACCATTATCCTGCTAGCGGGGAAATTTTTATCCATAAGGATGCTCAGGAAGCCTTTACTCCGCCGCTTTCCAGGCCACATTCTTCTCCCCGAGGATCTGCGCCAATGCTCGGGAAAGCTCCGCACGGTTATCTACCCAATACTCCTGATTTCCCACTATGAGCTTACGCTGGTCCGCAAAGTAGAAATATACCGGGCAGGACCCCCTAAACTTTTGTAAAAGTGGGAGCACGGTCGCCATGAGTGGACTTCCTTCATTCTGGATCTGCAGATACAGTTTCTCCCCCACTCCCTGTACAGCAATGGGGGCCACTGCTCCATCGGTCTTCACTCCAGAGGCTCCAATAGACTCCACTTTCGGACTTCTTCTCTGTGCGTTATTGGAAAAAGCCCGCTGTTCAGGCAAATAGTTTTCTAATAATGAAACCCGTTCGGCAAAAATCTTTTTGTCATCCTCCCGCACGCTATAGCGCCCTTCGACCACGACCACCGCATCATTCTGCAGCGCGTAGATTTGGGGAAAGACCCGTGGAAAGACCAGAACTTCAATACTCCCCCCGAGATCTTCGAGTTGGAAGCTTCCCATCATTTCCCCTTTCTTCGTCACGTTTTGACGCAAACCCGTAACTAAACCAGCCAAAATAACCCTGTGTTCATCCTCCCGCTCTAAACACTCCAAGATATCCGAACTCCGCACTTGCGCCAGTCTCTCTGCGACCTGTGACAAGGGGTGCCCACTTAAATAGAGGCCCAGATACTCTTTCTCCATAGCCAAAATCTCGCGCTGGGGAAGCTCCGGTTTTTGGGGAAGAGAAAAGCCTTCGTCCACATCTGTCCCGAAATCAAATAGGGAAATCTGCCCGGACTCCCGTTCTTTTTGACGGCGGTGCGCCAGTTCCAAGGCATCCTCAAATACAGCCAAGGCCTGGCTCCGATCACAGAGGGAATGGAACGCCCCTGCCCTGATTAAGCTTTCTAAAACCCGTTTATTGAGGACTTTATTATCAACCCTCAGACAAAAATCATAGAAGGATTTGAAGGGTTCTTCTTCTCTTGCTTCTAAGATTTTCTCCACTACATTCAAGCCGACATTCCGAATCGCACCGAGCCCAAAGCGGATTGCCTGCTGTTCGAGGGTAAAACCGATGCCACTTGACTGGACATCAGGCGGGAGAATTTCAATTCCGCTGCTGCGGGCTTCCTGGATGTAAAATGAAACCTTGTCCGCTGAACCCATGACTGATGTCAGGACAGCCGCCGTGAATTCCAGCGGATAATGGGCCTTTAGATAGGCCGTCTGATAGGAAATCACCGCATAAGCCGTAGCATGCCCTTTGTTAAACCCATACTCGGCGAACTTAGCCATCAGGTCGAAAATTTCTCCGGCTTCCCTTTCGCTGAGCCCCCTCCGGAGCGCCCCTTCAATCAGTAATTCCCCATCTTTGCCCTTAAGGCCCTGGATGAAGTGGTGCCGCTCTTCCTCCATGATCTCCTTTTTCTTTTTCCCCATCGCCCGCCGTAAGAGATCCGCGCGTCCCAGAGAATAGCCCCCTAAATCCCGGGCAATCTGCATCACTTGTTCCTGGTAGACGATGATCCCATAGGTCGAACGCAAAATCGGTTCCAGTTTCGGGTGGAGATAGGTGGTTGTCCCCCCGTGCTTGCGCCGGATAAACTCAGGGATCTGCTCCATTGGACCCGGCCGATAGAGAGCCAACACGGCGATGATGTCCTCAAAACAGGAAGGCTTCAGATCCTTGAGGATCCCCCGCATACCCCCGCTTTCCAACTGAAAGAGCCCCGTACTGTTCCCCGAGGCAAGTAAGGCATAGGTTTGCATGTCATCCAAGGGCAAAGTGCGCAAATCCAAATCGATTCCACACGTATCTTTCACTCGCCGCACCGTCTCTTGCAGGATGGTGAGGTTGCGCAGACCGAGGAAGTCCATTTTCAAAAGCCCAATTTCCTCTACTGTCTTCATCGGAAACTGGGTCATTAATAAGCCGTCAGGCACTCTTTGCAGCGGTAAATAGTGGGTCAAGGGCTCTTTCGCGATCACGACGCCGGCCGCATGGGTAGATGCATGCCGCGGCATCCCTTCCAAAGCACGGGCTAAATCGTACAAACGCTTGACTTCGCCATCTTCTTCGATCATCCGGGCTAAATCCGGGGACAGTACAGGAGCCTTCTCTAGCGTCATCCCCAATTCATTGGGAATCGCCTTGGCTACTTTATCCACTTTTCCCAAGGGGAGCCCCAAAACCCGTCCGACATCACGAATCGCGGCCTTCGCACCCATCGTTCCAAAGGTAATGATCTGACAGACCTTATCCGCCCCGTACTTTTCCGTGACATAGCGGATGACGCGCTCACGCCCTTCTGGGTCAAAGTCAATATCAATATCCGGCATGCTCACCCGTTCTGGGTTCAAAAAGCGTTCGAAGAGCAGATCATGCTGGAGCGGCTCCACCGAGGTGATTCCCAGTAAGTAAGCCACCATGCTGGCGGCCGCCGAGCCCCGCCCAGGCCCCACGACAACCCCATGTTCCCGCGCATATTGGCAAAAATCGGCAACAATGAGAAAGTAACCAGAAAACCCCGTCTGGGCAATCACCTTCAACTCATACTCCAGGCGTTCCCGTTGCACAACCGTCATCTGCGGATAATAGGCAGGAAAGGCCTCTTGGCACTGTTCGACCAAATAGGAATTAAGGGTATACCCCTCGGGAACTTCGAAAACAGGGAGAAAGTTCTCCCCAAAGTGGAACTCCACCTGGCAGCGTTCGGCAATCTTCAAACTATTATCCAGAAGTTCAGGGTGCTCCCCAAAAAGCAAAGCCATCTCCGTTTGGGATTTTAGGAAGAATTCCTGACTGGAAAAGCTCAAGCGGGAGACATCTGCCAAGGTTTTCCCCGTTTGAATGCAAAGCAGGGCATCCTGAACAAATGCATCCTCGCGGTTGACATAGTGTACATCATTCGTAGCCACCAGCGGAATGCCCGTCGCCTCGTGTACCTGCCACATCCCGGCATTGACTTTGCGCTGATCGCTTAAACCGTGATCCTGCATTTCAAGATAAAAATTCCCTTTGCCGAAAATATCCTCATAGTCCCTGGCCGCCTGACAAGCCGTTTCCAGTTGCTCATGCGCAATCAGTTCAGAAACTTCCCCGGCCAAACAAGCACTCAACGCGATGAGCCCATGCGCATGCTGGCGCAAGAGATCCTTGTCCACTCGCGGCTTATAATAAAACCCCTCGATATAGGCCTGGGAAACGAGATAGATTAAATTCTTATACCCTTCCTCATTTTCTGCCAGAAGAACCAGATGGTAGTTGCTGTCATCCCGCCCTGGTTCCCGATTCGATCGCTTTCTCGGAGCCACATAAACTTCGCAGCCGATGATGGGTTTGATCCCAGCTTTCTGACACGCTTTATAAAAGTCAATCACGCCATACATCACACCGTGATCCGTGATCGCCAACGCTGGCATGCCAAGTTCCTTGGCCCGCGCCACCACTTTCTCAATCCGAGCGGCTCCGTCCAACAGGCTATATTCTGTATGTACATGGAGGTGAACGAAAGGAATTTCGTTCTTCCCAAATTCTTCTGTCAAGACACCACATCCTTAAATCTAAATGTTGCGGTTCAGGTATTCGGAATTACTGTCTCCTGTCTCCTGTCTCCTGTCTCCTGTCTCCTGTCTCCTGTCTGTATTATCCTCTCTTTCCCTACCTTGAGACAAGACCTTTTCGCTGTTTTCCACCGATTTTGCTGTAACGCGAAAAAAACCTGGCTAAGCCAGGGGGAGTTCGTTTTAGATCATTTCTAGATAGTCTCATCTACGCAAGCTTCTTGTCCCCGATCCGGGCGGTCATCAGGCCTTTGGCCAGAAGTTCACCTTCTTTGCTTGCGACCTCGATCTCAATGTTACAGTGCTTCTTGGCTACGAGCAGGAGTTGAGCGGACACTCTAATTTCCCTACCCACTTCAATCTGCTGTAGTTGATAAAGCGTGAAGTTCTCCGTAATCGCATCCAGACGGTATTGTTTGCGCAAAGCAATATAGCCGACCATGTTCATCACCGTGACCAAAACACCACAGCTCATCGAGCCGAATTCATTGATCATGAAGCGGGTGATTTCCCCTTCAATGGTCAACTTCTCCGAATTCTCAACATAGCGAAAACCGCTGAGAATAAGGTTATCCACCGTTTCACCAAACTGGGGCTGCTTCTGTACTTGTTGATAAGCCTCGATCACGTCCTGCAGGCTGATGATCCCAATAAGCTTGCTCTGCTCGGTGACGACCGCATTCTCCCATCCTTCCCAGACCATGATCCGGGAAATGTGGGTCACAGAATCATCCCTACCCACCACAAAAGGTTGGGAATTCATCACTCCCGTTACAGGCGTCGAGCTTTCTGCTCCGGCCACTTCGACGGCGGTAATCAGACCCATTACATTCATATCCTGATCCACAACCGGGAAGCGGCTGTGACCACTCGACTGTGAAAGTTCATGCCAATCCCCGACCGTTGCTTTATCGGTTAGATACTGGACATCTCGAACCATCACATCTTCAACTAAAATCAATTCCTTTTCAATCAACCGATCATACAAAGCTCGATTGATCATTGTAGTGACAGCAAAGGTGTCGTACGGGGATTGGATGATTACTAACCCCTTTTCACGCGCGTAACGAACCACATCATCTTCGACTTCCAACCCTCCGGTGATAAGCAACGGTGCACCGTGCTCCAAAGCCAGCAACTGAGCATCATGGCGGTTGCCGACAATACACAAGGCATTTTCCTCCAGATATCGCTTCATCGGCTCCAGTTCCATGGCAGCGACGATAAACTTACTTGGCGATTGATCCAATTGTTCTAAGCCACAGGTCACGATCCCTTCCACTATCTGCGCGACTTCCTTCAGCGTGAGATCCTCGATCAGACGTTCCTTAACCCCTTCAATCCGGATCGTACCGACCTTCGGGATAGAACGCACAAAGCCCTTGGCTTCCGCTTCTTTGATCGCTCTGTAAGCCGTCCCTTCGCTCACATCCAACTCTTTAGCGATAAAACGCACAGACACTTTGCTTCCGATAGCAAGGTTCTCGATAAAACTCAGAATTTGTTGATGTTTCGTTATCTGACTCAAAGAAAACTCTCCCCACTCGAATTAATACTTGTATTATAACACATTCCCCACCGGAGGGCATTATTATAGTTTCCTTTCTTTGCGCCTTCGCTGCGTCATGATCCCTCCGATGCGGCCCGCATCTCTCGCACTCAAAGAATGCCAGCCCTGCTCTTTCGCTTGCTCCAAAAGCCCAAGTTCGGCTGCAATTTCCATCTTCATAGGCTCAAGAGGATCCACTTTCTTGACGCGCGATTTGGCTGGTTTCGCTTGCTTCATTGCACTCCACCTCCGAGGTATCCGTAACTGTTGGCTTCATAATGCGGACATACCGCTCCCCGCTCCCCATGCCGATGTTCTAAGCGGCAACGGCCATCGACTGCGTACATACAACTAAATCGACATAGTCTTTCTGTCATATCTTCATCTCCTCAGTTTAAGTTTTACCGAATTGGCAAAAAAATATCCCGCCGGGACTTCCCGGCGGGCAAGGATCCTTTAGCTTTTTCAGATGTCTAAATGTTCCCCGGGCTTGAGCGGATAGCCCTTGGTTTCTGGGGTCTTCCGGCGCAATGCACTCACAAACTCGTCCACGTCCTGTTCGATGAGCCCAAAGGTATTATAATGCATCGGAATGAGCATTTTCGGTCTCAAAAGGCGAGCGGCATAGACGGCATCCTCAGGCCCCATGACATAATTATCCCCAATCGGGAGCATGGCCAGCGCCAGCGGGTGTCTACGTCCGATCAGCTGCATGTCCCCAAACAAGCCCGTATCACCCGCGTGATAGAGCCATTTCCCGTCCATCTGCAGTAATATTCCGCAGGGTGATCCGGCATAGCGCATCTGGTCTGGCTCCTCTGGCGTTTCAAAGCCTGAGCCATGCCAAGCCTGGGTCAGCTTGACCGTGCCAAAGGAAAATTCGTGCTTTCCCCCGATATGCATGGCGTGAACCTTAGCCCCCAGGCGCTGGCAGTGCCAGGTCAGCTCATACGTACCAATGATCGGCGCTCCCGTACGTTTCGAGATCTCAATCGCATCTCCCAAGTGATCCCCATGACCATGGCTGACCAAAATGGCATCCAATTGGGTAAAGTCCTCTGGCAAAACATCAGCCAGCGGATTTTCCTTCAAAAAAGGATCGACGAGAACCGTTCCTTTTTCTCCCACGATCTCAAAACATGAATGGCCATGAAAATACACACGCAACAAAACCACCCTCCAATTCAGAAGTCAGAAGTCAGAAGTCAGACGTATTCACGGAGGACTTCCCAGAATTCGGGATAGCTCAAGTTCATCTCCCAAATCGCCACACCCTTGATCCCTTTTCTACGCGCCAAATCGAGTTTCTCCCTGGTGCTCCGGGGATCTTCAAAATATACGGTATGCCTTCTCCCTCGGTTTTCATAGGTAAAATAAGTACTATGCTGATCATCATCCCAGCGCGAAGTGGCTCCAAAACGCTGGGCGACCTCCAGAGCCCGCCGGTGGCTAATCACTTGGGCTCCACCGCCCTCAGTCCAATCATACCCATAAAGGGGTAGTCCCATGTAGATTTTATTCGCTGGCATATTGGCAAGGGCATAATCCAATACCCGCGTCACCCAGCCTAACGAGGCCACCGAACCCGGAGAGCTTCCCGGCCAGTGTTCTTCATAAGTCATTAATACAATTGCATCGAGTTTTTGGCTAATGCTGTGGTAATCAAACGGCCCGCTCCAAGCTTTAGCAGGTTCATCTTTGAATTTAGCTGGGACATCCATGCTCACAAAAAGGTTTTGCCGTTGGAAACGTTCCCCCCAGTTGTCAACAAAACGGGAAAAAAGCGTTCGGTCTTCCGACCTGGCCCTTTCCAGATCCAGATTCACCCCATCACACTGATGACTCACTACATAGTCGCGAATATTTAGCCAAACTAAATCTGAAAATTGTGGTTCCCGAATCATCCGAGTAATTAATGGAGTGGAAAACTGCCCCTGGATGTTTAAATTACTGAACACTAGAAGCACTTTAATACCCATCGCATGGGCATCACGTACTAGATTCTGGCTTAGTGCCCCGCTCAAGCTTCCGTTTTCCCGAATCCCAATTTGAAACACAGCCAGGTAATCTAAGAGGCTCCCATATCGCCGTAAATAAGTATATCCTCTTGCCTGCTCATTTAGACCATTATAAAAGCCTATAACATTTAATGCCACCATTCTTCCCCCCCTTTTCCACATGTTATGCATGGGTTAAAGAGAAGGTTAAAATCCGCCCTCCCTACTTCGATTGGCGGCGGCTTAAAGCCGTGAGGAGTGCTGTCCGCCGTAATAAGATCGTCAACAAGAGCGAAAAATCAGCGACAAGCAACGCCAACGCGCCAGCCCAATACCCTGTCGCTCCCAAAACAGCAGTTAACCCGAAACAAGCACTGATCCCGTACATCAAAATCACCGCTTGCCGCTGGCTCAGCCCCGCATCCAACAAGCGGTGGTGCAAATGCCCCCGATCTGCTGAAGAAATCGGCTGTCCCCGTAGTTTGCGGCGAATGATGGCAAAAGTCAAATCCGTTAACGGCATACCCAAAACCAGGAGCGGAAACACCAGCCCCAAGACCGTCGCTGTCTTAAGCAGTCCCGCAATGGAAATCCCGCCGATAATATAGCCCAAAAACATGCTTCCCGAATCCCCCATGAAAACACGGGCCGGGTGAAAATTGAAAAAGAGAAACCCCAAAGATGCCCCAGCCAAGGCTAGGGTTAAATGCGCTGCTGGAACCTGATGGATCCGATTCGCTGACCAAAAGAGAATGAGTGCGGTTCCAAAACAAATCCCCGCCGCTAAACCGTCCAGCCCATCCGAAATATTCACGGTATTGACAAGCCCTATCACCCAGAACACAGCCAACCCTAAGCCCAGTGTACCTAGATTGATCCTACCGATGAACGGCAAGGAGATCTGATCCATCGAAAAGCCGTAAAAGAGCAAAATACTCGCCGCAATCACCTGCCAAATCAGTTTGGTCAGCGGCCGCATCCCTTTGACATCATCCCATATACCAACCAACAGGATGAGCGTACTCCCATAAAACAAACCCCAAAGCGTGTCATCCCACTCCCGCGTCGCCAAGGCCGCTAGCCAAAAAGCGAGATAAATAGCTACCCCCCCAAGCCGGGGAATCGGCTGTTTATGAACCCTGCGTCCCCCCGGATAATCAATTGCACCGAGTCTTTTCGCCAAGCTTATCGAAAACGGGGTCGCAATCACTGCAATCGCTAACGCAATCGCAAAGGTAATCAAATAACTCATTCTTACTCCTCCGCAGCCTGCAAACGCTCACTCACACGCAGCATGGTTGGCTTTCTCAACTCTGTACATGAACAACTGAAGGCCTGGGGAATCTTGCGCAGGGCGTTAAGCAGAATTCTCCCGGAGGCCACAGCCTCGCGATAAAAAATATCCGCTAACTCTGCATGTTCCCAATCCTTAACAATCCCTTCAGCATGATTAACAACAAGCTGAACGCTCGCATAGTGAGCCCCAATCTCACGGGTCAGATAAACCTCTGGAACAACCGACTGCCCCACAATATCCGCCCCTAGCTGCTTAAACATCTGTACTTCAGCCGGGCTTTCAAAGTGGCGGCCATCAGTACAGGCGTACACCCCTCGCGGAAACACATAAGCTTCCGGAAGATTCTCGCGCACGCTTTCATACAGGGCTTGTGATAGATCGGGACAAAACGGCTGGCGCATCGTTAGGAGATAGGGCAGTCCTAAACTCACATCTTTGCGCACCGTGAAATCCAAATAGTCGGTCGGAATCACCACATCCCGAGGCTTCAATAGATGATTGATCCCACCCACACCCCCTTCAGTGAGGACAACCTTAACTCCTGCCTCGTGAAATACCCAAAAAATCTGCCGCGAGGCATCCGCGCGACTCACGCCTTGCCTCCAGCCATGCATCCGACAGGTGAGGGCCTCTTTTTCGGCATATCTGAACAGCGTAAACTCAGGCGAATCCCCATAAGGTGTTTTAAAAACGAGCCCTTCGGACCGCACTTCCACACCCGGATCCCTCAGATCGCGCGGAAACAAAATGGCATTCGTGCTGGAACCACCGATCAGTCCGACATCAACCTTCGGTATCATGCTTATACCTCCTAAACTAGCCCTGGGTAGCCCCATTGCCGTAAGGCTTCATAGGCGACCACCGCGACCGAATTGGAAAGATTAAGCGAACGCGCTCCCGAAATCATCGGCAGGCGCATCAATCCATCCGGATACCTGGCCAGGATCTCCGGAGCTAGCCCCTTCGTCTCTTTCCCGAACAAAAAGTAGCTCCCCTTGGCAAAAGTAAAGTCTGAGTGCGCCGTCCCGCCCTTGGTGGTAGCCAAATAACGCCGACCATCAGGATTTTTCATTTCAAACTCAGCAAAATTTTCATACACATGAATCTTTAAGAGATGCCAATAATCAAGACCGGCCCGCTTTAGATACTTATCATCCAAACTAAACCCGAGCGGCTTCACCAAATGCAGAACCGCTCCCGTCGCTGCACAGAGACGAGCAATATTTCCTGTGTTCGGCGGGATTTCCGGCTCGACCATGACAATATTCAACATCGTCGTCAAATGTTCTCCTCACAATCACTATATCCGCAACAAAGGAGCACGGGGACGGTTCTTTTGCTTCCTGACTCCCGACTCCCGACTCCTGAATAGTTACCCGATATCCTATCTATTATAACCTGAAAGCTTAGACAAACCCAAGGATTGTTTCTACTTTTTTTAGCTAAAACCCCTTCCCGTAAGTGTCATATTAGAGATTCACCTCCTATTTACAGATATTCTGTATACTTTTTGCAATTCCCTGGATGTTTTTCCGCCTTTTTGATAGAGTAAAACTATATTAAGGAGGGAAAATCCATGGGACAAAGCTTGACACACAAGATCCTTACTGCACATCTCCACTCCGGCCGTTTGGATGAGGGAGAGGAAATCGCGATCCGCATTGACCAAACCTTGACCCAGGATGCCACAGGCACCATGACCTATCTGCAATTTGAAGCTATGAACCTTCCGCACGTTAAAACGGAATGCTCAGTCAGCTATGTCGACCATAACACGCTGCAAAATGGATTTGAAAACGCAGATGACCACCTTTTCCTGCAAACCGCAGCCGAACGCTTTGGTGCCTATTATTCGCGCGCTGGCAACGGGATCTGCCATCAAGTCCACTTAGAGCGTTTCGCCAAGCCAGGTAAAACCTTGTTGGGAGCGGATAGCCATACCCCGACCGCAGGAGGCATGGGGATGCTGGCGATTGGGGCTGGAGGACTCGATGTCGCCGTCGCCATGGGAGGCGGAGCCTATTATCTGCCCCGGCCACAGGTACTACGCATAACCCTCACAGGGGAACTCGCCCCTTGGGTCTCTGCCAAAGACATCATCCTCGAAGTACTTCGCCACTTATCTGTTAAGGGCGGGGTAGGCAAGATCATTGAGTATGGCGGGCCAGGGGTAAAAACCCTAAGCGTTCCTCAGCGGGCCACGATCACCAACATGGGAGCAGAACTTGGCGCAACCACCTCGATCTTTCCGAGTGATGAACAAACCCTTACTTTTTTACGGGCCCAGGGCCGGGAAGAGGACTGGAAACCTTGGGCAGCTGATGAGGATGCGGTGTATGATCAAGAACTCACCCTTGATTTAGCTACACTGGTCCCTCTCGTCGCCAAACCGCATAGTCCTGACAACATCGCCCCTGTCGTAGAAAGCGTTGGGACTTTAGTCCAACAAGTTGCGATCGGAAGCTGCACCAACTCCTCTTATGTGGATCTCATGCGGGTCGCAGCCATCTTAAAAGGGAAACACGTTCATCCTCGCGTAAGCTTGGTTATCTCACCCGGTTCGCGCCAAGTCCTTACCATGTTAGCAGCCAATGGCACTCTTGCGGATCTAATCAATGCCGGAGCCCGCATCTTAGAATCCGCCTGTGGCCCCTGCGTCGGTATGGGGCAAGCCCCCTCCTCCGGGGCGGTTTCGGTACGCACATTTAACCGCAACTTTGCCGGTCGCAGCGGTACCAACGATGCCCAAGTCTTCCTAGCCAGCCCGGAAACAGCAGCCGCCTGCGCCCTGACTGGGAGCATCACGGATCCCCGTACCTTGGTGAGTGATTTTCCCAGGATACCTTTCCCGGCAACCTTCTGGCTGGATGATTCTATGATCATACAGCCAACAAATCCTGCCCAGGCGACACATACCATCGTCAGAGGACCAAATATCCAGCCCCTGCCCTTAGCAAAGCCCCTTCCAGATACCTTAGCACTTCCGATTTTACTCAAGGCAGGGGACAATATCACAACCGATGATATCATGCCGGCAGGCTCCAAAGTGCTGCCTCTGCGTTCCAATATCCCCGCTATTTCCGAGTATGTGTTTTATAAAATTGCCCCCGGATTCGCCGCCAAAGCTAAAGCAGCCAAACAAGGGCTCATACTTGCCGGGCAAAACTATGGCCAAGGATCGAGCCGTGAACATGCGGCTTTAGCCCCCATGCACCTGGGCATCCGAGTGGTACTGGCGCAAAGCTTCGCCCGCATCCATCGGGCCAACCTCATCAACTTCGGCATTCTTCCCTTGACCTTCGTCAACCCAGAGGATCTGGGGCGCTTGAGCGAAGGCCAGACCCTGACACTCTCCGTTCTCAGAGAGCGGATCCAGCACCCCGAACCCTTTCCCATTTTCATCGGGGGCGAACAGAAGCCCATTTGGGTTCAACACGATCTAACTGAACGCCAGGCCAAAATCATCCGGGCCGGTGGCCTCCTCAATGCCACCAAAAACAAGGTTCTTTAAACCAATCCCCATAGTTAGTGACAACAGATCATCAGGGAATCACCAAGAATTCTACTGTATTCTGTTACACAATTTTATGATATGATTTGTTATAGTAAACTAAAAGGGGATGAACAAATGCTCTCTGACCACGATCACCGTCTGCTTAAGCTCATTCAGCAAGACTGCCGTTTGACGCCTGAAGAGCTGGCCATTCAAACGGGATTAACCGTCGAAAACATTACCCATAAAATCCGGGAATGGGAAGACCAAAACGTCATCGTCCAGTATCGCCCACTCATCAACTGGGAACGGGCCGGGCATGAAAGCGTTTCCGCCCTGATCGATGTTAAAGTCTTGCCTCAGCGGGGTTATGGCTTTGACAAGATCGCCCGCCGCCTGCAAAAATTTCCGGAAATCAAAGCCGTGTACCTAATGTCAGGAGGATATGACCTCTCCCTGCTTATCGAGGGCAGAACCATGCAGGAAGTCGCACTGTTCGTTGCGGAGAAGCTGGCTCCCCTCGAACACATTCAAAGTACAACCACCCATTTTGTCCTCCGTCGTTACAAGCAAGACGGTATCGAACTGATCAGTGGAGACGAGGCACCTCAACGCCTCATGATCTCCCCGTGAAACGCTTCTTGAATCCTACCGTAGCAAGCTTGCCCCCTTCGGGAATCCGCAAGTTTTTCGACCTGGTCGCGACGATGAAAGATGTGATCTCGTTAGGGGTCGGGGAACCGGATTTTATCACCCCTTGGACCGTGCGGGAAAGCGGCATCTTTTCCCTGGAACAAGGACAGACCATGTACACCAGCAATGCCGGGATTCTCGAACTTCGTCAAGAACTGACCCGCCACTTGGCGTTGACGCTTGGCCTCATTTATAATCCGGAATCCGAGATCCTCGTCACCGTCGGAGCGAGTGAAGCCGTTGATCTGGCCATGCGCGCCCTGCTTGCCCCTGGGGATGTCGCCCTTGTTCCCGATCCCTCCTACGTCTCCTATGCGCCCTGTGCCATCATGACCGGTGCAGACGTCCGCTACGTTCCGACCCGGGCCTCCGAACAGTTTCGTCTGCGCGTCGAAGACTTAGCCGAGGCTTATACGCCTGAAGCCAAACTATTGGTTCTTTCCTATCCGAACAATCCCACGGGTGCTATTATGACCCGAGAGGATCTCCTTCCCATTGCGGAGTTTGTCAGAGAGCATGATCTCTTGGTTCTGTCGGATGAAATCTACTCTGATCTCACCTACGAAGGGAGCCATACCGCTTTTGCCTCCCTCCCAGGCATGTGGGAACGCACCCTGCATTTGAGCGGCTTCTCCAAATCCTACGCCATGACCGGCTGGCGCATCGGCTATGTCGGCGGCCACCCGGATCTCATCCAAGCCATGACGCGCATCCACCAGTATACAATTCTCTGCGCCCCGATTACCGCCCAGGTTGCAGCGATTGAAGCCCTGCGTTCCGCAGAAACGGCAAAACAGGAGATGGTTGCGGCCTATGATCGGCGGCGGCGGCTCCTCGTGCATGGGTTTCGGGAAATGGGGCTGTCCTGTTTCGAACCCTTAGGCGCTTTTTATGTATTTCCAGATATCACCGCTACAAAGCTTAGTTCAGAGGAATTCGCCGAGCAGCTCCTCCATGAGGAAAAGGTCGCCGTCGTTCCCGGCACTGCCTTCGGGCCCTCTGGCGAAGGGCATATCCGCTGTTCTTATGCCTATTCCACAGAGCAGCTGAAAGAAGCTTTGGAGCGCATTTCGCGCTTTGTCTGGAGGCGACTGTAGACCGAGGTTCGAGATCCGAGGTCCGATATTCGATGTAGGTTTTCTTAGCTATTCAGAAAGTATAACTTTCACGGCGCATAAGAAAACTAGCGGTGCTGCCGTCGCCAAAGGCTCGGCACCAGCCGAGTTTTCTTTATCCCGTCAGAAAGTATAAGTCTGCCATGAGAATGTATGGCTACTCAGACAAAAGCACATCATCTCGGGCATTCGCTCATGCTTTCATCTGTTCTGTGTAGCCGTTGATACTGAAAAAGATGAAATATTCACGGCGGTTATCCTTTTTCCAGGTAACCGCTCGTTACTCAACGCCATTGGCGATGGTTTGCTTACCGCCAGGGAGCGTGAACCGCTACACTCATCCGCTGCAATATCCGTGGATTTTGCGGTCTCAGTCACCGTCTGCTCAATACTGGCACAGTCGTAGCGGTTTGTAAGGAACCCGCCAATCGGGCATTTCGTGATGAATTCGTCTGCAATGCGTACAATATAGTCTCCGAATGATCAATACCTTGGTTTTTCCATCACTATTCTTACATTTGCGTTTTTTGTTTTTCACTTCTTGCGCTGCAGGACGACCGTGTGCCGGGCCACTAAGACGTATTCCATATTGTTTATAAACACTTTGGTGTAACGTTCCAGATTGGACGTTTGAGCAAAACCATAGTCACTAATCTCATTCCCTAGTTCCGCCAATCTCCTCAATTTTGACCTGTTCTCTATCAATTTCTTGTTGCACAGCCGTTTGATACTGCGTATTTTGTGACCAGTGATCATAATTCCCTGCCTCTGATCCGAAACGGCGGTAATGGAGTGGATCTCACCCAGATCTATGGCCGCCATTCCCAGATTCGCATTTTCTTCAGGACAATTCCATTTTTCCTGCAATTGTTTGAATCTTTCCTCTGCAATGTAAGCCACTTCTTTCAATTCACCGAACACTACCATGTAATTTGGTACGGGACCAAGACTGAATCTCTGCAACCTTATCCAGATTCAACTCTTTACATTACTTGTTTTGGCCTTTTGAATATTTAAACGGAATTTCCTCTTTGTATGCCCTCGTAAACCTGTCTATTAAGTCGTTCTTTTTTACATCGTTATCGACACGTATATCGCCGTACACAGGAACAAGGGTATTCCATTTTTGTTCTTGATTAACGCGAGTAGCAAATAAATAAGTTCTTCCCACTTCCAAAAGGCTATCCCCTTCAACTAGAATTAATGAACCGCTGTCATTTCCCCCTTGCTGATTGACCGTCACCGCACCTATTAAAGATCCTTTAATATTCTGAATGACTTCAACTTTGAATTGTGATTCAGGAACTTTATCTTGCTTTTTGTTTCCTAGTTGTGCCTTTACCTCACCAATAAATATATTATCAGCAATACCTGCTAATTTGCTATCATTACTAACATCGGTTACATAGGATGGGCTTATATAAACTATCTTGCCAGGAGAGGATGAATCCCTATTTATAAGGGAAAAAGCATATATAAAAAACATAGTAACAAGGATAAGAGTTGCGACTCCCATTTTTTTTGATAATATGTTTTGCATTCTTTAATCCTCCCTACATCACCATTTAAACTCATAGTTGTCTATATCAGACGATGTAATACCGTTGGGTCGGGCATCGGTATAACCGTACATCACTGATGGCCATGGACCATATATACTATAATCGGGGTCATAGATATCCGCTAATGATAACGCATGACCAAGTTCGTGGGTAAAAACCCCCGTTCTAACGATAGTGTCATACTTATCAAGATAGTAGTTGTTCACTTGTATCGTATCTGTTAACACAGGATAATTGGTGTACAATCCATCCCAGGTGAGATCGCTTCGATTAACATCACTAAAGTGTAGGTCTTCAAATGTATAGACAGTATCTGGACCAATATAGATTGTTCCAAGACCATTCCAACTCGAAATAGCTGAGGTCCGCTCACTAGAATACCAATTTGAACCATCCCATCTAATCTCACCCGCATCCACAGAATATAAGTCAGAAGATGATACGTCCAATCAGCTGCTAAGGTTGTTGTTGGTAATATAAGAATACTCGACAAAAGCATAAACAAGAATAGTTTTGCTTTAACTCTCTTCACGCTAATACCTCCTCGTAGAATGAATTTAGTTCCTGCCCCCACGAGTCCGAAATCTAAGGGAACGGGGGGAATTTTAATGACAAAAGATAACTGGAAATTCAGTAGGTTACGGTCAACAGCAACAAGGTGCGCGCAGGATAACGCATGCCCCATGCAGTCGTCGAAGGTGTGCGGGATGTACCGTTGTCGGTCTGGCTGTGAGCAAGTTGCCCGATATCTCGAGTATGACTACAATAAAAGTGAGCCAAAGATAGAAGAAACGCTAGGAAAAAAATGAGCCACTTCTAATAAAAAATTTAATCCATCTCTGCCCCCCTTTCTACTTTCATCAAGAGATTTGTTTTTATGAGGATTCTCGGAAAAACATCCTTCTTCTCTCTGCCTTGTCTGAACTCTCGTTTTAGCTGTCTAAAGTCTCGTTTGCCGTATCTGAATTTGCAAACCCCAGACTGTAAAAAGGAAAAATAAAACCCGGGAATCTTCCCGGGTAACACTCAATTCAAATTTAATCTTTCCTGCAGCTCTTTGAATCTTTCCTCTGTCATGAAAGCCACTTCTTTCAAGCCACCGAAAACCACCATATAGTTGATACGCTCAATGCACACGGGAACCTTATTTGGAATTGTTTCTCAACGCGATCAATGCATTCCGCTGCAAAATCCCCTTGCCACGCCAAGCGGCTGCCGTATGGCCGAAACGCACTTTAAAGCCGCTCCCGGTCAGATTCAAGATTTCCAGCAAATCAAGGCCTCGGGTTAAACCCTCCCACACGCCTTCTGCACCAGAAGCTTCAGAGCCATCCGACCCCGCCCATGCGAGTTGCTCCTGCTCTAACCGCTCCCGATTATAGGGGCAGGCCTCTTGACAGGTATCACAACCAAAGATCCGGTTTCCCATTAACCGCGTTTGTTCCGGAGTGAATTCCTCTTTACTCTGAGTAAGGTAAGACAAACATTGCTCACCCCGAAACGGCGTATTGCTAAGCAACTGCACTGGACATGCTGCAACACAGCTCCGACACTCCCTGCAGCGTTCAGGGAGCGGTTGATCCACTGGCAGAGCTTGATCCAAAAGAAGCAAACCAAGCGCAACAAACGAACCATACCCAGGCACAATGAGCTGCTGGTTGCGGCCAATCCAACCAACTCCGGCTCGCGCCGCGAAACCCCGTTCATTGAGGGGTCCTGTATCCACCTGCACATACCCGGCCATATCGGGCCAACCCTCATCCTGGATGAATTTCAGCAGCCGGTCAAGCTTTCCTCGAAGAACCCGATGATAATCCTCCCCCACGGCTGAGCGGGCTAACACCCCTTCGCCAACCTGGGGATGCCGACTGAAAGGGAGCGGGTAAGCCAAAGCGACCACCGTCTTACACGCTGGCCATACCGCCTTGGGCTCGGTACGTTCCATCGGGGTATAAGCAACGAAAGGCGTGGCTATGCCCAGCATTTCATTTTCAACCAAGATTTTGGCGAGGTTCGGATGCCCATCAGCCCCCGTGAAACCTATGCTCACAAACCCTAATTCTTTAGCCCAGACTTTGATCTGTTCTTTCCATTTCTGCGCGAATCGAATATCCATCATAACAAACCGCAAACGACACATTGCCACTTTTTCATGTTGTCCTCCCCTGGCGTTGTCTCCGTTTTCTTCGCAGGGGTTGTTTGTTCGTTTCCTTAAGGAAACGGGCATATTCCCGTTCCAGTTCAGACCCCTCGAGCAGCACCTTCCCCGACCTCAGAACAGCCTTTTCCATGACCTGAGCTTTAAACGTTCCATAATCCTCTCCGGCCAGCTCCCGGCCTTGCGCAAACGTATGGAACTTCTCCCAGTCCAAGGTCTGCCAGCGCTGCGCCAACACGAAAGCAGCCTCCCGAATCGCGGCCTGTACAACAAGAAAACGTTCCTTGTCTCCCTCTTCCCGTTGCTTGCCACCGAAAAAATCAGCCTGCCAAATGGCTAATAGGTTCTCGAGCCGATCCGTTCGGTAATCTCTCCCGTCCCAGCCCATCGTCCAGGCAAAACGTTCCGCCTTTTCCCGGATCTTCTCGCCCTTCCCTTCTCCTCTCAACTCGTCCATAAAGGCCAGGGTGCCCCCCATGTGGTTCTCGATCAAAAAAAGTAGTTCCTTCTCCCCATTTCCTGTAGGCACCCGCAGAACCATTGACCAAGCGAAGCGTGGCAGGATCTGTTTGGCCAGACGGGCACTTTCCCGTTCATGACTTAGAAAATGACGTTTCCCCTCAAGAACCCACTCAAACCCTGACTGCCTTCGATACGACGAAAAAATCCGCTTGATCACCACCCGCTCCGGATGATGGTCCAAGCGCCCACCGAGCACTTCAACATACTGGCCTTTCCAGCGCTCAATCCCCTTCCCTTGAACAACAAATTCGCCAAGGGCAAACTCTTTCCCCTTGGATTCCATCTTTCCCCAAACCCGGCATTCCCGGCTCGCAGTATCCCACTTGCCCAGATCGTGCCAAAGAGCTGCCAAACGCAGGATCAACACCGGAGGCGTATTCGCAACGACGTGGATGGTATGCTCCCAAGCATCCTTGGTATGGTAACGATTTTGAACAAGGCCTTTTAGCCGGGCTAATTCCGGAAGGTAAGCCTGGAAATAGCCCAGTTCGTCCAGCTTTCGCAGTCCTGCTTCGACCTCCGGGAGGATGAGAATCTTTCCCAGTTCCTCCGTAACTCTCTCTTTAGCGGCTTCAGCGAGGGTGGGCAAGACCACGCCTGCAGCTTCCCACGTCCTCTCCTCAATCCGAAACCCATACTTTACCGCGAAACGAACCATGCGCAGCACTCGAATCGGATCCTCCGCAAAACGCTCGCCAGGATCACCGCAGGCCCGCAGAATCTTTGCCTCAAGATCCTGTTCACCCCCGCATGGATCAAGGCGTTCTCTACTCCCAATCCGATAGTACATAGCATTGATCGTGAAGTCACGCCGGGCCGCATCCTTAAACAACTCGCCCTCAAGATGCGTAAAGTCCAGACGATCCCCATCGTCAAACAAGGTAATGGTCAGCTGTCTCTGACCCAGCCGATGCGGGTAGTACCCCCATTCCCTCAGTTTTTCTTCCAACGTCTCATGGGAAAGAGCCGTGACTGCATCCACATCATGTCCAGGAATCCCAAGCATTTGATCGCGCACCGCTCCGCCCACCACATACACGGGGCTCAGCGCGTCCAGGCGCTCTAACACCTTCTGTTGAAACGGGCTGCCAAACAAACGCATCCCTCCCAGAATCCCTTTTTTCCCATGCCCATACTATTTTCCTAAAGCCCACGTTTTATGCCGACATCAGTAAAAAACGGAAATCTTGGGGCCGACGCTCAAATCCCACGGGCTCTTCGGGCCCCATTCTCCATCCAAATCCGAATCCATCGGGCGTTCCGCCGTAATCCGCAAACCCTTGGTTTGAAACATCATGATCTGATCCATATTGGCCTTTTCTCCTCGCAAAAGGCCAAAGAGCAAGCGCAGGGTTTCCGGCCAACCACTTTGGCGAATGAGCACAATATCCAGCAATCCGTCGCTAAGGGACGCTTGGGGGACAAATTTGCGCAAGCCCCCGACCGAAATTCCATTGAGCGCCAGAAATAAGAGGATTTCTTCCTCTCGTTTCTGCCCTTCGTACGTAAACTGCACCCGGAAAGGACGGAAAGAGGGCAAGGCCTCCAGCCCTTTGAGATAATACGCCAGCTGACCGAGCGTATTTTTTACCCGCACATCAACTGTTGGAGAAACATCGGTGAGTAGCCCGGCGCTGGCGACATTGACAAAATAACGATCATTGAGCTGACCCACATCCATATCAAAAATCCGTCCACGGGCGATCACCTCACAAGCCTCGCGAATCGTCTTCGGCAAACGCAAGGCATAAGCCAAATCATTGGCTGTTCCCACCGGCAGGATACCGAGTACCGGACGCTCACCAGAGGGGATCTTCATGAGGCCGTTGACAGCCTGATAAATCGAGCCATCCCCGCCCGCGACCACTACCCGGTCGACTCCCCTCTGCCGGGCTGCGGCTTCCTCAATATCCTGGGGGGAGTTGGCTCGGTGGACACAAACTTCACACCCACTCTCCTGAAAGATGCGTACAACCGTATCGAGTTGGTTGAGCAAGCGGCGACGCCCCGCATAGGGATTATAGATAAGACTTAGCCTGAACGTATCGCTCATGGAAATCTCCCTGTCTTTCAAACTGTACCCGCCAATCAGTATCCTCTCCTAAGATCAATGACATTTGCCATCTGTTCCCGCTCCGGATAGGCGCGCAAGTTCTTTAAAAAGATTTCAAAGGTTCGGCGGCTATAATACGGCGAGCGCCCTCCGATATGTGGGGTGATCACCACGTTTGGCATGGACCATAAATGGCTCTCTTCTGGCAACGGCTCCTTAACAAAGACATCTAACGCGGCGGCCCCCACTTGGCCTTTTTCTAAGGCCGCAGCCAACGCTTCTTCATCTACGACAGGTCCCCGCGCGACATTGACAAAATACGTGCCCCGTTTGATCGCTGCAAAACGCTTGGCATTAAAGAAACGCTCCGTTTCCTGCGTGAGCGGCAAAAGCACAACCACGGCATCACTCATCCCTAAGAAAGCATCCAATTCCTGCAGATCCCCCACCCGGTCGTAGGCAGGATGGCTGGTTCCGCTTTTAGAAATTCCCAACACCGTCATCCCAAAACCCTGGCATTTCTCGGCAACCGCTTCCCCGATCCGTCCGGCCCCCACGATACATACCGTCTTACCATACATTTCATCGAGCTTCACCCCGGAATTCCAGACCTTCTGCTCCTGTTGGCGAATATAGACATGTGCTTGTCGAAACAACGTGAGCAGGCTCCACATGACATGTTCTGTCATCTGCACCTGGTGAGCTCCACGGGCATTGGTCAGGATGATCCCTCGCTTGGCCAACTCAGCCAAAGGAAGATTGTCGACCCCAGCCGACATCATTTGGATCCAGCGCAGATTCGGGTAATTTCCAAGTTCTTCGGCACGCAGTGGCTTGGCAAAGACTACTAAGATTTCCGCCTTTTCGTCATGCTCCTTAAAATTTTCAATGTGCAGGTATTCCGCTTCTTGCTTAATTCCTTGAACCTCGGCCCTCTGCTCATCTTTAATCGGTAGTGTACTCAAAATCCTCATGTTCGCCCACTCTCCTTAGCTTATCTACCTTGTATAGAGTCTATTTTAGGTTTTCCGGATTTAACCCTTCAAGTTCCGGTAGAACAAAGCGCCCATCTCTCCGCACCAATACCCCGTCAAAATAAATCTCGCCGCCGCCGTATTCCGGACGCTGGATCGTCACCAAATCCCAATGGATCGCTGATTTGTTCCCGTTGTTGCAGTCATCATAGCAAGATCCTGGTGTAAAGTGAAAACTCCCCTCAATTTTTTCGTCAAATAAGGTGTCTTTCATTGGTGTGAGGATATACGGATTGACTCCGATGGCAAATTCCCCGACATAGCGTGCCCCTGCATCCGTATTGAATACCGCCTCGATCCGAGCTTGATCGTTCGCCTCCGCTTTGACGATCTTACCCTTGTCAAAATGCAGGATGATATTTTCGTAAGTAAACCCTTGATATATGGCTGGGGTGTTATAGGAAATAACCCCATGCACCGAGTCCTTCACCGGAGCCGTGAAGATTTCCCCATCCGGAATGTTGAGCTGTCCGTCACACTTGATGGCTGGCAATCCCTTGATCGAGAATTCCAGATCGGTTCCCGGACCGACGAGATGCACTTTGTCTGTCCGTTCCATTAAGGCTTGCAACGGATCCATCGCTTGGGACATCTTTCCATAATCCAGATTGCAGACATCAAAATAAAATTCCTCAAAACCCTCAATACTCATGTTAGCCAGCTGAGCCATAGACGCATTCGGATAACGCAGAACACACCAGCGTGTATGAGGCACCCTTTGATCCGTATGCACGGGTTTCGAGTAATGCGCTTGATAAAGTCGAAGTTTTTCATTGGGAACATCCGCCCATTCATTGACATTTTCCCCCGAGCGGATGCCAATATAAGCCTGCATCTCTTTCATCCGCGCTAAGTCCCAGCGCGTCATGGCCTCTGCTTGTTCCAAACTGAAACCTTTTAAAATTTCCCGCATAAGCGTATGATTAGTAATAGAGAGAAATGGCAAGGCCCCCGCCTGGTAAGCCATCCTCACCAACGCCTGGGCCAAAGGAATCTCAAGTCCAACCACATCAATGAGAACCTTCTCCCTTGGCTGGAGTTTAAGCGAATAATGGATCAATGTGTCTGCCAACTTTTCAATACGGGGATCTTTCATCTTTGCACCTCTTTCTAAAAGTGTCACAACTATCTGCCGAATCTATTTCTTCATTAAACGTAATTTTCCTTTTTTCCCTGAGGTTTATGTGATCATTCCTTATAAAAATAGCACTTACCCCCCACAATACTCTTTTCGAGTTCGTGGCGGTTGGCTAAATAGCTCAGGAAGGCCCCGGCAGTTGCGAAAGCCATATGATACCCGGGAATATCCGCCTCTGTCCCGGCCGCAAGCAAAATCTGCTCAGTCACATCTTCCCGTGTGAGCGGCTGGTTACACCCGTCACCAATCATCTCCAGATACTCCTCAATTCGCTCCCGGTTCTTGGCACACAGTTCTTTGATCGACGAATAGGGCTCTTTGCCATGAGAAAGGACTACGGCTTGAACCTCCAGTTCCTCCAAGTTCTTGAGGGTTTGCAGCTCTGCCTCGACATCAAGCAAAAAGGGGAAAGCATACTTTTCCATGATCGCTTCACTGAACAAACTATCTCCGGCAAACAGCACCCCGTCGCCGGTCAAAACCCCAATCTGATGAAAGGTATGCCCTGGCAGAGCAATGATCTGGAAGCGTTTCTCACCCAGTTCGACTACCCCTGGCTTAAGAAAATTCTCTACCTCAATCGCCGGGCCTTTCAGGAAACGCCCTTCCAACTCTCTTAGCGGGCTCGCGCCATACAAGGCTTCACTCTCCAACCGATGATACTTCATATACATGGCTTCCTCTCCACTAGCATAGCGCAGAAGGCCAGTATACTGTTCCTTAAGCCACTTCGCGGCTCCGAAATGGTCCGGATGGGCATGGGTAAGGATCAGGTATTTGGGCTTCAACCCTTCGGCCTCCAGCGCCTGGGCCAGCCCTCTCCCTGCTGTGCTGTCTATCCCGGCATCAACTAACAGGGCCATCCCGTTCTTATAGCGAACCACCCCAATATTCGTTGGCCCAGGACAATAATAGGTTTGTCCGTTAACCTTTTGCAACATGATTTACTCCATTTTCTGTTGGAAATATGCCCAACCGGTTCGCTTCCGCTTACGTCACCCGGGGTCTGACCCCAACACAATTTAGACACAATTTAGTAGGACTAGCACCAAAAACATGGAAGCACAAGAACCGTCCCTTTGCTTACATGATATGCTGAAAAAGGAGATATAACTTTGAATGAATACTGGGAATATATCTTACAGCCAGAAGACGATGGGAAAAAGTATCAGGAAATTTTATCACGCCGCTTTCATTTTTCGCACCGCCTCCTGCAAACCCTGAAACAGGGCGAGCGGGTTTGGGTTAATGATAAGTTCACCTATTTAACGGCTCGGGGAAAAACGGGTGAAAAACTGGCCCTAGCGCTCCAGTTGAGAGAAGAAAGCCAAATTCGAGGGGAGAACCTTCCCCTCGACATCCTCTATGAAGACGACTACCTCCTTGCAGTCAACAAACCCGCTGGCCAAGTGGTTCATCCCATCCCCCGCTATCCTGAGCACACCTTGGGAAATGCCGTAACCGGATATTGGGAAAGGCAAGGCGAGCCTCGCCCCTTTCGACCCGTCCACCGGATTGATCGCAATACCTCCGGCGTAGTCCTCATCGCCAAAAACCATTTTGCCCACCAGCAACTCGCCTGGCAGATGGAGCACGGCCTCGTGGAGAAAATCTACCTGGGCTTTATCCATGGTCATCTTCTCGAACCCCAAGGAATATGGAATGGCCCCATCGGGCTTGCCGAAGGTAGCTATATCCAACACGCAGTTCGCAACGATGGCCTGCCAGCCCTCACACACTATCGCATCTTGAAGACATACGCAGAAGTATCCCTCGTTGAATTCATCTTAGCCACCGGGCGGACACATCAAATCCGGGTACACTGCCAGTTTTCCGGACATCCCTTGCTCGGAGATGATCTCTACGGCGGCGACACGGCTTCGATTGTACGTCAGGCCCTCCACTCTTTCTGCTACCGCTTCCATCATCCAGCCACCGGGCAAGCGTTTGCCATAAAAGCTCCATTGCCGACGGACTTGCGCAACCTAGGACATTTACTAATGAGTCAACATCGCGTGAGCAGGTGATACAAAGCTATTGCTCCACTAAATATACCCGGAAAGGCACTCATAGTAGAACCACTCTTTGGCGCGCCAATGGGGTTCTCAGTGAATTACCGCGATATCTTTATGTAGAACACTTCGCCATAGACGCTGTTTCTTCCTGCCAGATATCATCCGTAAGCTATCACTGTAGTGTCTCAATGGAAGGTACTTGCCGAAGAAAACTTTCTCCGATTCCCACAAACCAATGTCAGTCACTGCAGATGAATATTGTGATAGTGTCCCTTCGGTAGAAAAAGAGCTGATGACAAACTCTTTATTAACTTTAACTGTCCCTGTCATACTCAGACCCCCAAAACTCTTCATTCACGCCATGGTTTCGTCTAACGTTCTGCGTATTCCCGGCGCGTCATACTACATCCATCTCGGCAAGTTTCGTAAATGCCCTGTTATCTTCTGTTGCGTCTTACTTTCTTGCAAAAACGTTTATCCGTCTAAAGGTTTCGAAGCAGGTTTCATCGGGTTGAGTGGTTATATCAATCATTTTTCGTACAACTTCGTTTCTGAACCCGGCCTTTTTTTCCTCGGGGAGGAACTTTAAGAATGGAACAATAGAAGGTTGATCAATCCACTTTACCATATCTTCTTTAGTACTAAAGTTTCTGTCAGCGTTTTCTTCCCAGACTCTTGATTCCCTAAACTCATATTGTTTGACCAGTTCCTCGTACTCATTATACCTTGGCATGTACCAGGGCCATTCGAAGTTTTTGAAATACTCACTGTAAGTCGGATGATCCATTACCTTCCTAATAACCTCGTAGAAATTGGAACAGTTTCCGTCTCCAGCAAAATTAAAACGCACCACGCCACCTGGCTTCAGGGCTATGTGGCAACTATGTAAGAGCCTCTCATGGTTCCTAACCCAGTGTAGAGCAGCGTTTGAGAATATCAAGTCGAACTCATTGGAAAAGGCCATGTCATTTATGTCTTGACAAGCAAAAGACAAATTATGTCCTTCTAGTTCTTTTGCTGTTTCAATCATTCCCACTGAGGCGTCGATTCCAAGGACCTTCCCTTCAGGAACCAAGTCAGCCAGCAGTTTTGTTAGTACACCATCACCGCAACCAAGATCAAGAATAGCTTCTGCTCCGGTAAAACTTAATTCGGCTACGATTCTGGTTCCCCACTCTTTCTGATGGCCGGAAGCGGACTTATACTTTTGGCCGTCAAACTCAAAATTCCCCAAACTATTTCTCTCCCTTTTCTAGCAATTCCAGATAACGTTTCGCGTATTCCCGACGCGTCCCAACCGCATGCATTATTACCAAGTGTTGGGAATACGCTGTTATGCGAAGTTGCTACACTAAACTAATTTGCTAGTTCGAATACCCCATTTTGTTTGTTGTAAATATACACTTCACCAGTTTCGATAATGTAATACCAACCATCTATTGTAAGTGTTTGTTGTGTATACTTATCTCGAATAAATGGGTATGTTAGCAGGTGTTTAAGCTGTTCCACTACGTTAATTTGTTCTGTCATCCATTCCCGCTTACCTTTTTCGTCCTCTGTAACCTCAGCTAAAACTCTATTTTTAACGTTACCAGCCAACTCCAACCATTTCTTAGTATGCGGTATTGTGTCTAATTCCTCATCGGGTGAATATAGTGACTTACACCCCCCGCAGTTAGAGTGTCCGCACACAATAATATTCTGTACCTCAAGGACATTTACGGCGTATTCAATTGCCGCTGTAGTTGCCAAATACTCCTGAGTATTTCTATAAGGTGGAACAATGTTAGCAATGTTTCTTATTACGAATAATTCTCCGGGCAAGGTCTGAGTAATTAAATTTGGTACAAGTCTAGAATCGGAACACCCAATAAATAAAGTGTGGGGATTTTGTGACCTACTTAGTTTCCCAAAAAGTTCTCTGTGTACTTCGAAATCGTTTTTTCTGAACTTAATTAGTCCTTGTAAAAGCTTCTCCATAAATTTACCACCCTCAAACCATTATTCCCACTGTTCACTTGACTTTTGTAATTTCGTCTAACGTTCCGAGGGTTTGCGACGTCGGATTACTGCCCGAAATGTCATCTCCGATGTTGCAAACCCTTTGTTGTACGAAGTGTCCAGCTCACAAAACCTTCTCGCACCAGACCACCCCTCAACTTCATTATATACCACATCATTCCATTCCTACATCTTCTAAGTGGGTAAACTGGGCATAATACTTATTGAATGAATGTTTAGAAGGTGATATGCTATGGATAAAGAAGAAGATAACAAGATTAAGGAGGGGGACAACTTGAGCGCAGTTGCCAAAGAACAAGGTTATAGAAAATTGTCCTTATCCCCCAAAAAATTCCAGGAAATTACGGTTCGTCCGGTTATAATTAAAGATGGAAAACTATTATTTGACAAGACGAACAAGGATCATCGTTACATTGTTGAAGGAGAACAGTAAAATCAGCAATGTATGAGTTAACTTTAGGTGAGATTTTTTGGCTCGAGGTTGGATATCAGGACAATCCTAGTGAATCAAAAATTAGACCTGCAATAATAGTGGCCGAAAAAGACAACTATCTACTAATGTTGGTTGCCACTACATCGGTACCGCCAAATGATCCACCCAAGTACTTTGATCAATTTAAGATACCTATTCTTAATTGGCGTAGATCTGGGTTACTAAAACCTTCATGGGTTCAAGGCTTAAGACTAATCCATCTAACAAGAGAACAATTACGAGCTTTAGTTAGGGAAGAGGACTTTATTGGGCGTATGAACGAACAAGATTTTAATCATTTAGTTGGTGAAATCGAACGAATACATAATGGTTAGACCTCCCTGGTGGGGTCTTTTTCATTCGTCTCCAACCTACATATAGTTGACCCCAAACACAACTTCGAAATGGACATTTCAGCTAACGTCCCGTGTATTCCCGACGCGCCCCAACCGGCTTTCATCTATTCTAAGTGTTGGGAATACGCTGTTGTACTAAACCGCTGCACCCTACTTAACTTTTAGTTGCTAAAATCTCAAAACGATAAGTTGTTATGTAATCATCCCCGAAAGGATAGCGAATTTTACATTCTTCAGATAGGCTACTGAGTATTCGAAAGATTTCTTCCCGACTGTTTTGGTCAGTCCCCATTCTGTCAAACCACTGTGGCAGCTCATACTGTTCCCTTAACAAAGAAGTTTGATCAATAGTTAAAGGTAGTTCCTTTAATAACTGATGCCATAAACATGGCGAATATGAACACTGGTGTAAACTATCTCTTAATAACTCGATACGATTAATTTCTTTTTCCGGCTCCACCCCATCGAAAACCGAGCAATCAAGAATGTATAATTTCCCTCCAGGCTTTAATACCCTACACATTTCCTGAAGGGCTTTCTTTACATCGGAAAAATGATGGGCAGCAAATCTTGATGTAACAATGTCAAATTGGCAATCTGGAATATTTAAGTTGTGTACATCTTCCGCTCTAAACGTAATATTGCTGATATCTTCTAGACTTGATGCCTTTTCCGCCTCTGCCAACATTTCCGGGGTAATATCAATCGCGACTACCTGTTCTACTCGTTTCGCTAACGAAATTGCGGTATGTCCCCCTCCTGTTGCAACGTCTAAAGCAGTCGCTTCTGAAGGAGGGTTTATAAGATTGATCATCCTTTCCAGATCTGTTGGATTACCGTGAGTAGAACTTAATCTGTATTCCGAAGCTCTTTGCCCAAAATTCTTTCGAACCTCATCCTAATTGCCCACCCAAATTTCCCTCCCCAAATTAGGCATGTCGCATAACGTTCTGCGTATTCCCAACGCGTCATTTCACATGCATACTACCAAGTGTTGGGAATACGCTGTTATCTGATGCGGTCGCTCCCCAGAGAATGCTCCGACTGTACCACAGGTAATGGAACCTACTTCTTGTGTAAACATATTAGCTGGGTGTGGTTCCAACTCATGCTTTTGTAGAATTCCAGAGCAGGTGTGTTGTTCCGGTCTGCGAGTAACTGTAAACGCTTTGTGCCTTTTTCAATTGCCCAATTTTCAAGAGACAATAGTAAGTCCCTTCCTATACCCTTTCGTCTATTCTCCTTGTCCACCACCAAATCTTCGACTAGAGCAACTGATCCGCCCTCAGAAGTGGATACCAAAATCTGAGCCGTGCACATTCCAATAATCTGTTGATTCATTGCCGCCACGATGATGCAGCGATTGGCGTAATCATCCAGCATCATTTCGAGACCCTTTCGCTGCTTTGATTCGTCGACTGAAAAATCCTTTTCTATTGAAAACAAGATTTTAAGTAACTCGATGAGCCTGGGAATGTCGGTGTGGTGAGCCCTTCTGATAATGTAGTTTGACGACATTTCTAAAAACCCTCTCTTTGTAACGAGACCAAAAACTATACTGATATAAAACACTTACACTGAAGATCATAATAAAATTCTGCCCCGACATCTCAGCTACAGTAATATTAACATTTCCTGCAACGCTTTTAAACTCTTTTTCAACAAGGTGCTCCATTACCACTGTCAGGCGACGTTATCATCCGGCCCAAAAGGCCTAAAAAGCTTCCCTGTGTTCTGTCTAAAAGCGAGATTCTGTCCCTTATTGCTCATGTAGATAATCTTAAGTACAAGGTTATTCTCTTGACCACTTATTCTTCCGGGCTGCGTATTAGCGAAACGCTTTATCTCCGCGTCTCAGATATTGATTCAGTACGCATGATGATTAGAGTCAATCTTGGCAAAGGAAACAAAGATCGGTTAACTGTCCTGTCACTTGAAAACCTAAAAATGCTGAGGGCCTACTGGACACTTTATAGACCCACAGACCTGCTTTTTCCCGGACTGGTTCAAGGCAAACCCATTTCCGCAAGCAATATTCAACATGTCTTTCAAATCGCCAAAAACAAGGCCGGTATTTTAAAACCGGCTACGGTTCATACGCTTAGGTATAGTTTTGCTACCCATCTTCTTGACAATAAGACAGACCTTCGTACGATTCAGGTGCTCTTGGGACACAACGATATTTCCACGACGGCTCTCTATACTCACCTTTCATCTCAACATATTGCCTCGGTGAGAAGTCCTCTCGACGGATGTGATCCGAATGCCTGAACTTCAGGATATCTTTAATCAGGTCCGTCTTGATGCGATGTCTCCGGCTCAGGCCAAAGCTTTTAATATGATTCGTCACTGTCGAACCGCAACCCTTGGTTATCATGCGGAAGTTTGCACGGAGTGCGGCTCGGTCGAGGTTTCTTACAACTCCTGCCGTAACCGGCATTGCCCCAAATGCCAACATGCTGTTCAAGAACAATGGGTTGAAGCTCAGATGTCCAAGCTGTTGCCGGTCGGCTATTTTCATGTCGTTTTTACGCTCCCCCAGGAACTGAATACCCTCGTTTTCCAAAATCAGAAGCTTCTCTATTCTATCCTTATGCAAGCCGCAGGACAGACCTTGCTCGAACTGGCCAAAGACCCTAAATTTCTCGGCGCTACGATCGGAGTGACTTCTGTATTGCATACCTGGGGCCAGAATCTATCGTTTCATCCTCACGTTCACTGTATTGTTCCGGGCGGCGGCCTTGCCAACGATGGACTTCGCTTCGTCCATTCCAGGAAGAAGTTTTTTATCCCTGTGAAAGTGATTTCCAAAAAGTTCAGAGGTAAGTTCCTTTACCTTCTCAAGCAGGCCTACGACAAGGGGGAAATGGCCTTCTTTAACAAAGCGGCCAAACTTGCCTTCAAAAGTAACTTCCTTGCCCTTGTCGACCGTTTATACCGTACCCCCTGGGTGATCTTTGGCAAAAAACCATTCAAGTCTCCAGGGCACGTCGTTCGTTATCTGGGGCGTTATACGCACAGAGCCGCGATTAGTAATTCTAGAATCCAGTCGTTTGACGGTCATTCGGTTAGTTTTTCCTGGAGGGATTATAAAGACAACAGCCAATCCAAACTGATGACGCTGGATGCTGCTGAGTTTACCAGAAGGTTTCTGCTTCATGTCCTCCCAAATCGCTTTGTCAAGATCCGCCATTATGGCATCCTTTGCAGCCGGAATATCCATACGTTGCTTTTAAAATGCCTGATACTTGCCGGAAGCAGGCCCCTGACTCCTAACATTAAAAAACAATAAAAACCTGTCATGCCTGTGGAAGCTCTGATGTTGTGACGCATGTTTTTCCTAAATATGCGTCTGCAAGTCCATAAACGTTTTGAAACTGAAGATCTATTCAAACTGCCCCTCTTGGGGAGGGGGAAGGTCTATCCATTTTCGGGGTTTTACTTCATGCTTTTGATGAAGAAGCGATAAAATCTCGTTGAATCGTCCTTACCAAGAGAATTTTTGCCCCAATAGAACAGATTGAATTCCCATATAGACTGACTGTCTCTCGGCAACCGGTTTAGTACAACAACAGATTCATGATGTTCAGTATACTTCTTGGCGTGATTGCTCTTTTTAAAGCCACTGATTTTGATCACTGGCTTTTTCTGTATCTAGGAACATCATAAATCTCTATTAATTATACGCCGTGACCGTCTCTACTCATTGTGTCTTACATGAAAGTAGTTTCTTCTATTCCTGGCAATAAGTTATATATAGGCCTTCCAATTACAGCTTCGAATTTTCCTTTGATTTCAAAGGTAGCCTTCCATTTTAAAACCGTTAAATCATTGACACCGTACCTTAAAGCCACATCTACCAAGCGTTTCTCTAGTAAACAAAACCCTTTTGGCGTCGTTAATGCATCACAAAGTTGAATCAATTCGTCATACACAGAGTAGTTAACCCTAACTATATATTCCTTAATAAAGTTAAACTCTTTATCATTGCAGTCCTTATTTCCAGAGTACGAACCTAAGTTTTTCAAAGGAAAGGAATGAGTTAGACAAATTCTTGCACAATCTTCGTAACCCCTATGACTTAAAAAATTGTAACCGTCTATTATATGACGCATATGTGATACTCCATAACGCCTACCGATATCATGAAGATATCCTAATATGTACGCAATTTCCGGATCAATCTCTTTATGGTAGCTGGCTATATTACGGGCTGCATCGGCAGTAAAAATTGAGTGACTAACCCAAGGTCCAGGATTAAATGTTTCAGCTTCAGACAATAATCGCTTAGCTTCTTCCATAGACGGAACATTCATGTTAACCTCCATTCCGCCGCTGCCGCTGGCGGCACAAATAGGAATGAAAAATGGTGCGCAGCTTTTACCACCTTGTTATGATTAGTATAGGGGGAAGATACACTACAAAGCACGGTAAGGTGAGTCGTAGACTGCTCTTCTCAGCTTAAATCAGTATGTTAACCAGTGTAAGAATCGTCTTTCAAGCACAAATAAGTGGTTCTATAAGACCGCACGCTAATCATTGCTTTAGCTAATCGTTAAATGTGTGGCAATTCAGTCAATGTCTTCCTCCTCAACTATGAAAGGAGGCTGTGCTATGAAAGTTGTTTACCCTATCTGCTGTGGTGTCGATGTGCATAAAACTTTTCTCGTCGCCACTCCCGGAGTTGACAGAACTTCTGCAATCACCATCATCTCCGAGATTGGTAATGATATGTCTCAGTTTGCCAATTCTAAGCGTTTATGCTGCTGGGCGGGACTCACGCCTGGCAACAATGAATCTGCTGGTAAGAAAAAATCTGTTCGTATAACACGTACTGGTGTCTACCTCAAACCTGCATTGGTACAAGTTGCCCATGCAGCCGTGAGATCGAACATCTCTCCTTACTACAAAGTCAAGTATGAACGCATTAGTAAAAGAAGAGGCAAAAAAGAGCCATAATCGCTATCGCAAGGATGATACTCACCGCTGTATACCACATGTTTCTTACGGGTGAAGCGTTCAATCCGAGTGATCTGTATAAAGTTGATATGCCACAGGAAATGGTGGAAAAGCAGAAAGAGAAAGCTATTAAACAAGCAGCAAAACTTCTGATTTCCCTTGGTCTAATAAAAGCCACTGACATATCTGTAGCTAGCTAAAGCTTCATTTTTTTCTGGGCTATCTAAGGCCTTAGGATTGCCAAAATCACTGGAATAATCATACAAAACGTCAAAACTGACCCATTGTTTACTAAATATATAGGGGAAAAATCAGGAATAGGAACACCTGAAGTTACATTTACCGGAAACCAAAAAGAAAAAACCGCCATAGGTACTACCCACCAGTTTCCTCGAGATATTTTCTTAAACGTAAAGTGATTTTTGCACACTACTAGTTCCCATACCCAAAATAAAGCTACTATTGTCATAACAATTAGGTTACCCGTAAGAACAGCAAAGCCATAGTCACTAGTTATTGCCGAATTCTGGAATATTGCAATTGCAAGAAGGATAATTACAACATATGTAGAAAAAATCCGATATCTTGTAACAAAATTGCCTGATAAGAATATACCTGCCACCAACGCGATTGTCATTAACTTTTCCCGACGCGCCCAAACAACTTTCATCTTTTCCAAGTGTCGGGAATTCTCTGTTATATGACGTGTCCACCTTCGAAGGCCATCCTGGACAAGATATTTTTGTCCTCGTTATAGAATATATTAGACAGGGATAAGTTTGAAGAACAAGCTTTATTATGGGGATAATCTCGTAATTTTGGGCCAATTAGAGGATAACTCTATCGACTTGGTTTATCTTGATCCACCTTTTAACAGTAATAAAAACTACAATTTACTATTTACAAATGAAACTGGCCGTGTATCCGATGCCCAAAGACATGCTTTTGATGACACCTGGGAATGGGGATTAGAATCCGAGAAGACTTGGGTCAATATTGTAGAAACATACGACCCGAATATTGTCAATTTGTTAGCAGCGTTAAGGCAACATCTTGGTTCGAGTAGCGTAATGGCATACCTTGTAATGATGACACCCCGCTTAAAAGAACTCCATAGGGTACTTAAACCTACAGGATCCATCTTCCTCCATTGTGACCCTACCTCTAGCCATTATTTGAAACTATTAATGGACTGTATTTTCTCCCCATCCAACTTCCGAAATGAAATTATTTGGTGTTATAGACAAGGTGGTCGGGGTTCTAAACACTTTGCTAGAAAGCATGACACTATATTTTTCTACTCCAAGTCAAACAATTGGACGTTTGAAGTTAATTCAATTCGAATCCCGTATCACGGAACTGGGGGCTATCAAACAAGTGGCCGGGGTATTAGAAGCAAAAATGGACGTACATACCATCCTCATCCGGAAGGGAAAATTCCTGAAGATTGGTGGGATATCCCTGCTATTCCGCCTATGTCAAAAGAGAGAATTGGATACCCAACTCAGAAACCGTTAGAGTTGCTTGAAAGGATTATTCAAGCATGTTCAATGGATGGGCAAGTTGTTTTAGATCCTTTCAGTGGTTGTGGTACTGCCATCGTTGCTTCCGAAAAGTTAAACCGCCGCTGGATCGGAATTGATATTACTCATCTTGCCATAACATTGGTAAGAACACGTCTTGAGCAATATTTCGGACCACGTCTACACGAATTTGATATTTTGGGAGCTCCAGTTGATTTGGAAGGAGCTATTTCGTTAGCAAATCAAGATCGCTACCAATTCCAATGGTGGGCATTAGGCTTAATAGGTGCCCGCCCCTTCGAGGAAAAACGGAAAGGCCCCGACGGTGGTGTCGACGGCTATATTTATTTTAATTATGAACTCCGCTCTTCACATATCGGTAAAATCATAGTACAAGTGAAAAGTGGAAAAGTATCTGTAACTACTATTAGGGAACTTGCCAGTGTCAGGAGAAGCCAAAAGGCTGAAATTGGCATTCTTCTTACCTTAGAACCACCAACCTCAAACATGTTAAAAGAAGCCGCATGCGAAGGAATGTTTACTTGCTTACTCGATGGAAACCGATACCCAATAATCCAAATTATTACTATAGAACAAGCCATTAACGGCCAATCTGTTTTATACCCTAAGATATATGTATAACCGTGGACATGTCATATAACGTTGTGCGTATTTCCCCCTGTGTTAGCATAGTTGTCATAGGACTCCAAGAGAAGTATAGTGAGCTAATAAGAAGACTCAGAGGAGGAGACCCATGGCAAAATACAGTGAAGAGTTTAAGTACTCGATCATCATGAAAATGATGCCGCCGCAGAATCAAGCGGTAAGTATGATAGCTAGAGAAACTGGGCTTTCGGAAGGAACCCTGCATCAGTGGCGGAAACAAGCCAGAGCGAAGGGATTTGCTGTTCCTAAAGAGGTTGAGCGCTGGAGCACTCAGGATAAGTTCCTGATCGTCGTGGAGACATCTCATCTTAGCGAAGTTGAGTTGGCTGAGTACTGTCGCAGTAAAGGGCTTTATGTTGAACAGGTTCAGGCCTGGCGTGACGCTTGCATGCAGGCCAATGGCGGTGTTGCGCAGCAAGCCTCACGCCTACAGAAAGATTTACGTGATAAGGAGCGTGAAATCAAAAAGTTAGCGCAAGAACTTCGTCGAAAAGAGGCAGCGCTAGCAGAAACAGCGGCTCTATTGGTTCTAAGAAAAAAAGCCCTTGCGATTTGGGGGGACGGCGAGGACGCTTGATCAGCGCCTCAGATCGCAACAACGCCATAATGCTGATTGAAGAAGCCACTCAGGCCGGGACCCGGGAGAAGATGGCTTGCAAAGAAATGGGGATAAGTCTTCGTACGTTGCAGCGTTGGCGAAGTGATGCAGCACCTTTC
>JAIMKP010000024.1:0-20081 GCA_020692355.1 Desulfosporosinus sp.
ACCAGGTCGAATATATCCTGAATCCGCTCCCGTAAGGGCGGAAGTTCGATCGTGATGACCTTCAGCCGGTAATAGAGATCGAGACGGAACTTTCCTTCCTGAACCAGCGTGGTCAGATCCCGGTGAGTAGCCGCGATGATGCGGACATCAAGGGGATGGGCCTTGCCGGAGCTGATCCGGTAGATTTCTTTTTCCTGGAGTACCCGTAGGAGTGCGACTTGCACATTGGGGGAGATGTCGCCAATTTCATCGAGAAAAATCGTTCCCCCCTGTGCGAGTTCGAATTTTCCGGGCTTGCCGCCGCGCTTCGCTCCCGTAAAGGCTCCATCATCATAACCGAAGAGTTCGCTCTCGACCAAGGAATCCGGTAGGGCAGAACAGTTGAGGGCGACGAACGGTCCGTCCCGACGCGGACTCAGCAGGTGAATGTGGCGAGCGATAATTTCTTTTCCCGTGCCGCTTTCCCCTTGAAGGAGGATGGAGGTCTGGGTTGCTGCGACTTTGGCGGCGCGTTGCAGGACTTTGCGGCTGACCTCGCTTGAGCCGACCCAAAGGGGAGTGGTCAAAGGTTCAGGGTAGCGTGACAAGGGTGAGGGAGATGGAGATGGAGATGGAGATGGAGAAGCATAGGAAGAACCCGAGGTTGACGCTGTGGGAGCAGGAGAGAGGGGTGTGAGACCAGGCTCAGCTGACGACGACCCAGAAAGATCGAGGAAAGCAACGGCCTTGGCCGTATCAATAGATGAAAAATGGGGCTGAAAGATATCACCAATAAATGTCCCTCTGGCTACATCAGGATTGATCTTCAATAGAGCAGCTGCAGCGGGCGTGATCTGGGTAATGATGCCGCGGCTGTCAAGGGCCAGTTCATGACGCACTGCCAGCTCTGCGGATAGCCGTAGCTTTTCGGCATAGAGATGGAAACGCCGTTCGAATTCGCGTAGGCGTAGGTTATATTCGATCATGCGAGCGCCTAGAACCGCTATATCGAGGAGGCGTTCTTTCGTTCGCGAGGCCAGGCTGCTGATGTCTAGAATGCCGATCGTGTTCCCGTTAGAATTCAGGATAGGGGCTGCCCAGCACCCGAGAAAGTGGTTTTCCCGGACGAAGTGTTCTGTCCCAATCACACGCACGGGAGCTTTTTCGACCAGAGCGGTGCCGATGGCATTTGTCCCTTTCACCGCTTCACGCCATGATGCCCCAGGACTTAAGTGAACAGACTGAGATTTCGACAGAAAAAAGGGATCCCCGAGAGATTCCAAGATGTACCCGTCTTGATCGCTCAGGAGGACAACATGGTGACGCCCCTGCAGGAAATTAAAGAGAAGAGGAAGAACGGGCTGGGCGGCGTGCAGCAAAGCCTCCGCCTGACCTGAACGCTCCTGAAACAGGTGAGTTGGCAAGATGTCATTGTTTTCAATCCGTTCATGGTTGAGGTTGAACTCTCGGCTGCGCAGCCAGGAACGCTGAATGAGCGGCTCGGCCAATACAGGGTTTTCTCCGTGAATGAAAGCAGACCATGCGCTTTTCAATCCTGAATCCCCCCAAACTGAAAACCCGGAAAGTTTTCAATATATTCCAAAAGAATGGTTTGGAAATAGCATAACATAAGGGTTTTACTTGTACAAGAATCTTTTGCATTTGACCCAGTGTCTCACTTCGGAACACATCGTATGAACAGAAATGTTCCATGTTAGTCCACTAAATAGGCGCTTGCTAGTGTTTAGGACTGTATCAACCTAATTGTCCGCATTCCATGCAGGTCTGCACCGGTGAGAGAGGGGACGCGGAGTTTGGCATAAAGTTTGCAATAATCCTATAAGGATGCAACATCGGCATAAGGTCTGATGTGAGGCATTCTTAATTTAAGGAGGAGGGGATTCCATGAAAATCTATCGTATTAATATGGCTACCTTGACGGTGGGGGCAGAGGAGGTTCCAGCGGAGTGGCAAGGGCTCGGAGGTCGGGCCTTATCCTCAGCGATCGTGGCTAAGGAAGTTGAGCCATTGTGTCATCCCCTAGGACCCAACAATAAACTCGTGCTGGCCCCTGGACTGTTATCAGCAACTACTTCTGCGAATTCGGGCCGCCTCTCAGTAGGCGCGAAGAGTCCGCTCACCGGTGGGATAAAAGAGAGCAATGCCGGCGGCAGCGCAGCTCAAAAATTGACCCGGTTGGGGATCAAAGCCGTAATTATCGAAGGCAAGCCTCAAGGGGATGCTTTCTATAGCATCCACATTGATAGCCAAGGTGTGACGATTGCCGAAGAAAAGGATCTTTTGGGCAAAGGCAACTATGAAGTGATCCGCAGTGTCAGTGAGAAGTACGGTGACAAAGTGGGCGTACTGTCTATTGGCCAGGCGGGGGAATACCGGATGATGGCTGCCAATATTTCCGTCAAGGATCCGGATGGCAACATTCGGAGTGCCGGACGGGGCGGCATGGGCGCAGTCATGGGTTCGAAACGAGTAAAATATATTTCGATTGATGATAGCAATACCTCCGGCCCGGAAATCGCAGATCCAGAAAAGTTCCGGGCGGCCGCCAAGGCCTTTGCCAAGGCGTTAACGGAGCACCCGGTGACAGGCCAGGGTCTGCCCCAATATGGGACAGATGTTCTGATCAACATTTTGAATGAAGCGGGCGGTCTGCCGACACAAAATTTCCGTCGGGGCAACTTCTTTGGGGCCGATAAAATAAGCGGGGAGACGATGTATGACACGATCGTGGCTCGCAAAGGCAAACCGACCCACAACTGCCATGCCGGCTGTGTGATTCGCTGCTCTCAGGTGTATAATGACAAGGACGGAAATTACATTACATCCGGCTTTGAGTACGAGACGATTTGGGGCTTTGGGGCCGGCTGTTTAATTGATGATTTGGACGTCATTGCCCAAGCTGACCGTATTTGTGATGACATCGGCCTCGATAGTATTGAGGCGGCCGTCACGGTTGGCGTTGCGATGGAAGGGGGCGTTCTTCCCTTCGGAGATGGGCAAGGCATGCTGAATCTGCTTGCCGAAGTGAAGAAAGGGAGCTATCTCGGCCGCATTCTGGGCAACGGGGCTGCCTTTACGGGCAAAGCGTTAGGCGTGACCCGTGTACCGGTTGTCAAAGGGCAAGGGATTCCAGCCTATGATCCGCGGGTGGTCAAGGGGCAAGGCCTTACTTACGCAACCTCCCCGATGGGTGCTGACCATACCGCAGGCTATGCCGTAACAGCCAATATCCTGAAAGTCGGTGGGTATGTCGATCCGCACGGCAAGCAAGGGCAAGCGGAACTTTCCCGGAACCTTCAAATTGCCACTGCAGCGGTAGACAGCACGGGTCTCTGCCTTTTCGTTGCCTTCGCGGTTCTCGATATCCCAGCTGCATTCGATGCGATTGTGGATATGATCAATGCTCATTATGGTTTGAGCTTAACGGGCGACGATGTTTCAGAATTGGGCAAAGCCGTCCTCCGCACCGAGCGCGCTTTCAACCAAGCCGCTGGCTTCACCAACAAGGACGACCGTCTCCCCGAGTTCTTCAAAGAGGAGTGCCCGCCGCACAATACCACTTGGGACTTCACGGATGAAGAGATCGACGAGGTATACAACTTCTAAGACAAGTGATTCATCGGAGCCTGGAGTTTTCTCCGGGCTCTTGTTTTTGCGCTGCTTAGAGCTGAAAAAGGGTTTCCTCGAACTTTCCCTGTATTGTGAACCTTATGGACCTGTGATATCTTTGGACATAGGAGAAAAAGACTTGATCCAATCGTGAGACTCCCACTTCTACAAGTGGGAGTGGTACCTCGTACTTTGCTTCGGTGGGGGTAGAACGAGTTCACTCGTAGAAGGAGAGGAGATTTTTTCATGAAAAGCAGGGTATTTCTATTTGCGCCAGGGAGTGATCTTAAGAAAGCGGAAAAGGCCTTGGGGTCGGCAGCCGATCTCGTGATTCTGGATTTGGAAGATGCGGTGGCTCCTTCCGAAAAGGAACGAGCCCGTTTGAATGTGGTAGAGTTGGTAAGAGCGCATCGGGAGCGGGAGGTATTGGTACGGGTGAATGCCCTCTCGACCCCCTGGGCCTTGCAGGATTTATTGGCGGTAGTGCCGGAGAAACCCTATGGGATTGTTTTACCTAAGGCGGAGTCCGCCTCCGATGTGGCGCGGGTGTCTTGGGTGATCGACCAACTGCTGGGCGAGATGCAGGGTAAAATCAACGGGACGGTAGGTGCACCTGCGGTGGGTGATGTGGGCCTGGTGATTTATCCCTTAATTGAAACAGCGGCTGGCGTAGCCAATGCGGATAGTATTGCACTGGCGTCCAGCCGAGTGAAACAGCTTATTTTTGGTGCTTTGGATTATTCTTTAGATTTGGGGATCGCCTATGATAGTGAGTCAGAGGCTTTAACCTATGCTCGTAACCGTTTGATTGGGGCCTCGGCCCAAGCGAAGCTCCCCGGCCCGATTGATACAGTCTATCCGAGCGTGAAGGATGAAGAGGGCTTGAGGCGGGATAGCGTTAAGGGTAAAGCCTTAGGTTTTAAAGGAAAGCTCGTCATCCACCCGGGCCAAATTAATGTCGTACAGAATGTCTTCAGTCCGTCGGAAGCGGAGCTTGAAGACGCAAAAGCAATTGTCCAGGTATACCAAAAAGCCCAGGCCGAAGGCATAGGTGCTGTACAATGGAAGGGGAAAATGCTGGATGAGCCCGTGCTGAAGCGGGCGCAGCAGATCCTCAGTGAATTCGCTGGCGAGTGAGTGAGCGGGCGGATGGAAGGATTGCGGCAGGGGAGACTTGCATCAACTGGCGGCGGTCGAAGCCACCCAAGCCGGGGTAGTGGTTTTGTCCTGGGCATGGTGCTGCACAGTTTCTTGGCGAAAGACAGCGGCCCTGCTATCCGGAATGTCGATAGGGACATAGGGATAGGTTAGCGGGGGATTGGGTTTGCGGATAGGTAGTGTCTAGGGGCGAGTCTTGCAAAGAGATTCGCTCTTTTGTTTAAACAGGATTGAGGGAAAGAAAAAGTTTACGCTCGGGTAGACTGTAGGTTATATACAGTATACAATGTTCACATGAATTTTAAAGTCCTCATGGGTAGATCCCGGCGTTGCGGCTTTACAGCGCATCGGATGGGAGCCTCGCAATGTGAGAGGGCATTGCCATATGAGAGGAAGTGAATGATGAAAATCTCTGCACTTTGGCAGCGCTATGATCGAGCCATTTGGATCAGGGCAATCGGTACGGTACTCACGACGGTCACGAGCTTTGCGATTCGGCCCTTTTTGGCGATCTATCTCTACAACAAGACAGGAAGCATCTATTACATAGGGATCATTTTGGGGCTGGCACCGCTCATGGGGGTGTTTACAAACCTGTGGGCAGGGGGCTTGGCGGACAAATACGGGCGCAAACCCCTGATGGTCTACAGCCTCATGTTTCAGGGGATTTCCATGCTCGGCTATGTTTTTGCCCAAACCCCGCTTCATTTTGCCTTGGCGTCAGTACTAAACGGGGCAGCCTCTTCCCTATATTTCCCGGCAGCGAATGCCCAGATTGCGGATATTGTGCCGGAATATCAGCGTTCTGAGGTCTTTGCGTTGATGCACACTGCCTTAAATTTGGGGGCGGCGGTGGGGCCGATGCTTGGCCTCTTGATGGTGAAAATCAACCAAAGCCTGGCCTTTTTGTCTTCGTCTGTCAGCCTTTTCATCTACGGATTTCTCGTGCTCCTGTTTGTGCCGGAAACCTGGCGTGCTCCAGTCAAACAGCTAGGGCTGGGACAGAAATCGAGCGTCTCCTCTGGAGAAGCGACGAACCTAGTGCCTTCCGGAGAAACTACGTCAACGGCCATGCAAAAAAAGTCCTGGCGGCTCTTGCTCAAGGAGCATGCACTCCTGATGAGTTTCACCGTGTTAGCCATGCCGATCACGCTTCTGTATGCTCAGGTTGAAGCTAATTTCCCCCTGTATCTTCAGGCAAACTTTGAGAACTATCTCACTATTTTTACTTATTTGATGACGATGAATGGCACGATCGTGGTGTTATCTGCGGTTTGGCTGGCTAAGAAAACGGAAAAACTCTATCTTCCCCATGTTCTCTTCGTGGGCTATGTCCTTTTTGCCTTGGTTGGCGTGGGTTATGGCTTCGGGCCTTGGGCCAAAGCCGTGCCCCTTTTGTTTGTCGCAGAAGTTATTTTCACGGTGGGTGAGTGCATTACCTTTCCTAACCAGAATAAGCTTATATCCCTTATCGCACCTGAAGACATGCGCGGTCGGTATTTTTCCGTGTTTAGTCTTAACTGGGGTCTTTCCAAAAGCATTGGGCCGCTCCTGGGAGCGGTTATTTTCGCCCATTTCGGCGGGCTCACGTTGTTTTTATGCATCTCCGTCTTATTGCTCCTGGCAGGGGTACTTGTCTATAGGCTCACCCAAGTGCATGTGCCAGCGATTCGAAAAAAGATGGTGGAGGTGTCGCGGTAGCTGTTCGGAGTTTGGCGATCATGGCGTTCAACCTAAGATCGGAACGTCTGGCTCTTTATACCAAATCGAAACGACCGTCGAAGTGGCGCTACTCTGGGTAATATTGATAAGGCTTATCCAACTGTTATTCTCAAGCCACTCATTGATTTCTTTTTCCAATAGGCGGGGATCAGGAGAACTGAAAATCTTCACTTTCATGGACGGGGCTCCTTTCTTCCAACTAAACACATTATACAACACCTCAGCATTTTTGTAGCCATCTGGCAGGGGCTTCCCTTTCTATGATTTCTCGTGAGAATTGCACAAAATGAGGTTCAAAAACCACGCATTTGTGCTAAACTAGGCAGTGTGTGAACTCGTTCAACTAAAGTTGAACATCGAGACTTCGGTGGGGGAGTCTACCCCCACCGAAGCAAGGTACGGGGGAACCACTCCCACTTGTAGAAGTGGGAGTCTCACGATTGAATGAAATCTTGTCATGAAAGGGTAGAGCTAAAATGCACGAGATTGCTCAAGAATTGAATCTACAGATTCAAAGTGGAAATCCTCATGTCTATGAACTCTTGTCCGAACTAGGGAAAGAACTCTATTTTCCCAAAGGGATCCTGACCCAGTCGGCTGAAGCGAAACAAAAGGCGTATCGCCATAATGCCACGATTGGGATCGCTACGGAAGAAGGGAAGTCCCTCTATTTGCCTGTGATCCAAGACACCTTATCCTTTTACCAGCCCGAGGATCTCTATACATATGCCCCTCCCGCCGGCAAAGCGGAACTGAGGAAGATTTGGCGGGAGAAAATGCTCGTGGAAAACCCCTCTCTGCAAGGGAAATCTATGAGTCAACCGATTGTGACCAATGCCTTGACGCATGGGTTAAGCATTGTGGCTGATATGTTTGTAGAAACGGGGGATCCGTTGATCCTCCCGGATAAACTCTGGGGCAACTATCATCTCATTTTTGGGGTGCGCCGGGGAGCCAAAGTGCAGACCTATCCCTTCTTTGATGCCGAAGGCGGGTTCAACCTGGAAGGGATGCGCGAGTCACTCCTGGCGCAAAAAAAGCATGGCAAAGTCATCCTCCTCCTAAACTTCCCGAATAACCCGACAGGCTATACTCCCAGTGAGGCGGAAGCAGAAGGGATCGTCCGGGTCATTAAGGAAGTGGCCGAGGCCGGAATCAATGTAGCGGTGGTTACGGATGATGCCTATTTTGGCTTGTTTTATGAAGATTCGATCCAGGAATCCCTCTTTGGCCGTCTGGCCGACATCCATCCGCGCGTGCTCGCCATCAAGGTGGATGGTGCGACCAAAGAAGACTATGTCTGGGGATTCAGGATCGGGTTTATTACCTATGCCAGTGATGACCCTGGCGTCCTGAGTGCCTTGGAAAATAAAACCCAAGGGATCATTCGCGGGGCGATCTCGAATGTCACGCATCCGTCCCAGACATTTGTGCTTCATGCCCTGAAGTCTCCGGATTTTAAGTCCCAGAAAGCCCAGAAGTACGAGATTTTAAAACGTCGTGCCAACAAGGTTAAGGCTATCCTCAACAGTGGCAAGTATGATGGAGCCTGGGAATACTACCCGTTCAACTCCGGCTACTTCATGTGCATCAAACTCAAGCGCGTGAAGGCTGAGCCCTTGCGCCTGCATCTGTTGGAGCAATATGGGGTAGGGGTGATCTCGCTTGGAGAACGGGATGTGCGCATCGCCTTCTCTTGTGTTGAAGAGGAGGATCTGGCCGAACTCTTTGATTTGATTTACGAGGGGGTAAAGGACTTAACCTGAACAATGACCATTATCCCTGTTGCTGGATAGGAGCACTATCAAATTAAGGCTGTGTGAATTGGTGAAGGTTCTACTTCGCAGTTTCCAGGTCGTAAGGTGTCACTTGGTAGACATAGTAGTTGAGCCAGTTGGAAAAGAGCAAATTGGCATGGGAACGCCAGGTTTGCAGCGGGGGTTGACTTGGATCGTTGTAGCGAAAGTAGTTTTCGGGCACTTCCTGCGGTAGACCTTTTGCAATGTCGCGTTCATACTCGGTCTTTAACGTGTTAATATCATATTCAGCATGCCCAGTGACGAAGATCCGTTTCCCATCCCTTGTAGCCACGAGGTAAACACCCGACTCTGCCGATTCGGCGAGGATTTCAAGCTCTGGTACGTTTTCCAGATCCGAACGCCGGATCTCCGTATGTCGGGAATGCGGCACATAAAAGACATCGTCAAACCCACGCAGCAAGGTTGTCCCGACGACACTACCCTTATCGGCGTGATGGGGAAATACCCCGAACATCTTTTTGGGTAGTGGATATTTAGGGATGCCATAATGGTAGTAAAGCCCGGCCTGAGCGGCCCAGCATATGTGGTAAGTTGACGTAACCCGGGTCGTGCTCCAATCCATGATTTCTTTCAGTTCTTCCCAGTAATTTACCGCTTCAAAATCCAGAAGCTCTATGGGAGCCCCCGTGATGACCATTCCGTCAAATCGGCGGTGGCGAATTTCGCTGAATGTATGGTAAAAGGCCTTCAGATGTTCCTCAGAGGTATGCTGGGACTCATGGGTTTCCGGGTGGAGCAGCGTGATCTCGACCTGAAGGGGAGTATTGGCGAGTAGGCGAAGAAGCTGTGTTTCAGTCGCTTCTTTCGTCGGCATCAGGTTTAAGATGATAATCTTAAGGGGACGGATATCTTGATGAAAGGCGCGATCATCGCCCATGACAAAGATGTTCTCGCTCTGTAGGATTTCCATTGCGGGCAGGTTTTCCGGAATCTTAATTGGCATGTGCTTCCCCTCCTGATAAATCAATAAATAAGAAGGATCGCTTCGAGAGAAGCGATCCTTGGAAATGCGCTCATCTCTCATCTCTCGAGGCTCATCAGCCTCGCAGGAATTAGCACCACTGTAGTGAACACTACCGGTTGCCGGGCATCATCGGGCCAGTCCCTCTGCCTCTCTTGATGAGGATTATTCAGTTATATAATAATTGCTCGGATATTTTACAGTATAATACGGCAATGTTTGTTCTGTCAATAGAGTAGTTCACACAGTGTTCTTCTCATTGAGCATGGTTTGCTGGAGGTTTCTTCGGTTTCAACCATCCAGTACAACTTTTGCCAATTCTTACGATTGGAAAAATGATCGAAGTGCTCCAAGTGTTCAACACGAGTGATGGTGTGGAAGCTAGTACTGAATACCAGGGTACTTGGCGTCGCGATGATGAGTTAGTGGATCGGCTTTGAGAGTCGCTCGGGATTTTATAAAATTCGGGGGTAATTGGCTTTACGGAACGAATGTTCGTGTGATATAATATAGAAGACAGAGTGAATTGGAGAGCATCTTTGTGAATACTTGTGAGGAGGTATTCGAGTGAATGAATTGCAGCTGATTTTGGACAAGCTACAGGACATGAGTTCCGACATTAAGGAATTAAAAACAGATGTTGCTGAATTAAAAACAGATGTTGCTGAATTAAAAACAGACGTTAAAGAAATTAAGGTGCGGCTGGAGAAAGTTGAAACCAGGCAAGAAGCGATTTTCGAACAGACAGCAGGGTTAATAGAGTTCAGGCAAACAACGGAAAAAACCTTAGCACAAATCTTAGATCAACAGGTTACGCTAGTTCATATCGTTGGGGAACATGAGGTTTATATTCGGACGTTGCAACGTCGGATCGTTTAGGCAGTCGATCTCTATGAACGGAGCCGTCTTTCGTAACGATGCGAAGACGACTCCTTTTAATCAGTCAGTCACTCGCTTTCCCAGAGATTATCCAGGAGTTTTTGAATCTCAGCCCGACGTTGTCGGGTTTCTTCTTTGTTGACATGGAAGCTGCCCTTTTCTTCATCGATCACATCCCCTTCTCGGGCTTCAGCCGGCAAAAGGGCTTTGGGAATATTCTTCATGATCCGACCTTCAAACTCAATGACAGCCATCTGCCCTTCAAAGCGATCGATAATCCCTTTCATGGGTGCCCTCCTAGCGTAGTAAAAGAAATCTTTTTGCCATCAGATTCTGCTATGATGCTTCCCGATTCGTCGGTACGATAAACCTTAATTCCGGCCTTGGCTAACGCAGCCAAGGTTTCTTTATGGGGATGGCCATAGTCGTTCCCTTGGCCGACGGAAATCACGGCATATCCGGGCTGAACCTTGGCGAGAAAGGTGCTGGAGGTAGAGCTGTGAGAGCCGTGATGGCCGACCTTAAGTACATCGGCTTTTAAAATATACCCTCCTGCGAGCATTTCCTGTTCGGAGGTTGTTTGAGCATCGCCGGTAAATAGGAAGGAATTCTCTCCATAGGTCAGGCGGAGCACGGCACTGTAATCGTTCGTATCTTCGTAATGGGTTGCACTGGGTGCGAGGAACTGAGCCTTGACCTCTGGGTCTAAATCAAGCGTAAGCCCGGCTTTGGCTTCTAAGGCTTTCAGATGTTTGCCTTGCATGCTCTTCAATAGATCACGGTAGGCTTCGGTATTCGCGGATACTTTAGGCATGTAAACTTGGCCAATGGAGAAGGCTTGAGTTACCATATCGGCACCTCCGATATGGTCGGCATGGGGGTGGGTCCAGACTACGGCATCTAGCCGTTTGATCCCTTGATCCTGGAGGTAGGCTGTTACCTTCGGTTCTGCAGTGTTATTCCCTGCATCAATAAGCAGGGTCTTGCCATGAGGAGTTTGAATGAAGATGGAGTCCCCTTGGCCAACGTCGAGAAAGGTGATCCGCAGGTCGGGCTGCTTGCTGGTAGGAGGGGCCGGAGCCAGCGTGCCTGCATTTTGAGTTACGGCAGCGGCCGGAAGTGCGATAGGCTTAGGGTTATCGACTGGAGCAGAAGCACTGCTGCACCCGGGAAGAAGCGTCAAAACCGCTAGGAAGACCGAGAGAAAAGGGGCTAAGACCCTTTTGCGTTGAGAAGATTCCACTGCGTATACTCCTTTCAGTCCGCGTTTATCGCCGTCTAAGACCCACGCTTCTATAAGCGGGGGTTACTACTTCAATTTTTTCGGTGGGGGTAGAGTCCCCCACCGAAGCCCCGATGTTTAGCGAAAGCTAAACGAGTTCACTGTGCTTTTAGCAAAATGAGTTCACTCTTACTCTTATTATAGTTCATCTCTGAGACAGATGTTTGCACGATATTCCTTTTACTTGCAGGTTTTGTTTGACGGAAGTCGGCGGTTTCTTCTTATTCAACTATGCCCTATCCCGCTTAAGCGTCAGCCAATCTGCGCCCCTGATCAATTTAACGACCGTTGTTTCCGTCCTCGGTGGGGTGATTTTGCAAGGGGATCCCTTTAGCGGGATGCATGCCGTTGGTGTGGCCCTGATTGTGGTTGGAGTCTGGGGTACGAATACTTTTTCGCGGTGAAACGAGATGAGAGTCTGTTTCTCATCAATTTTGGCAGTGGTTCTATTGAAAATTGTGGTTTGAGTGTTATCCTTAAGAAGAGAAGATTTAGGATAAGGTGGGTTAACGGTGACTCAAAACGCTACCCTGTTGATCAAAGCCACAATTGCTTTAAATAGATATTTCGGTTATCCTTCATTTCGGGATGGTCAGCAAAAAGCGGTGGAATCCCTCTTGGCCAGACGAGATACCCTGGCCATCATGCCGACAGGTGCAGGTAAATCTCTGGCTTATCAGGTTCCCGCCCTCGTCTTCGACGGGCTCACTGTGGTCGTGTCACCCCTTATTTCCTTGATGAAAGACCAGGTCGACGCTTTAGAAGAATCAGGGGTAACGGCGGCTTTTCTCAATAGTTCGCTTACGGCCAAAGAGGCGGCAGAACGGCTCACTGGTGTAAAACGGGGCAAATATAAGCTTCTCTATATCGCTCCGGAACGCTTGGAGACGGAGGGCCTACGCGCCCTGCTCCAAGATGTCCCGATTTCCTTCGTAGCGGTTGATGAAGCCCATTGTGTTTCCCAATGGGGCCATGATTTCCGGCCAAGCTATGGTGCGATCGCGCCTTTCATCCAATCCTTGCCCGTGCGTCCGCTCATCGGCGCTTTTACCGCGACAGCGACAGAAGAAGTGAAGGCGGATATTATCCGTCTCTTAGGGCTGGAAAATCCGAAGGTTCTCGTCACAGGTTTTGACCGCCCAAACCTTTCCTTTTCCGTCCTGCGTGGGGAGAATAAACAGGACTATGTTCTCTCCTATGTTGAGGCCCACTCGGCTCAGTCTGGTATTATTTATGCTGCCACCCGTAAGGAAGTGGACAAGCTTACGGAAATCCTAGCAGGCCATGGGGTTTTGGTGACCAAATATCACGCCGGTTTACCGGACCAGGAGCGCAACGAGGGCCAGGAGGGATTTATTCACGATCGCAAGCCCGTGATGGTGGCTACCAACGCCTTTGGTATGGGGATCGATAAACCGGATGTCCGGTATGTTATCCACTATAATATGCCGAAGAACATGGAATCCTATTATCAGGAAGCGGGTCGTGCCGGACGAGACGGGGATCCTGCCGAATGCCTGCTCCTCTATGGAGCGGCTGATGTTCAACTCCAGAAATATCTGATTGAACATAGCGTGTCTGATCCGCAGCAGAAACAGAAAGAATTAAGAAAACTCCTCCAGATGGTGGACTACTGCCATACGGATCGCTGTCTGCGCCAGGCTATCCTCCAGTATTTCGGGGAAGAGAACGTGCCCGATACGTGCGCCTCCTGCAGCAACTGCACCGATGAGCGGGAATCGGTGGACGTTACCCTAGATGCTCAGAAAATCCTTTCCTGTGTCTACCGCATGCGTGAACGTTTTGGGGTGGTCTTGGTCGCGGATGTTCTTAAAGGCGCCAATACCAAAAAAATCCGAGAAATGGGCTTTGATTCCCTCTCTACTTATGGAATTATGCACGATTGCCCGACGCAAGCGATTAAAGACCGGATCAATTACCTGATCGCGGAGGAGTACCTGCACTTAGCGGGCGGGGAGTATCCGGTGGTAAAGCTCACTCCTAAGTCCGCACCTGTGCTTAAAGGTGAAGTAAAGGTCTGGCAGAAAATCACTTCTAAACCGTTGCGCGCCACAAAGGATGCTCCGGGTCTATTTGAAAAACTGCGGCGTTTACGCCTTGAGATCGCTCAGCGGGAGGGACTTCCTCCCTATATTATCTTTGCCGATCGTACATTGCGGGAGATGGCCGAACGCTGTCCACTTAATCGTAATGATTTAATCCGTATCAACGGGGTAGGAGAGCTGAAGCGAGAGAAATATGGGGAGGTTTTCCTAGAGGTCATCCATAAGTTTCTCCGAGAAAGGGATGTTTCGGGTGGAACGTCACCTCATTCGCTCTAGTGTTGAAGGAAATGACGTGATTTGGTATGAGTTGATCCCCGAGGGCCAGGAAACTCTGGTTTTGGAGGCGGTACATCAGGTGGGTCCTTACCTCACGATCCGAGCAGTCTTGGCGAAGCATGCAGGATGACGGTGCATTGCGAGGGTTGTTGCTCTTTAGTACAGTACCAAGTTACCCGTTGTTGACTGTTTATTCATACTGTATCAAAAATATGAAATTTTGAAACGAATCGGCAGGAAGTCTTATAGGCTCGGCGAATACTATATTGTTCAAGATCTTTAATAAACGAAGGAGGAATGATTAGTGGCCGAGTCGCACAACAACCCAAGCTTAACGTACGAGGAGGTGTACCGCAGTTTCCAGTGGGAAGTAGGCAAATACTTTAACTTCGCTCGTGATGTCATAGACCGCTGGGCCGAGACCCCTGATAAGCTCGCCATGTGGTGGGTCGATGACGCAGGATCAGAGGTCAAAAAGACCTTTCAGGATATTAGCGAGAACTCCCAGCGCTTTGCCAATGCCATGGAAAACATGGGGATCCACCGGGGTGACGTGATTATTGTCATTCTTCCACGCTATGCCGCCTGGTGGGAAGTCTTTGTCGGGGCTCTGCGCATGGGGGCCATTCTCTCCCCTGGAACCACCCAGCTTACTTCCAAGGACATTCAATATCGTGTCAACGCCTCCCAGGCTGCTGCCTTCATCACCGACGCCGATAATGCCTCGAAATTAGAAGAAGTCTTAACCGCATGCCCGAGCATCCGCGCCAAAGTCATCGTCGCTTCCGAGCGCAAAGACTGGGTGAATTATGACGAAGCCGTGGGTTCCGTATCTCCCAGCTTCGAAACCGCGAATACTCGCAGTGATGAGACCGCCCTTATGTACTTCACCTCGGGCACCGTCGGTTATCCTAAAATGACGGTGCACACCCATGCCTCCTATCCCTTCGGACATAGTGTAACCGGAAAGTATTGGCTCGATTTGGGCCCGGATGACCTGCACTGGAATCTTAGTGATACCGGTTGGGCCAAAGCGGCTTGGAGTAGCCTTTTCGGTCCCTGGAACATGGGAGCAGCGATTTTCGTGCATCACAGTTCCCGTTTTGATCCGAAAAAAACGCTCGAAATCTTGCAAAAGTATCCGATCACCACGCTCTGCGGTGCTCCCACAAATTACCGCATGCTCGTGCTCGAAGACCTCAGCCGATACAAATTCCCGAAGCTGCGCCACTGTGTCGGAGCCGGCGAGCCGTTGAACCCGGAAGTCATCAAAATCTGGCAGGATGCCACTGGGATTATTATCCGCGATGGCTACGGCCAAACCGAAACCGTGATCCTACTGGGCAATTTCCCGTACTTCGAACCGCGTTTTGGTTCCATGGGGAAACCAACTCCTGGATTTGATGTTCAAGTGATTGATGAGGATGCGAATATCCTGCCACCCAACGAGGAAGGGGATGTGGCCGTGAGGGTCAAACCGGTTCGCCCCGTTGGTTTGTTCAGAGAATATTACGGTGATCCCGAGCGCACCGCCTCCGTGCATCGTGGGGATTGGTACTTAACGGGAGACCGTGCCTACCGCGATGAAGACGGCTATTTCTGGTTTGTTGGTCGGGCCGACGACGTCATCTTGACCTCGGGCTACCGCATTGGGCCCTTTGAAGTCGAAAGTGCCCTGCTCGAACATCGTGCAGTCGCCGAGTCGGCCGTGGTCTCCAGTCCAGACGATGTCCGGGGCGAGATAGTGAAAGCCTATGTGATCCTCGCCCCTGGCTATGAAGCGAGTGAAGACTTAAAGAAAGAACTGCAGGAGCATGTCAAGGCCGTAACGGCTCCTTACAAATACCCGCGCAAGATTGAATTCGTATCCTCACTGCCTAAAACCGTCAGCGGCAAAATCCGCCGTGTTGAACTTCGTAAGAACGAATGGGAAGGATACAAACGCCCTGGGAGTGAACGCTCTGAAGCGAAGTAGGCTATAAGAAGACAAATTAACGAGGCTGACCCGAATTAAAGGGTTAGCCTTTAACATTAGATGCTTCAATTACTTAGACATACCAATATCTTAGCATGGAGAAATGTAACCGCTCTGCTAATAGAGCAGGCCTCCTAGGGTATTTTATAAAATATGCTATAATGTTAGATGTAGATTAACAAGGAGATCGCATAGGAGGAAAACCATGGACGAGCAAACACGTAAAGCGATGCTTAAAATTATTGAGGACAAAAAACTCAAAAGTGCGAGTCAGAAGGGATGGCAACGTGGCCAAAATCGGCTGGGCAACTCTCAAAACGGCCAAAAGAGACACAAAAAGGGTGGCTTGTTCGACAAGTGAACTCGTCGAAGACGCCCACTGATGGAAGGGGGCGTCTTCGACGCTGATCAATGCAGAGACGAGGCAGGATGTTTTATGAAAGTACTGGTCTTAACCGAAAAGCCAAGCGTGGCCCGGGAAATCGCCCGGGTCCTTAATTGTCAGGCGAAGAACAAAGGGTACATGGAAGGGTCAACCTATGTCGTGACTTGGGCCTTGGGACACCTGGTCACCTTAGCCGAGCCTGAGGACTATGACCAGAAATATAAACAATGGCGCTTGGAAGATTTGCCCATGTTACCGGAAAATATGAAACTGAAGGTCATCCGCCAAACGTCGCAACAGTACCAGGTCGTGTCTCACTTAATGAAACGTCAGGATATCGGGCAACTGGTGATTGCCACAGATGCCGGGCGCGAAGGGGAGTTAGTGGCTCGCTGGATCATGAAGCTGAGCAACTGGAAGAAACCTTTTAAACGGCTCTGGATTTCTTCGCAGACGGATGCGGCGATCCGGGCAGGGTTTGCAACTTTAAAACCAGGTGCGGAGTATAACAACCTCTACGACGCGGCAGTGTGCCGGGCGGAGGCGGATTGGCTGATCGGGCTGAATGTGACGAGAGCCTTAACATGTAAATTCAATGCGCAACTCTCAGCGGGTCGGGTGCAAACGCCAACGTTGGCCATGATGGTGCACAGGGAAGACGAGATTAAACAGTTCGAGCCTGTGGACTATTGGACCATTCGGGCGGATTTTGGAGATTATTTTGGCGATTGGCGCGGCAAAGACGGCAATCGGTTGTTTAACTATGCCCAAGTCGAGGAACTCCTCGCGAAACTCAAGGGGCAGGCCGGCCAAGTCGCGGAGCTGCGCAGGGAGAGTAAAAGCGAACCTGCGCCTCTGGCCTATGACTTGACAGAACTACAACGAGATGCTAATCGGCGTTACAGCTTTTCCGCCCAGAAAACGCTGAGTGTGCTGCAAGACTTGTACGAGCGGCACAAGCTGGTCACTTATCCGCGCACGGATTCCCGCTATATTTCGAGAGATATCGTACCCACGCTTCCAGCGAGGCTGAAAAGCGTCGCGGTCGGGCCTTACACGGATCCGGCGAAGCAGCTTCTCCAAAAACCTTTGGTACCATCCAAACGCTTCGTCGACGACAGCAAAGTTTCTGACCACCATGCCATCATCCCTACAGAGCAGCCCCTGAAACTAACCGACCTGACAGGCGATGAAAAGAACCTCTACGACCTGATCGTCCGCCGCTTTTTGGCCGTATTGTATCCACCCTACCGCTTTGAACAGCTCACCCTGGTCACCCAGATCAAAGGGGAAAGTTTTTATGCCCGAGGTAAAGTGGTCAAAGATTTAGGCTGGCGGGCGGTAGCCTTTCAGCTTACGGAACGGGAAGAAGGCAAAGAAGAGGCCCTGCCTGAACAAATGCTGACAAATTTAAATCGAGGTGAGGCAAGGGCGGTTAAAAGCCTTAAAGCGCATAAAGGCAAAACCAAACCCCCCGCTCGTTACACCGAGTCTACCTTACTCTCGGCGATGGAAAGTCCGGGCAAATTCATCGAAGATGAGGAATTGCGGGAAAGTATTAAAGGTGGCGGTTTAGGAACCCCGGCGACCCGAGCTGAGATCATCGAGAAGCTTATTTCCACATTTTATATCGAACGTAATGGCAAAGAGTTAGTCCCCACATCTAAGGGCATCCAACTCATTGGCCTGGTTGCTCCTGAACTGAGGAGTCCGGAACTCACGGCCCAGTGGGAGCAGAGCCTGACCGATATCGCCCGGGGAAAGGGCAGCAGGCAGGCCTTCATCCGGGGTATCCGCGAGAATACCGTGGCCCTAGTGCGCAGTGTCGCTATGGACAACACCGTCTACAAAGCAGACAACATTTCCAAGACGAAGTGTCCCGTCTGTGGCAAGTATATGTTGCTCGTGAAAGGCAAACGGGGCCAGATGTTCGTCTGCCAAGACCGGAGTTGCGGGCACCGCCAGCCGGAAAAAGAGAGCCTCGGGTTTAGCAGCTCGAAGCGAGCGAGCCAGATGAATCAGAAGCTTATAGCCCAGTACAGTGACAATGGTTCGATTGGCAACAACCTGGGAGATTTACTCAAAGAAGCCTTGGCCAAACGGGAGCGGGAACAGTGACATTTATGCCATTATGTGGTATAAATATAGTAAGCAAATTAATGTGCGTTAATCAATGAGTGAAGTTAATAGTGGGGTGCGATTGTTTTTTGTAAAGGGTGGGCTGGCAAATGGAGAATCGGCAACAGTCAGATAAACTGAGGGAGATTGTTGAACGTATCGTGTCCCAAGTTGATCCGGATAAGATTATATTATTCGGGTCTCGCGCGAGACGGCAGAATGCTCCAACTAGCGATTATGATGTGTGCATTATTAAGAGCGGAATTGTTCACCGCCGTAAAATTACCCAAGTTGTTTATCGCATTTTACAAGGAATCGGAATAGCAGTAGATGTTGTTGTGGACACTCCGGAACATTATGCAGCGTATCAAGATAACCCTTTTTATATTTATCATGACATTTCGAGAGAGGGGGTTGTCGTATTTGACAAATCTGCAAATAGCCAAAGAGTGGATCAGACGAGCGAAAAGCAATTTAGAACGGGCTCGTAGCGGAAAGCTGGCCCAAGATATACTCTATGAGGATTTGTGTTTTGATTGCCAGCAGGTGGCAGAGAAAATGTGGACATCTTGGTCCAGGAAGCGATATTCGTGCCAGATGGAATAAAGCGAAGTGTAATATTAACCGATTATGCAGTAACTACCCGTTATCCCGGCGATTACGAACCCATAACCGAAGAAGAATACCTAGAAGCATTGGAAATGGCCGATGAAGTATACCGATGGGTTTTGCTGAGTTTTAAACGTTGGGAGCAAGAACCGGATTAAACGGATTATTGCTCTCACACTGTTTTGTCACAGCGGGTGTATGATTTAGAAAGTGAATGACCACAATTCATAGCGGTATGCTTCGTTGAGGGAGAGATCTTTTATGATTGAGCTAGGCAAGATTAACAGACTCAAAATAGCGAATGCGACATCCTTCGGGGTCTATCTGGATGCCGAAACCGGAAATAGAACAGATAATATTCTGTTGCCTGAGAAACAAAAGCCGTTAAATGCCCAAGTGGGGGATTATTTAGATGTGTTTATTTACCGGGATTCAGAAGACCGATTGATTGCAAGCACTCACACTCCCCTGGCTCAGGTTGGAGATTTGGCTCATCTTAAAGTGACCGCAAAAACGCAATTTGGCGCATTTCTGGATTTCGGCCTCGAGAGGGGTCTGTTTTTACCGTTTAGCGAGCAAAGATTCCCGCTAGTGGTGGGTCAGAGTTATTTGGTCTACGTCTATGTGGATAAGAGCGGCAGGCTTAGCTGTACGACCGATATTTACGAGCATTTAACGGCCAAAGGGCCGTATCAGAAAAATGATCAGGTGACGGGAGTCGTCTATCAGATCAAGCCCGAGATTGGGGTTTTTGTAGCTGTGGATAATCAATACATGGGACTCATCCCTCAGACTGAATATTTTACCGACATTCAGATTGGCGATCGGGTTCAAACTCGGGTGATCCGGGTGCGAGAAGACGGAAAGCTTGATTTGTCTCCGAGAAGACTTTCCTATGAACAGATGGATGTCGATGCCCAAACCCTCATCCGGTCCATGCAAGAACATGAGGGAATGCTCCTACTGGATGAAAAGGCGAACCCGGCAGCGATCGAAAACAGGTTTCACATGAGCAAGGCCGCCTTCAAAAGAGCCATCGGGGGACTGTTAAAAGCCCAAAAGATCATTAAGACTGAAAAAGGGTTTAAACTTATCTAAGTGCTGTCGGAGGTCTGCCGACTGCGGCAGACCGGGGCTTTCGGTCGGGAAATGGAATTTGAGAAGATGGTTCTGGGGGAGAACAGATGATAGAGAACAGATGATAGAGAACAGATGATAGAG
>JAIMKP010000024.1:20116-46023 GCA_020692355.1 Desulfosporosinus sp.
AGAACAGATGATAGAGAACAGATGATAGAGAACAGATGATAGAGAACAGATGATAAGAGAGGGCAGAGATGGGAAGAACTCTGATTGTTGCGGAAAAGCCGGCTCAAGCCCGGGAATATGCGCGAACCCTCGGTGTAAGGGGTAAAAGAGACGGGTTTTTGGAAAATGAACACTACGTGATTACCTGGTGCTTCGGTCACTTGATGGAACTGGAGCGACCGGAAGCGTATATGGATTTGGATCAGGTCGGTCGGCGCTGGAGTTTGCAGCGGTTGCCGGTATTGCCGGGCTCGCACGAATTTCGCCGGGTAGTGAAAGCCTCAGCACGTCAACAGTACCAGGTCATTGAACAGTGGCTGAAAGCGCAGGAGATTGAGCAGGTGATCTGCGGAACCGATGCCGATCGGGAAGGACAATTGCTTTTTCAAGAGGTGTGGGACACCGTTGGCTGTCAGAAACCTTTGGCGCGCCTGTGGGTTTCTTCGCTGACGACTGAGGCGATTCAGGATGGTCTAAACCGTCTGCGCTCGGGGGAATCAGTGGCCGGTCTGGCGGCAGCCGGATATGGCCGTTCCTTTGCCGACTGGGACTTCGGCATGAATCTGACGGAAGGATTCACGGCGTTATTTGGTAGCTTTGATTCAGTGCGCAAAAAACCTAACGTGATTTCGATCGGCAGAGTGCAGACTCCCACCTTGGCCTTGATCGTGGAGCGAGAATGGGAAATCGAACGCTTTGTGGCTGAACCCTATTTTGAGGTGAACTCTGAGTTTACGGCCACCCAGGGCAACTATGTCGGCAAGTGGTTTAAGCCTGGTGAGCAAGGACACCGCCTGACCGATCGCCAGGTGGCCGAGGCGATCGTCGCGAAAACGCAGGGCAATCCTGGTATCATCGTTAAGTTGGAGCAAAAGGAAGTGTCTGAACCGCCGCCGCTCTTATTTGACTTGACCAGCTTGACCATAACAGCATCAAAACGCTATAATCTGAGCGCCGAACGAGTGCTTCAGGTGGCTCAGTCGCTCTATGAGAAAAAGGCCATCACTTATCCCCGAACCGATTGCCCCTATCTACCCGCTGATCTCGTTGTGAAATTACCGGCTCATTTGCAGGCTGTACGCCAAGGGCCTTATCTTAAGATAGCGGAAGAAGCGGCTCGTCACGATGTGCCCAGCGGTAAGCGGGTGATCCAGGCGATTAGCGCCCACCATGCGATCATCCCGACCACGGAAAAACTGGCTCTCGCGCGGCTTACCGATGAGGAGCAGAAGCTGTATGATCTGATCGTGCGGCGGTTCTTGGCGATCTGGTTTCCGGCTGCTCGTTTTGAACAGACCGAAGTAGTGACCGAGGTGGCGAATGAACCCTTTCGCACCAAAGGTAAAGTGATGCTGAGCCAGGGTTGGAAGCAAGTCTATGCAACAGATGATGAGCCTGCGGCACGCACAAAAGATGGAGGGGCGGTCGATGATGAGAACGCAGCCCTGCCGCCCTTAAAAATCGGGGAAGCAATCCAAACGACCCGTGTTTATATCGAAGAAAAAACGACCAAACCACCCAAACGGTTTACACAGGGAGATTTGCTCAAAGCCATGGAAACGGCGGGCAAGCAGATTGACGATGAGACTTTGCGCCAACAGTTGAAAGGGAAAGGCTTAGGCACGGTGGCTACCCGCCCCGCTATCCTGGAAAACCTCTTGGAGCGAGGCTATATTGTTCAGGAGCAAAAGGTGTTAAAAGCGACGGCGAAAGGGAGCGAACTGATTCGCTTGATTCGGGAGCAGCTTCCCCAGGCCCGCCTGCTGATTAGCGCTGAAATGACCGGGCAAATGGAGTTCGATCTGGCTAGGGTAGAAAAAGGCGAACTGGACTTGAACCGGTTTATGTTCAGTGTGGCGGAGGCCATCGGCGGTATTATCGAAGAACTGCGTTCGTTTGAACGAATACACGGTAAAACTCCCTTGGCTCTGGGTCCGGCGGGGGTACGTAATAAGACAGGAACAAGCCGTAAAGTAGGAGCAGTCCGTAAGGCAGGAAAAACGGCTGAATCCGATATAGGGAGAACCAAAGTGAGTCGGAAACGACGCCAAGCCCCCCCTAACAATTTAACGGCACCATCTGAGAATCAGAATACCATCACAGCATCAACTCCAACAACGAATAGCGAACCACGAACCTCGATTTTGGCATTGGGAACCTGTCCTCGCTGCGGGGAAAGCGTCATTGAAGGTAAGAAAGGGTATGGGTGTGCTAACTGGCGGGCAGGCTGCCACTTTGTCGTTTGGAAAAACCCCATCTGTGGCAAGGTACTGACTCCAAACCAAATCAAAAGCTTGTTAAAGAAGGGCAAGACACCCTTGATTAAAGGGTTTAAAGCGAAAAACGGCCAATCATTTGCAGCGTATCTCACATGGGAGGACAAAACGAACGGGACACTCAAATTTGAGTTCGTTAAGAAATAACCAATATCGTATTTTTCGTACTTTTTAGATAACACATTTGGAGCTTTTGCCAATAGCCTAGCAACCTCTTATGTGCTACACTCACAATGAAATAACATTCAAGCTTGATGTCTTTCCTACAAAAAGAGGAGGTTTTTTATGGCTGGCCTTACCTTTAAAAATGTCGTTAAAAAGTACGACCAGAATGTTGTGGTGCATGACTTTAACCTTGAAATTAAGGATAAAGAGTTTCTTGTGCTGGTCGGGCCTTCGGGCTGTGGCAAGACTACTACTCTTCGCATGATTGCTGGACTGGAAGAAATCACGAGCGGGGAATTGTACATTGGAGACCGTTTGGTGAACGATGTTGCGCCTAAAGATCGCGATATCGCCATGGTATTTCAAAGCTATGCGCTTTATCCTCACATGAGCGTTTATGAAAATATGGCTTTTGGGTTGAAACTGCGAAAAATCCCTAAAGCCGAGATCGAACGCCGAGTCAGAGAAGCGGCACACATTCTTGATATCGAACATTTATTGGAACGCAAGCCCAAAGCGCTTTCCGGTGGGCAGCGGCAGCGGGTGGCCTTGGGACGCGCCATTGTTCGCGAACCGCAGGTATTTTTGATGGATGAGCCTTTATCGAACCTGGATGCCAAACTTCGGGTACAGATGCGGGCGGAAATTTCCAAGCTGCGTCACCGCCTGCAGACAACCGTTGTCTATGTCACGCATGATCAGACAGAAGCCATGACGATGGGAGACCGAATTGTTGTCATGAAGGACGGGTATATTCATCAGGTAGATACCCCGATGAACCTTTATAACCATCCAAAGAACATGTTTGTGGCTGGTTTTATCGGGTCTCCGTCGATGAATTTCTTGAAAGTAAAGCTGGTGGAAGAGAAGGGACGTCTCTGGTTAGTGAACCCGGCTTTTCATCTGCCGTCCATAGAGGAGCGCAGGGAAGCACTGACCCCTTATGTTAATAAAGAAATCATCTTTGGAATTCGCCCAGAGGCGATCTATGATGACGCAGCTTTTCTGGAAGCGAATCCGGATTGGGTTGTGGATGTCCATGTCGATGTCCTTGAACCGATGGGTGCTGAGCACTACGTTTACTTCTCGCTGAATGAGGAAAATGTGATAGCCCGCCTTGATGCTACAAGTCAGGCGAAAGTTCTGCAGCGCCACAAAGTTGCCTTTGATATGAACATGGCTCGGTATTTTGACATGGAAACACAAGAAGTGATCCATCGTCCCGGCTATCAAACGGCCTATTAAAATTGTTTCCTCCTTCTATAGCGAACACACTCAGCAAGAACATGAGTGTGTTCGTTTTTCGCCATGACTATTTGCGTTTTTTCGCGAAAATGGGTAAGATTTGTCTTGAAATCCTATGCGCGGAGCATAAAGTAGGTGAAGTATGGCATGAAGAAAAACGATGGATCTCAGCGAGATGATGGACTTCAACTGAACGAGCCCAACCCGTTCCTACTCCAGGAATTGTGCACGCGCCTTAAACAAGAATCCGGGCTGGAATTTTCTCCTTGGACCGCGCAGGATGCCCCGAGTCGTCTCACTGTGCTCCAGAGTGATGGGGTGGATAAGGACATTCGGATCCTACTGCGTTTTAATAGCGAGGAGGGAGAAGTTGAACTAGCCAGTCTTGTGCCTGAAGGGATTGTTCCAGGAAAATTGGTATCCCGTTTAGTCTCTGCTCTCGGGCGCGCAATCTATGCTGAGCTTCAGCGTGAAGCTAAACAGTTTGCTCCGACCTGGACATGGGAGAAACTACTAGGTGTCGCCGTGGAACAACAGTGGGATGAGGCCTTCTTTGAACAAAAGGCAACAGAATATGCTCTACCCATGCTCCCCCTTGGATTCCCTGTATTGATTCGCTGTCAGAATTGGCGTAGCGAGATTCCGATGGTTATAGAGAATCTACTGCCCCAACACGATGTATTTTGGGTGTATCGGCAAGAACTCTTCCTCTTCGTTCGAGCAGAGACGAGTGAAACGCGGACTGACAAAATAGATGAGCTTCTGGTATGGGGAAAATCCCTTATTCAACAGATCCATAACATGCTGGCCGATGAATTAGGGATCCTGGCTTCCGTCTACGTCGGTTCTCCGTGCGACGGATTGTGGCAAGGGTACAAGGAAGTTCACCAGCTGGTTAAACTCCAGACGCGGTTTTTCCCGGGGGAAGCAGGTTTGGTTGCGTGGAAATTGGGATTGGCAGGATTGCTGGGCGAAATTTCACCGACGGCAATCCAACATTACCGGCAGGAAATGCTGAAAGAGCGCTTGTCGCCGGAATTGATCGAGACCTTGGAAACTTACTTTGCCCATGACTTAAGCATTTCTGAAACGGCTCGGGCCCTGTTTATCCACCGTAATACTTTGCTCTACCGGCTGGATCGGGTTACCGAGTTTACCGGTTATAATCCCAGGGAGTTTGCCGCAGCGGTTCAGCTTTATCTGGCAGTTTGGTTACAAAGACATGACCAAAAGGCTTAGTCGCATGCCCCTGGCTTCAGACTGGCTTTAGACATGGGGAGATTCAGAAAAAAAGACGTAAATAAGTTGAACGCCTCAAGATTAGCTGTGTAGGTAGGAGAACCGAAAGATGGAAAATACAGTAACAATTCGAGATGTTGCGAAGCGGGTTGGGGTCTCGCCATCGACCGTGTCCCGGGTGATCGCCAACAGTCCCTTGATTAGCGAAGAGACGAAACTATTGGTTCGGAAGTCGATGGAGGAATTGGGCTATTTCCCGAATGCCATGGCGCGCAACCTGGCTAATGCGGAGACCAGAACGATCGCCATTGTCATGCCTCGCTCAGCGGAATTAGCCTTTCAAAATCCTTTTTTCCCTGAGGTCATTCGCGGAATTGGCAGTAAAACCAGCTCCCAGCGCTATGACCTACTGCTGCTCACTCCAGTTACAGCTGAGGACGAGTACCAGGAAACCATGCGTGTGGTCAAGGAACGCCGGGTAGACGGGGTGATCTTTCTTTATTCCCGAACGGATCAGCATCTTATAAAAGAATTAGTAGAGTTGAGAGTACCGCAGGTTGTGATCGGGCGTCCGCTTGAGGAACTGCCTGTAGCATGGGTTGATAATGATAATATTGAAGCAAGCCGACAGGTGACTCATGAGTTGCTTCGGTTGGGGCACCGGGTAATCGGGTTTATTTCAGGACCGTTAGATTTTGTGGTCTCCCAAGATAGGGAGGAAGGATACAGACGAGCACTGACCGAAAATGGTATAGCCTGGGATCCGGCGCGGGTGCGGGCCGTGGACTTTTTGGAAGAGGGAGGGTACCGGGCAGCAGGGGAACTTCTGGACGGGTGTCCTAGGTTGACTGCTTTTGTGATCATGGATGATATCATGGCCTTTGGCGCGGTGCGGGCGGCCCGCGAGCGCAGCCTGCAGTTGCCACAGGAATTGTCCATTGTGAGTTTTAATAATTCACCGATGGCCCAGTATATGACACCCCCGCTGTCTTCGGTCGAGATTCAGGCGCATGAATTGGGGGTCCAGGCGGCTCATTTGCTTCTGGATCAATTGGAGCAGCACAAAGCCACATCAAATCATTGTTTTGTGGAGGCTTCATTGGTGTGGCGTAGCTCAATGGCGCCGGTTAATTTTTTTGATAATTTTGCTAAGTTGTAGAAGGAAGTTTGACAAAAACAGCGAATATAATTATAAGTGCAAACGGTTGCACTCTTTGCAAACTTTGATGCAAACGGTTGCATCAAAATAAAGCTTGAGGTGATGCTAAACAATACTACGAAAAGACGAACGAAGTGAGTAACTCGCAGTGAATTATTATGAGGGAGGATGTTAAGAAATGACTGGATTAAAAAAACATCGGACACTGGTTATGCTTTTATTGGTTATGTTCATGCTTTCTCTGATTCTGACAGGATGTGGAAATACAGCCACACCGACTCCGGAAGCGAATAAGACAGCCGGACCAGTCACCCTTACGTTTTGGCACACCCAGAATACAGAGGAGACCAAGACCCTGGATTCCATTGTTGCAGATTTTCAAGCGAAGAATCCCGATATCAAAGTTCAAGTGACTGCAGTGCCTTTTGATGATGCCCAAAAAAAATACACGATCGCGGCCCAAAATGGAGATGCACCGGATGTTTTCCGCTCAGAAATTGCCTGGACGCCGCAATTTGCTTCGCTCGGCTTTTTGGCACCGCTGGATAATCTCGTTTCCAAAGAGGATTTGGCAGATTATATGACCGCTCCGTTAAACTATAACAAGTATCAGGGACACCTCTGGGGTGTACCCCAAGTGACCGATGCCCTTGGCTTATTGTACAATAAAAAGATGTTTCAAGCCGCTGGGATCAGCGGAGCTCCCAAGACGATGGATGAATTCGTAGCCGATGCCCAAAAACTGACGGATAGCGCGAAAAGTCAATATGGTTTCTTTATGCGGGGAGATTCTTACTGGTTGCAACCTTTCATCTGGGCTAATGGTGGCGGATTGCTGGACGAGCAGAAAAATATCTTTATCAACAATACCGGTTCAGTAAAGGGCTTACAGTTTGTGTTGGATCTGCGTGACAAATACAAAGTTATGCCGAAAGTGATCGATTTTAAGAATGATTATGACAATATGCAAACAGGCTTCAAAACCGGAAAATACGCTATGATTTTTAACGGACCATGGGCTACTTCCGATCTCTTAGGTGGAGCAGAATTCAAAGATCCAGCCAACCTGGGGGTTGCTCCCATTCCAGCGGGTCCGGACGGCAAGACAGGATCCCCGGTAGGCGGACACAATTATGTGATCTACAAAGGTTCAAAACACGTTGATGCCGCCTATAAGTTTGTCAGTTTTATTAATTCAGCCGAAAACCAGGCGAAGTTTGCCAAAAACAACAATTTGCTGCCTACCCGGAAATCTACCTATGATTTACCTGATGTCAAAAGTAATCCACTTTTGTTAGGATTTAAGGCAGTATTGGACAAAGCGACCAATCGCCCGGTTATCCCTGAAGGCGGTCAAATTTATACCGATTTCACCCCGAACTATCAAGCGGCTTTAACAGGCCAGGCAACCCCGCAACAAGCCTTGGACAAGGTGGCGGAGGCCTGGAAGAAGCTGCTCAACAAATAAGGATTCCTAGTCAGTAAGGCCACTGACTTGCCTCAGGGAAGGAACAGCGACCCTTTCCCTGAGGCGGGCTGAGGCGCGCAAAAGGAGAATTGACGATGAATGGTTTAGGAAAGTCCTGGCGCAGACACCGGATGGCCTATCTGTTTCTAACCCCCGCATTGGTTGTGTTGGCAATTTTGGTCTTCTATCCTTTGGTCAAGGGAATCCTGCTTAGTATGACGGATATGAATCAATACAATATGGGAACAAAATTTCTCAAGGCAAGCTATCATTTTATTGGCTTGGGCAATTACCGTACTATTTTAACCAGTCCGGAATTTTGGCAGATTACCAAACAAACTATTATCTGGACATTTGTTAATGTTTTTTTCCATTTCAGTATCGGCCTTTTTCTTGCACTGCTACTCAATCGGCAATTTCGTGGTCGCACGGTTTATCGAATTCTTTTGCTGGTTCCTTGGGCGGTGCCGTCTTTTGTTTCGGCCTTTGCCTGGAAATGGATGTTTAACTACGATTATGGGTTTATTAATCTCGCATTGACGAAATTAGGGCTTCAGCCGATCCCGTGGTTGTCTCACCCCACGTGGGCCATGGTGGCGGTTATCCTGACGAATGTCTGGCTGGGTATTCCTTTTATGATGGTAACCATGTTAGGAGGATTGCAGAGTATCCCGAAAGATCTCTACGAGGCAGCGGTTGTTGATGGAGCAAACCGCTGGCAGCAGTTTTGGCGCATAACGCTTCCCCTGCTGCGCTCTGTGGCTTTGACAGCAACGTTGTTAGGCGTCATTTGGACGTTTAACATGTTTAATATTATTTTTCTCGTAACGGGCGGCGGTCCTGTACATTCCACTGAGATCTTGGTGACGTATTCCTATCTGCAAGCCTTTGGCGAATGGAAGTTTGGCATGGCTTCAGCCTATGGCGTGATTATCCTGAGCTTTCTAGTGGTCTTCAGTTCTGTATATTACCGGGCGCTGCACCAGGAAGAGAAGGTGTTTTAAGCATGAAGACAAACAACGCATTCACGTGGAAAAGATTGTGGGGCACTCATGTGATTCTTATTCTGGCAAGCCTAATTTCTATTTTTCCGCTTCTTTGGATCATTTCCACGTCTTTTAAACCGGCTGCGGAAGTTTTTGATAGCCAAATCCACTTTATACCGGTCACTCCTACATTGGGAAATTACCGCGTGCTCTTTACCATGAAACACAACATCTTTTTTAATTGGCTGGGCAATAGTGCTTTGATCGCGGTGAGTACGACCCTGCTCGGTCTCTTTCTGGCTACGACCGCGGCCTATGCGTTATCTCGTTTTCGTTTTCCCGGACACCGGGCCAGCTTGTTTACCTTCTTGCTCATTCAGATGTTTCCGGGGGCGCTTTTAATCGTCCCGCTATACCAACTCATGCGCGCTTATGGACTCTTGAATTCATGGTTCGGGCTCGTATTAGCCTATGCGACTACGGCGTTGCCATTTTGCGTCTGGATGCTTAAAGGTTTTTTTGATACGATTCCGTTGGAAATTGAAGAGGCTGCCCGTGTGGACGGACTGAGTCCTTTCGGAAGTTTTTATCGTATTGTCCTGCCGCTTTCCCTGCCTGGATTGGCTGTAACCGCCTTCTATTCTTTCATTACGGCCTGGAATGAGTTTATGTATGCCATGACGTTTATGAGTAAAGAAAAACTTTACACGCTGCCGGTGGGGATGGGGACTTTCGTCAATCAGTTTCAATCAGATTGGCAGTACTTGGCTGCCGGTGCGGTGATGATTACGATTCCGGTCATTGTTTTCTTTTTCTTTGCCCAAAGGTATCTCGTGTCCGGTTTAACGGCCGGTGGAACCAAGGGGTAAAGAATCCAAGGAGGGGTTCCGGTTTCAAATGGACTGGTTTTGCTCAAGTGAACGCTCACTTGCAGAAGCGGGGATCTCGAACGTGGATAAAGCGAGAAACGTGTAGTGTCGAAAATGACGGATTTATTAAGGATGGGGATTATGAAGAAATTGCAGTTTGAATATACAGAAACGGCTAGGGAAATTGATGGGGTTTTGATGTTAAGCTTAGGAACTCAGCGCTTGGAGATCGGTCTCTATGCAGACGGGGCAGTTCGAGTGCGTTACTACGGAGAAGATCCTCAGGAAGTCAAAGCCCACCCGGAAACAGGTTTGCCTCTCCTTCTCATGAAGGAGGGCAAGCCCCTACCTGGCCTTTGGCGGGAAACTAACACGGGATGGGAAATTAGGCAGGGCCTACATTTGCGCGTAGATCTGAGACCGTTTGGCGTAAGCATCGCCAATAGCGAAGGAAAGGTGCTGTTACAGCAGCAAGCTCCACAGGCCTATACTCAACGTGGGAGCCGCAAAACAGTTACCTGGGTTTGGGGTGGGGAGCCACTCATCGGCCTGGGTGAGAAGGTCGGGCCTCTGGATAAGCGAGGTAAAGAACTCACGCTCTGGAATACAGATGTTGTACCGCATCTGCCTTCCACGGATCCTCTGTATGAATCAATTCCCTGGGTGCTCAGCCGTTCCTGGGGGCTCTTTCTCCAAAACAGCTATCGCACGCAATGGGATCTGGGTAAACACGATCCCGGTAAGATTTCCATCCAGGCGGACGGAGGCGTGCTCGACCAGTGGATTTTTGTGGGCCGTAATCCGCAGGAAATTCTGGGATGCTGGCTGGAACGCATCGGCAAGATGCCCATGCCACCTATTTGGGCGATTGGGCACCATCAGAGCCGGTACAGTTATCACCCGCAGGCGCAGGTGCTGGAAACGGCGCGCAGGATGAGGGAGAAGCACATTCCCTGTGACGTAATGCACTTGGACATTCACCATATGGATGGATACCGTGACTTCACCTGGGAGCCCGACGAATTTCCCGATCCGGACGCAATGATCCGTGAACTGCATGAGCTGGGTTTCCGGGTGGTGACCATTGTAGATCCAGGCGTGAAAAAGGATGAAGCCTATGCTGTCTGCGGCGACGGCTTGACGGAGGACATTTTTTGTACCAAAGAAACAGGAGAAGTCTTTGTGGGCGAAGTCTGGCCGGGCCCTGCCCTGTTTCCCGACTTCGCTCGGGCCCGTGTGCGGGCTTGGTGGGGCGAGCAACAAGCCAAACATCTGGCCCATGGGGTAGATGGGATTTGGAACGATATGAACGAGCCTTCGGTATTTAATGTGCCGGACAAAACTTTTCCGCCGGATGTACGTCACGGGGAATACGCCGAACTTTCTCATGCGGAAATCCACAACCGCTATGGGAGTCTCATGTGTCAGGCTTCACGTGAGGGTCTCCGAAGATTTGCTCCTGAGAAACGGCCCTTCGTCTTGACCCGGGCTGGTTTTGCCGGAATCCAGCGGCATGCTGCGGTTTGGCTGGGGGATAACAGCAGTTGGTGGGAGCATCTGGCCCAAGCGGTGATGATGTGTTTGAACATGGGTATTTCCGGTGTAGCTTTCGTGGGCACGGATATCGGCGGATTTTTGCAAGACGGAGAAGGCGAGCTGCTGGCCCGCTGGGCCCAACTTGGGACTTTTACGCCGTTTTGCCGCAACCATTCCAATCTTGAAACTCTCCCCCAGGAACCTTGGGCGTTTGGCCAAGAGGTCGAAGAAATTTACCGCCGGGCTATGGAATTGCGGTATCGCCTATTGCCTACCCTTTATTCGCTGTTTGAAGAATCCTCCCGGACAGGAAGTCCAATCATGCGTCCGTTACTTTGGGAATTTCCCGAAGATGAAGCGGCTTGGCGGATCAATGATGAGTTTTTAGTGGGGCCGGACTGCCTCGTTGCTCCGGTTATTCAGAAGGGAGCGCGTGAACGCTTAGTATATCTTCCAGGAGGGACTTGGCAGCATCGAAATACTGGGAATATTTACGAAGGAAATCAGCATGTTATGGTGGACGCGCCGTTGGCCGAAATCCCGATGTTCATGCGGGAAGGGGCAATTTTAGGTTTCGGATGCGGAGGAGAATTCACGCACATAGACCTGCTAAATGTGGAGACATTAGAAGTCTATGCCCAGGCGCCATTTCGTACAATGACGAGTTTCTATGCAGATGCGGGCGAAGGATATGAATATCGCAAAGGTGAATACAGACGCATAACCGTCAATGGAAGTTACGATGGACAGACTTTGAGTTTAACTGCTAAGCAAGAGGGAAACTGGACGTCTCAAGAGCGGGTGAACGTAGAAATCCATTGGGATGGAAAAGTCAGTCGGCAGGAGTGGATGTTAGCGGATGAGTTAGTTTGTTACCATTAACATTGGGTGAGGTAGTGTCTATGTTTTGACGTAGTGAACTAAGAAAAAAGATATTGATAATTCAGAAAGGACGTAGTATACTCTAATTAATTCATTCAATGAATCAAAACGATAAACGTCTGGGAGTTGATTAGATCCATGGACCGATTCCGTAGAGGAAACAAACAATTGATCAAAGATCTTAATGAAGCATTGGTTATCGATCAGGTCAGAAGATTTGGCCCTATTTCCAGAAAAGATATTGCTATCAATACCTCTTTGGGGGCATCGACAGTTACTTATATCGTAGATAGTTTGCTTAAAGAAAAATACTTCACTGAAATAGGTTCTGGTATTTCTGATTACGGAAGAAAGCCGGTACTCTTGCAGTTTAACCAACGAAGAAGTTATATCATCGCCATAAAAATAGAAGAAAAGCAAATCATTTACGGAAAGTTTGACTTAAATGCCAGGATGCTGGATAAGATCAGCCATAATTTTCATCCGAAAGATTCAGTTGAAGCGATTTTTCGGTTAATGTCAGGACAAATTAGCAAATGGATCGCTGCGGATACCCTGCTATGTTCTGGTATAGGTATAGCCGCTCCCGGACTAGTGGATCAAGCAAATAAGAAAATCATTCATTCGCCGATTCTCGAGTGGGAGGAGGTAGACTTTTCAAAACTAGAAGAAGAGGTGCAAGTCCCGGTATATCTGGAAAATGATGCGAATGCGATTGCCCATGCCGAATTATGGGATGGAAGAGGAGAACAGTTCCAGAACTTCATATGCGTCACCATCGGGGCCGGAGTGGGTGCAGGTATTGTCGTGAAAAATGAGATCTATCGCGGTGAAGTGGGTGGGGCCGGAGAAATCGGTCACATTATTATCCAAAGGGATGGATTTCTGTGCTACTGCGGCCAGAGAGGGTGTCTGGAAGCCTACACCTCCGATCGATTCATTATGGCAGAGGTACTGCACCTTAAAGAACTGAAATTGAGTCCTATCTTAAATCAGTTGGAACAATTAACGATGGATAGTATCTTGCAAGCGGCGGACTCGGGAGATGAATTGGTTCAGGACATTTATAGACGTGTGGGAGAAAATTTAGGCATAGGCTTAAAAAGCATCGTTAACTTCTTTAATCCAGGAGCCATAGTGCTGGGTGGAGAGGGTTTAAGGGCCAAAAAATACATTATGCCTGCACTTCAAAAAGAACTGGAAGACCATTTCTTTTCCAGACACAGTAAAAAGCTGGAGATTATTCTGATTGATTTGGAAGAGAACCAGTGGTTAATGGGTGCCGCGGCAATGGTCATTACTCAACTATTCAAAGAACCCTTGTATCGAGAGGTATAATATTTTACTATTTAATCGTTTAACTAGTTAATTCAATCAACGAATTAATGGTACTTTGAAGGAGTAAGATGATGCAAAAACAGAAGTCTCCGTACTATTTGCCCACAGGGAACGAATTTGTTGCCGTTCCAACACTTTATTCGGAAAATGCCGCGATTGAAAGTATCAATTTTCTACACATGGGGAGTCGGGGCTTGATCGAGATAGTAGGCAGTCAGGAAAAGCCGTTAATCAAGCCTTATTTGATTTGGAATGGTATGGCCATAGAATTAAGCGATTTAAGCTGGGAGCGTGAGGATTTTTGGATTCCCAAGTTTACGTTTAGCAATGAGCGAGTCCAGTTGCGGGGTAAGATTTGTGCGCCTGTGGGAGAAAGAGGTTTTATCTATCAATTAGAGGTTAGTAATCACTCGGCAGAGGTGGCCGAGGTGGAATTTGGCCTGCATGGGACTTGGCTCCAAGCCATACACAGCATTAATGAATCTAAACCCATTCAGGGTGAAAGAATCGCCTATTATTCTGCCTGGAACAGTGGCTTAGCTTTGGACTTTCGCAAGGCTATGACCATGTTCTCTTTGGGGGTCCTTCCGTCGGAAATAATGGCTACAACTTGTTGGTACCGAGGAGATGAGGTTTCCATCACCGAAAGTATGAAAGAAGTGCTTGTTTTTCACCCTGATGAAGACCTGGCCTATCAATTGACGAAGAAAGTCACACTTAAGCCTCAGGAAACTCACGAAATCACCTTCTACTGGGGTGTTGGGTTGGAGGAAGTAGGAGCGTTAACGTCGGCCAAAGAAATGTTTCGCCAGGGCCAACAAAAAATGTTCGCCCGGACTTCCCAGTGGCTTCAGCAAAGAAAGTTACGGTCTGCTGCCCCTGAGCTGGAGTCTGTACTTAACTTAAATGCTTTTTTTAACTTATTCTTTGCCACAGGAAAAACCCTTGATACAGAAGAGTTGGTTTTAGTCACGTCTAGAAGTCCACGTTATTATGTGAGTGCCGCCTATTGGGATCGTGACAGCCTGTTGTGGAGTTTTCCCTCCGTATTGCACCTTGATCCCCAATATGCCCGGGAGATGTTGGACTATGTTTTCAAGCGACAAATTCGTAACATAGGAATGCATAGTCGTTATATTGACGGAACATTATTAGAACCCGGGTTCGAACTGGATGAACTATGTGCACCAGTCATAGCCTTGCACCGCTATCTCGAAGAAACAAAAGATTATGATTATCTGACAGAGGCTTATATTCAGCAGGGTTTGAAACGCATTGCAACTCGTTTGGAAACACATCGCCATCCAATGATTGCTCTGTATGACACCTTCCTTTTACCTTCTGATGATGTAACTCCTGAGCCTTATGTAACGTATGACAACGTGTTAGTGTGGAAAGCGTTCCGATGTTGGGCTGATATGGAGACATGGACTGGAAATTCCGCGCAGTCAGAATTTTATCTGGACCAAGCCGCTCAAGTTAAAAAAGCTATTTGGGAATATTGCCTTATGGAATATGAGGGCAACACCGTTTTCGCTTGGTCTACCGATTTGGCAGGGAATTTTCGCTTTTACGATGAACCCCCAGGCAGCTTGCAATTGTTGACTTATTATAAATTTTGTGAGTCTGACGATTTGGTATACCTAAATACCATCAACGCGATTCGTTCTCCTCACAATAAATATGCCTTTACCGATTGTACCTTCTCAGAGATGGGGTGCGAACATGCGAATCACCCGTGGGTTCTAAGTATCTGCAATAGCTTACTCAGTGGACGGAGTCAGGAGGCTGGGAATTTGCTGACTCGTATTGAATTGGACGGAGGTATCGCTTGCGAAAGTTTTGATGAGCATGAAGGATTCTGTCAGACCGGAGAAGCTTTTGCAACTTGCGCAGGATTTTTAGCCTACTCTATTTATGAGGCTTTTCCAAGGGAGATGTCAGCGAGAAAAGGGAGGTGAAGAGGACGTTTCATCCGTAGCTGCCTTAGATAAGTTAGCTTAAGAAAGAGTGCAATGGATGCAATGGAGGTGAGAATACCGACTTCTAATTCTCGGCAGGGAGCTTGCACAAGTACTTCATTAACGAAATAGGGGAGGAACCAAAATGTCAAAGAATAAGAATAAGGTTTTATTGGTTATGGTTGCCTTTATCTTTGTCCTTTCCACCCTTCTCAGTGGATGCGGTTCAGCTAACATACCTTCTGCATCACAGAGCAACGCACAGATCACCCTTAATCTCTGGGAACAGATGGAGGAGCCTATTGACAACGTCTTTGATGCCCAAATTAAGGTTTTTGAACAACAAAATCCAGGCATAAAGATTAATAGAGTCCATTATAAGACGGAAGATCTTAGAAGCCAATTCCAGACAGCGGTTCTTTCCGGAAAAGGACCAGAGCTTGTTTATGGGCCTAATGACAATATGGGACCCATGTCGTTGGGAAAACTTATCGTTCCACTCAATGACTTTATGGGAAAGGATTTCTGGAACAAATTTGATCCAGGCATCTTAAATACCGCCAAGATTGGTAATGACATACTGGCAGTTCCCAATGTGAATGGGAATAATTTAAGCTTGCTATATAATAAAAAAATGGTTTCTAAGGCTCCTGAAAACTTCAGTGATATCATTGAGTTGGCAAAGAAGTATAATGATGGAAACACATATGCTATGGTAACCAATGAAAATGAGCCATACTGGTTCGTTCCTTTCTTAGGAGCCTACGGCGGTAAGGTTTTTGACGACAACGGTATGATTACAGTTAACACACCGCAAATGGTTCAAGCGTTTAAATATCTGCATGATCTAAAGTATGTTTCAAAAGTGATGCCCAAACAGGAAACTCAAGAGGTGGCTGAAGGATTATTTAAGGACGGTAAAGCAGCAACCCTGATCGACGGAGCCTGGTCTTTTACGGATATGCACAACAAACTTGGCGATGATTTAGGAATAGTATTATTCCCTAAAGTTGGTGATACCGGTAAATATGGTGTGCCTTATTACGGGTCAAAAGGTTTCTCAGTATCAGCCAATGTAAAAGACCAAAAAGTTAAAGATGCGATTAAGAAGTTCTTCGAGTTTGTTGCCTCACAGGATTTCCAAGTAACCATTGCGAAGAAGATGGGACAAATGCCCTGCACGATAGAGGCACTTAAAGACCCCTCCATAACCAGTGATCCCTATGTCAACATGTCAATTAATCAGATGAAAAATGGCACGGCTATGCCGATTAGAGCGGAAATGCGAGCGGTGTGGGATGCGATGAGGCCGGAACTTGAAGCGGTTATGGCTGACAAGAAGACACCGGAACAAGCGGCCAAGGACATGCAGACCAAAGCGGAAGAACTCGCTAAGGATCTAACCAAGAAATAAATAAAGACAGGATATAAGCAGCAAAGAAGTAATGGGTGGGCGAGATAACCATCCGTTACTTCTTCAAGTCGGGGATGGTTTGCCTTAAAGGGAGGGGCATCGCATGGAAGTAAGAATCAACAAGAAATTTAGTATTATTCGCAAGCATGCCAAAGGAAGAAAAGGATCCCCGCAACAGAGGTGGTGGACGCCCTATCTTTTTGTTACACCGTCTTTTCTGATTGTATTCTTCATTATCCTACTTCCTCTTCTCTTTGAATTTACGATGTCCACCTTTGATATAAGATTGCAGAATATGATGAATCTTAAAGAAGTCGGGATCAACATTTTTGATTTTCCCAAGATTTTTGGTGACCAGTTTATCGGTTTTGGGAACTACAAGGAGATAATTACCAGCAAAGTCTTTGGCAGTGTTTTTCTTCGGACAGTCATCTGGACCGTTGTCAACGTCTTTTTCCATGTAGTCCTAGGGGTTTGGCTAGCAGTACTTTTGAATCGTAAACTGCCCGGCAAGTCTATCTTCAGAGTCCTCCTGATTCTTCCTTGGGCCATACCGGAGTATGTCGCTGCTGTGACTTGGAAGGGGATGCTCAACTACCAATTTGGGGCTATCAATGCTTTGTTGGGTAAATTCGGGATTCCGGCTATAAACTGGCTTGGAGATCCTACGAATACGTTGATAGGAGCAACGCTAACAAATATCTGGCTCGGAGTTCCTTTTATGATGATGATAGCCCTGGGTGGTCTCCAAGGCATCCCTAGCGACTTGTACGAAGCGGCAGATATCGACGGGGCTACAGGGCTGGAGAAATTTCGGCATATAACCGCGCCCCTTTTGAAACCGGTTATGGTTCCCGCCATAATTTTAGGCGTAGTTTGGACGTTTAACAAATTGAGTATACTTTATATTCTCAAAGATGGGCAGCCCAGTGATGCTGTAAACATACTGGTACTCAAAATGTACAGGGATGGATTTGACCTCTACCGTTATGGTTATGCTGCGGCACTGTCTGTGGTCATTTTCGTCATCCTCGCCGTATTTAGCATTGTCTACCTTAGGGCCAATAAAACGTCGATGGAGGAAAAACTATGAAGCGAGTCGTGCGAGATAACTATTTTGAAAAAAACGATTCAACGCTTAAAATAATTCTGATTTATCTAGCATTAATGATTATGACTTTGATAGCCATCTATCCGATATTAAATATACTGGCGGCCGCATTAAGGCCCGGCAACCAGATGTTTTCCACGTCTTTGGCACTTATACCTAAAAACGCGTCTTTGGCCAATTTTGAAGCAGCCTTCACTCAGATTAAGCTAATGCATTGGGTCTATAATAGCGCTTTGATTTCCCTCCTTACGACTGTGGCAACGTTGATCTTTTCAACTACGGCGGGGTATGCCTTCTCCAGGTACAGGTTCTTGGGCCGGACCAGTGGTATGATAATCCTGCTCGTGACCCAGATGTTTCCGGCTACGATGATTCTACTACCGCTTAATATTCTGCTTACAAACCTGGAACTTAGCGATAAGCTCTGGGCGCTGGTCATACCTTACGTGTCAACCGTAGTCCCATTTAGCATATGGCTTCTTAAGGGCTACTTCGATACCATTCCGGTGTCGATAGAAGAAAGTGCCTATGTGGACGGGTGCGGTACATTTAGGACCTTTTACACAATTGTTCTACCCCTGTCCAAACCGGCTTTGGCCGTGGCATCCATTTTTGCTTTCATGGGTTCTTGGTCGGAATATATCGTTGCCAGGGTCCTCATCCATGATGGAAGTATCTACACATTGCCGCTCGGTCTTGTAACCCTACAGGGTCAGTTTAGTACGCAATGGGGTGTTTATTCGGCAGCGGCACTGATTACGGTTATTCCGGTTATGATTATCTTCACCGTCCTTTCCAAGTACTTAGTGAGCGGGTTAACCTTGGGTAGTGTGAAAGGATAGAAGGCACCCAGCGGTCCGCGGGGATTTTTTGTGAACATCAGGTACTGGCGCGGAATGGGCCAACAGTGCCAACGGGACATTTTGGATAAATATTGACTTACTTTAGCCGACATGGTAAATTTAGTTTGGTAAGTTATAGCCGCTAATCTTTTTAAGCGGACATTACGGAGAAATCGCTTATGCCGATGCCAAAAGAGAAATTCCACCATATTATTGATGTGTTACCTTTACTGCTTACCCCAATCAAGGCCACAAAAGTGGTCTTTTAATTATGATCACAGGAAACGATGAAGTGATGATGTCCAAATACATGAGAGTTATGGGGGTATGGGTATGAAAAATGCAATCATTGGGATTGATGTAGGAGGAACATCGATTAAGATGGGGCTTATTGATCGAGAAGGGCATATCCTCCATACTCAAGAAAGCCCTACTCCGGTCCAAGAGGGATATCGCAGGGTATTAGATGTTTTTAATCAAATGGCGGAAAACCTATTACAGGAAAGCGCCTACCTTTGGGAAAATATTGTCGGTGTCGGAATTGGTGTTCCGGCCTTTCTTGATTTATCCAGAGGTATCGTGATTGAGGCAGTCAATCTTGGCTGGTCTCAGGTGCCGTTGCAAGAAGAACTCGAACAAATGTGGCAGGTTCCGGTCATGGTTGATAATGATGCGAATGCGGCTGCGTTGGGTGAGATGTGGATCGGGGCCGGTATAGGGACTTCCAACTTAATTTGCCTAACCCTGGGTACCGGCATCGGCGGGGGAGTAATCATCAACGGCGATATTTATCATGGAGTGAATGGAAGTGCGGGAGAGGTAGGGCATATTACTGTACGGGAACAAGGCGGGAGAACCTGTAATTGTGGTAAACGGGGCTGCTTGGAAACTGAGGCCTCAGCTACGGCCATTGCCTTGGATGCTCTGGAACAGGTGCAGAAGATGTCGGCGGGGCCTTTGAAAGAGGAATACGACAGAATGGGAAATATTACTGCCAAATCAGTGATTGAGCTAGCGAAGCTTGGGGACTCAACCTGCAGGGCGATACTGGAAAAGGCAGGCATCGTGCTCGGGAAAGCTTTAGCTAATATGTGTTATTTGCTTAATCCGGAGAAAATAGTGATCGGCGGCGGAGTTTCATCTGCGGGTGACATTCTTTTTGACCCTTTAGTACAAGCTTTTCACGGTGCGGTTTTGCCAAGAGTCGCTGAAAACACTGATATTGTAGCGGCAAAACTGGGCAACCAGGCCGGCATGGTTGGGGCAGCCTGGCTGATTCGTCATTCACGGGAGGAAAGAACACCAATTTCAGGTTTCTCAAACTCGTAGAAGACTTTAGCCGTTACAAAGAGAAAGTGGTTTGCCAATTATTGTTTGCTGATATGACAAGCAAGGAGTGAAACGATGCCTACACGATATAGACAAACGTCCTTTCAGGTCACAGAATCGACAGAATTAATGACATTTCTATTTTCTCAATTTCCCGAGCAGGGACGCAATAGCGTCAAATCCTTACTGGCTCATCGCCAAGTTTCGGTCGACGGTGAGGTCGTAACCCAATATAACCATCCCCTGAACATCGGGCAAAAGGTGTCTGTCCAGCGGGGAAAAGTGCGCAAGGAAAGTCAACCCGGGAGGCTCGAAATCCTTTTTGAAGATCCATACCTTATCGTTATCGCTAAAGAAGCAGGTCTGCTTTCCATATCAACGGCTCAGGAAAAGGAGCAAACCGCCTATAGTATGTTAAGTGCTCACGTCAAAAAGGAAGACCCGAAGAATCGGATCTTCATCGTCCATCGGCTCGACCGAGAAACGTCCGGTGTCATGCTGTTTGCCAAAAGTGAAAAGGTGAAGGAACGATTGCAAAATGACTGGAAGGGAGCCGTTCAGGAACGGAGTTATATCGCGATTGTGGAAGGCCTGGTCACTCAACCGGAAGGGACGATAACCTCCTGGTTGAAGGAAAGCAAAACGCTCACCATGCACTCCAGCCCGACACCCAATGGTGGCCAAAAGGCGGTAACTCACTACCGAGTCCTGAAGAAGACCAAAAACCACTCTATGCTCGAGGTTCACCTCGAAACGGGACGTAAGAATCAAATTCGTGTCCATATGCAAGACATCGGACATCGCATCATCGGCGACAAGAAGTACGGCTCGATCCAAAATCCGATTCGACGTTTGGGGCTTCATGCGCAGGTGCTTGCCTTTCGTCATCCGATAACGGGAGAGATACTGCGCTTTGAGGCCGCGATTCCGAAGGAATTTCAGAAGTTGTTTCACCCTTAATCCTCAGGTCTTGGACTTCGTCTGCGTGAAACTTCATATTGACACGGACAAATTTATCGTGTACTATCACAGTAGCCTAATATGAATATAGAAATCTCTTATCGAGAGCGGTGGAGGGACTGGCCCAATGAAACCGCGGCAACCGGCAGATTTTGCACGGTGCCAACTCCTGCAGATTAAGTTCTGACAGATGAGAGAGGTGAGTGCGCGCTTTAACCTCTCTTAATGACAAGAGGGGTTTTTATGTTCTTGAAGGAGCAGGAATGCATGCGTTCCAGCATGAGTGGAACAGTACGAAAGAGAAGGAGATAAGGAAATGGTGAAAAAAAGTATAGCGTTGGTAGTCATGGTCCTTACGCTTTTGGTAACTCTTATCGGTTGTGGTACAACCTCTCAGAGTAGTTCGAATTCAACCACCCCGGCAAAAGAAAAACTCGTGGTCGGTGTAACAGCCGGCCCTCACGAGCAAGTCATGAAAAAGGTGAAAGAGGTTGCGGCGACCCAAGGTCTGGATATTGAGATTAAGGTTTTTAACGACTATGTTCAGCCCAATTTGGCCTTGTCGGAAAAGGCGCTTGATGTCAATGTATTTCAACACGAGCCCTACCTGGACAAATTTAAGACCGATCGAAAGTTAGACCTGGTTGCCATCGGGAAGGCCGTCACCTTTCCCATGGGAATCTATTCGAACAAAGTAAAATCGCTTAATGACCTTAAAGAGGGAGCCGTTATTGGCCTTCCCAATGATCCCACGAACGCAGCCCGCGCCTATCAACTATTTGAGCAAATTGGCCTCATCAAGTTAAAACCCGGTATTGGCTTGAATGTCAAAGCCACAGACATTCTAACCAATCCTAAAAAGTTAGTCTTTAAGGAAATGGACGCAGCGTTTGTACCCCGTGCTTTAGGAGATCTGGATGCTGCGGCGATCAATACGAACTTTGCTCTGACTTCGGGACTGAAGCCAAACAAAGATGCGATCGCTATTGAACCCAAAGATAATCCCTGGATTAACGTCATCGTGGTTCGTGGGGCCGACAAGGATAAACCCGTCTTGAAAAAGTTTGTGCAAGTCTACCAGTCGCCGGAAGTGAAAGACTTCATCAATAAGACGTTCGAGGGAGCAGTGATCGCGGCCTGGTAAGGGGGAGGACAAGAATGAAAGCTGCAGCGAGGATGGATCGTCTGCCTCGACATTTCTTTTCGACTTTGGTGCAAAAGGCGGCTGCGTTGAACAAGGCAGGATTCGATGTGATCGATTTGGGGAGAGGCAGCCCTGATTTGGCAACCCCTCCTCACATAATCCAAGCTTTACACGAAGCTGCACAAAACCCACTGTATCATCGCTACTCTCCGTTTGAGGGCTACCCCGAAATTCGGGAAGGAATATCCACTTGGTATGCTCAGAAACGCGGTGTAACCATTGATCCAGACCTGGAAGTTTCCATTCTTTTTGGATCCAAAGTTGGTCTGGTTGAAGTGGCGCTCTGTCTTTTGGAACCGGGGGATGTCTGTCTTGTTCCGGATCCCGGCTATCCCGATTACCTTTCCGGGATAGCCCTGGCCGCTGCGGAGGCTTATCCGATGCCCTTGTTGGCTACCCATGATTACCTTCCTGATTTTGAAGCGATTCCCGAGGATGTATTAAAACGTGCGAAGCTCATGTTCTTAAATTACCCCGGCAATCCCACAGCGGCGTTAGCGCCGAGAGCCTTCTATGAAAGGGCAATCCGGGTGGCTAAGAAACACGATATCATCATTGCTCACGACTATGCTTATGGAGCCCTAGGGTTTGACGGCCGACGTCCTGTCAGTTTTCTGGAGCTGGAAGGTGCGAAAGAGGTTGGAATTGAGTTTTACTCTCTGTCTAAAACTTACAGCATGTCTGGTTGGCGCGTCGGTTTTGCCCTGGGAAATCCGGATGTCGTAGGGTTGATCAACAAACTGCAGAACCATTTTTTTGCCAACATCCCGCCCGCTATTCAGATGATGGCCGCCCAGGCATTGGTGGGTCCCCAGGACTGTGTGGACGAAATGGTACAAGTTTATGAAACGAGAAGAAATGTTTTTCTGCAAGGACTAACTCAGATTGGCTGGAAGGCGGATCCACCCGGAGGTACTTTTTTCGCTTGGCTTCCTATCCCCGAGAAGATGACATCTCAGGATTATACGGATCTTCTCTTGGAACAAGCCCATATCGTTGTGGCTCCTGGTACCGGGTTCGGAGTTCATGGTGAAGGATATGTTCGAGTCGGCCTTCTCCATGAAATCCCCAGGCTCATGGAAGCGGTCGAACGCATCAGAAAGCTAAAAATTTGGGAATAGCTTGTGCACCCGGCGAAAATATGGCGTTAGGGACGGCTTGGGGGGGAGTACGTTGATTGAGATAAAGGACTTGCACAAGGTGTATGCCTTTGGCGAGAAACAGATCGAAGCCCTCAAAGGGGTTAACTTACGGGTGGAAAAAGGAGAGATCTACGGAGTAGTCGGCTCCAGTGGGGCCGGTAAGAGTTCCCTCATCCGCTGCGTGAACCTGCTTGAGAAACCCACCTCCGGTCAGATCCGCGTCGGGGGACTCGATATAACGAGTCTAAAAGGAGCGGAGCTTCGCGATGCACGCAAGCGAATTGGGATGATCTTTCAGCACTTTAACCTTTTGAGTAATAAGACCGTATTTCACAACGTCGTGGTACCTCTCTATTTGGCTGGAGTAGGTAAGAAAGAGGCGGCTCAGCGGGTTGTGGATTTGTTGCATTTAGTGAATCTGGATGCTAAAGCAAACGCTTATCCAGGGCAGCTCTCGGGAGGCCAGAAACAGAGGGTAGCCATTGCTCGTGCCCTGGCCACCAACCCTGAGGTCTTGCTTTGTGATGAGGCAACGTCAGCGCTTGACCCGCAAACCACGGATTCAATACTTCAGTTGTTGAAAGAAATCAATCGCACCTTGGGGATCACCATTCTCATCATCACCCATGAAATGAATGTTGTGCGCGAAATCTGCGATCGGGTTGCCGTCATGGAGGATGGTCAAATCATTGAAGAGGGAACAGTTGTAGAGCTCTTTACGATGCCCAGAACCGAAACGGCCAAAGCCTTTACCAAAGCCGTCATGGGGGACAGTGTTCCAGATGATTTACTGAATCGCTCACATGCGGGTCAGCTGGTGAAGATAACCTTCCTGGGGCCTCATGCATCTGACCCGATTTTATCGACGCTTTCCAAACGTTTCCCGGTGTACGCGAATGTTTTGCATGGACATATAGCGAAGATCAAAGATGTGCCCTTTGGCATTTTAGTTGTCGAGTTGACGGGTGAAAAAGACAACATCTTGGCAGGGATTGAGTTTCTCAATCAGCAAGGGATGAAAACGGAGGTGCTGCAGCATGGATAACCATTGGGCGGAATTAGGAAGCATGCTCCTGCAGTCGCTGACTGAGACGGCGACGATGGTTAGCATTTCAATTGTCATCTCGGCACTCGTCGGTTTGCCCCTGGGGATTATCCTCGTGATCACCAGGGAAGGGCATATCGCGGAAAATAAATGGGTTCATCGTTTGTTAGGAGCGTTGATCAATGTTTTGCGCTCCATTCCCTTTATTATCTTGATGGTCGCGATAGTTCCCGTTACGAAGGCTATCGTTGGCACTACCATTGGCACCAAGGCTGCGATCGTCCCTCTGGTTTTCTACGCAGGGCCCTACATCGGCCGATTGGTGGAATCGTCTTTGATGGAGGTTGACAAAGGCGTGATTGAGGCTTTCCTCGCGATGGGGGCCTCACCCTTACAAATTATTTGGCGGGTTTTGCTACCTGAATCCATTCCGTCCTTGATATTGGGTATTACCATTGCTACTGTTGGGCTCATCGGGGCTTCGGCCATGGCGGGCGCGATAGGCGGCGGTGGGCTGGGTGACTTGGCGATTCGCTATGGCTACCAGCAATTTGAAACGGATGTTATGGTGATTACCGTAGCGGTTTTAGTGGTGCTGGTCCAAGGCATTCAGACGTTAGGTAACCTGCTTGCCAGTCGTCTGCGGCATGGTTAACAGGGTGCTCTCCTGGGAAGAACACTACTGCGTTTTCCGCTCCTGAGGGTATTTCGGATAGGTTCAGAGAGCGGTTGGTTGGCTTGGATTAAGGCTGTGAGGATGCCGGCTCGCTCTGTATTTCCGACCAGGACGAATCCTTTTAAGGTTTCATCCTGCCATACCAGGCGTTGATAGGTTGGATGGCCTGAACCATGTTGTAGGTAAAGATCCTCGGCTCGCCAGGGGGGTGAGGTTGGGGGTTTGACGATTCCTACGGAAATTATCCGGAGTCCAAAGAAGTCCACGGCATTCATGCCCATCGAACCGGGATAGGTTAAGGCAAGGCCGGACATGTTGGCTCCGGCGATGCGTCCTTGCGTCGTGGCGTTGGGCCAGATCGGGTTCAGACGCTGGGTTTGGTGGAGGCGATCCCAGGCTTCGGCCACATCTCCGGCAGCGTAGACATCAGGAAGATTCGTTTCCAGATGTTCATTGACCAAGATACCCTGCCGAATCGTCAAGCCGGAGGTCAGGAAGGGAGCTGTATTGGGGCGAACCCCTTTTCCCACGATGACCAGATCTGCGGGTAGGTTCATTCCACTGCGCAGCTGCACGGCCTGGACGTGCCCGGTTCCTTTAATGGCTGTTACATCCTGGTTAGGCACAATGTTTAAGCCATGTTTGACTAGGTGCTCCTGTAATAGTTTGGCGGCTTCTTCATTGAGTATCTGAGATAGAATGTGACCGGAAGAAACGACGACATGAACCTTAAGTCCCTGCTTGAGCAGGGCATAAGCAGATTTCAGGCTGACTAGGCCTCCGCCAATGACTACGGCCTGCCGCCCGGGAGCGACTAAGGCTTTAATTTGCTGCACATCATCCAAATGACGCAAGGTAAAGACTTCAGGGAGGGTGGCGCCAGGGATTTTGAGAGACACCGCTGACGCTCCCGTAGCGATAAGGCACTTATCATAAGAGTAGCGCTCTCCGGAGGCTGCGAGGACAACCCGATGCGTGGGATCCAGCCCTGCTACAGGACAGCCATAGTGGATCGTAAGGC
>JAIMKP010000096.1 GCA_020692355.1 Desulfosporosinus sp.
GACAAGAGGTAAAGCTAGCTCAATGCAACGCTACTGATCCTGAACGAACAATACCGTATGGAGCCGGATATTGCAGATATAGCAAATCGATACTACGGCATATTAAAATCACCTAATTCAATTGGCAGACAACAGGAAAAGCTAGAATTTGGCAAATGGTACGACGACAGCCTATTACCGGATAGCCCCGTGGTATTAATTAATACGGAAAGTCTTAATGCTTGGGTAACAAGTGTATCAAAGGGAAATAAAAGTAGCAGGTTAAATTTTCTTTCGGCTTCATTATCTGTAAACCTTGGTGAGCGAGTGATTTCAAAACTTAAGATTGCTGACGGCAAAGAAAAAGACAGTAAGGTTTTGATTATTTCTCCTTATAGGCCCCATACCAAACTGATTGACCTTCTTTTGAGAGACATCGGGATAGAGAATGACGTTATAAGAGCCGGAACAGTCCATAGCTTTCAAGGCTCTGAAGCGGATATAGTAATTTTTGATTTAGTTGTAGATGAACCGCATTTTAGGGTCAATCTATTTATGAATTCTCCTGAGATAAAGGAACAAATGAGGCGGTTATTTAACGTCGCTGTTACCAGAGCGAAATTTAAGCTATTTATTGTTGGCGATTTTAAGTATTGTCTGTCTAAAGGCAAGAATTCTGAACTAGCTGATTTATTAAGATTTCTTATGGAGAGAAAGTTCCCAATTATTGACGCACTAAACATAGCCCCGAGATTACATCAAGAATCTTTAAAAGCACAGAGAATTGTTGTTGGAGACAAAATTGATTTAAAAGAAGAAAGATTAGTTGTTACCCAAGAGTCTTTCTATAAATATCTATCTGATGACATAGAAAAGTCAAAAGATCAAATAGTTATATATTCTCCCTTTATTACACAAGATCGAATGTCCTATCTAAAACCACAACTACAAGCCGCAATTGAGCGGGGGGTTGACATCTTCCTAATTACTAAAAGCCTTCAGGAACGAAATAAGACTGAAAAAAGTATATACAGGGAATTAGAAGACCATCTTTCCAAAATTGGTGTAGTGATTATCCACAAAGTGAGGATGCACGAAAAAGTAATCTTTATCGATGATGATATACTTTGGACTGGATCGCTAAATCCATTAAGTTTTTCGCATACTCAAGAAATTATGGAACGTAGACAAAACACCAATGTCCAACAGGATTATAAAAACGTGTTAAGGCTTCCTGAACTTCTTGATTGTATGGGCAAACCTGAGTCTAAATGCCCTATTTGTGGTTCTGAAATGATAGCAGCCGAAGGCAAGGATGACCCTTATTATTGGAGATGTGTTAACGATAACTGCTTCACACGGGGTATTAGCCAAGAATATCCAATAGGTGGAGAACTTACTTGTGCTAAATGTGGGAGTTCTGTGGAATTTGGGTACTGGGGAGAAGAACCCTGCTGGCGTTGTGTTAAAAACAGACGTCATCACCAGAAACTATACAGATCACACCTTAAGTTGCCTAAGATGCAAAGCAAAATCCCTAAACGAGAATACAAAAAAGCAATGAAATACCTAGATACAACATATCCTGCAAAAACGGTAAACAAACAAGAGAAACCTAATACACCCAATAAACAGATGACGCTGTTCTAGCTTATAGGGATAATAATTCAAACGAATAGAATTGATAGGGAAAAGAAAATACCTTAAGGCTGCGAATTGCCGGAACTAAGCCAATGTGCTGATTATATTGGCCCGAACAGATATTTATACTGTACTCTAATATTTTCAACTTCTAATTATCCATATTATGCGTAATTCATAATGGAATTGTAAAATTTTTTCGAGTCCGCTTAAATGGTTGCCGTTCATGGCAGACCTCTGGCTTCGAGGTGGTAGCCCCCGCCGGGGTGTGGTGAACCCCGCTGGGGTTAAGACTAGCCAAACTCGGACGTGGGGACGTGGGCGAGCGGCAGCTCTGGACTGACTGTCAAACCTTCGGGTGCGGGAGTATGAGCCCGGGGATAATTTCTGGGAAGGGATCTCGCCAAAATTGTTATGCACTGGTTGATAAAAGGAGTGGAGATGATCTAGTGGTAAGTGCATTAAAAATAAAACAGAAAGCTATTGAACTAGGGGCGGATTTGGTTGGAATAGCTGACTTGCGACGTGTTAGTGGGATTCCTACCAAACCTAAAGAACTTCTTGAGCCTTATACTACTGCTGTAGTAACTGCGGTTGCCATTTCTTCGGATGTTTTTGAACAAATTAGGGATGAACCAACACCCCTGTATGTTCATCATTATCAGGCAGCTAATAATCTCTTGGATTATATTAACCTGCATTTGCAAAGAGAAATATTACGCGAAGGATTTCGTGCACTTGCCATTCCGGCTTCATAAACTGTTGATAGAGTTAACTGGATGGGTCATATATCTCATAAAGCAATGGCCAAAGCTGCAGGTCTCGGCTGGCAGGGAAAAAGCCTTCTGCTAGTGACACCAAAGTATGGTCCTCGCGTGCGTTTGACAACATTACTGACAAATGCACCACTTGAGCCAGATCCTTTGCAGCCTAATCGATGCGGTAAATCTCAGGTTTGACAGCACCTCAGCAATACCAAGGGTTTGTGGGCACAAGTTTGCACTACACGCTAACTAACCCCGCGATTTCACGAGGTTAGTTATAGACATCAGGTTGGGTACCAGTCTATTGACCAAATGGATAATCTTTGATGGTAACGGAATCGCAATGTCTGCGAGCATCCGTTGGGCTCTTGGCGTTGGCGGTGGTACACTTAGAAATTCTTTGTCCAGAAATTCAGCCTTTTGCACATGCCAGCGGGCTAACTCCTTAACAATTCGCTCTCCTGTATACCAGCGGCTGTCTAAGTCCTCCTGTTTTTTGTTCCGTTCGTCCTCGTCAGAGATTTGTTGGATTTTATCAGCCTCTTTCTGCCATTGTCGCCTGTACAATACTTGCAATTCCTGTTCAAACAAATAAGCCAGCACACATACGAAGATGTGACCTCGCACCCGCTTTTCGTTCCAGTGGTAGAGTAGACCGACTTCAAGGAAGTTCTTAATTTCCCTAAAGGCACGTTCGATGTTCATAAGAGTCTTGTAAGAAAGCACAACTTCCCCTGCAGGCAAGTCAGTATTTGTCTTGACGACGAACTTGCCATCCCGCAGGGCTTCCTTGACCTACATTTCCGAAGAAAAAATCAGCCTTGGGCGGCAAAAAGCCGCGTACCACGCGGCTTTCAGGTTTTCGATAGGTTATTTTTGGGGGTCTAGCTGTCAAAGATGAGCTAAAAGAGCATGTTCTTAACTGTATCCAGGTGCCTTAATTCCCCCGCCGGGATAAGGGATAGGCAAACTGGGGGCGTTGGGGATATTGGCTGTTGGGGGTGTGACAGCGATAGGCTTAGAGATAAAAAAGAAGGGGAGTGAGCCATTGTGGCAAGAATAGGGATTTTAACATGTTCAAACGCGACCCAGGATTTGGGGTGTTCATCGGTCAGTTGTCTCCACGATTTGAGAAAGAGAAAAGGGGCATTTGCGCGTTATCCCAGTGAAGAAAAGCTAGACTTGGTCGGAATTATCAACTGTTCGGGATGCCCTACCTTAGCTGGGCCTGATAAATTACTGGGCAGGATTCTAGCCTTAACGGAGTTTCGGCTAGATGCTATTCACTTTACATACTGTATGGACGTTCTATGTCCTTTTAAAGGCAAATACAAAGCACTGTTGGAAGAACACTTCCCAAATATCGAGATCATTGTCGGAACCCATGAGGCTCATGTAACTAACGAACAGTTTAGAGAAGATGTAAAAGGATTATTTTGTCAGTCCAAACGAAGTATGGTTGATGTCATAAAAGGAAGATAATATTGGGTTACAACTTGGTTGTCCGGGGTACTATTTTTTAAGTGGGGGATTATAAATGGAAAATAGTGAAGCCATTAGTAAGTTGTCTATTTGTGGATTGGATTGTTCAAGGTGTGCAGATTATGAAAACGGTGAGATCAAGAGTCTAAGCTTGAAATTATCCGAGTTACTAAAGGGTTACGAAAGACTAGCGAAGATGAAAGCAGAAGGCAACCCGATTTTTAAAGGATATCCTGAATTCGTTCAAATTCTTGGCCATTTTGTCCAAGGGTCTTGTGGAGGCTGCAGGAGCGACAATGTTAAATGTCCAATTGATTGTGAAGCAAAAACCTGTGGTAGAGAGCGTAATATAGATTTCTGTTTTGAATGTGAAGAGTTTCCATGTGACAAACAATTCGAAGGGAAGCTTAGAGAAAGATGGATTCAAAGAAATAATAGGATGAAGGAAAAAGGGGTAGAGAATTATTACTTTGAGCAAAGTAAATTGCCTAGATATTAGGTGATTGTGTTCACACAGCTCACACATTCTATCCGGCGTAGCCGTACCCTAAACCCCTTCATGCCCCTCGCCTCAGAACTGTGCTCGATGCACATATCTGGGCGAATACCGCTGGGGTGGCGTTCTTGGTAAACAGCTTCGTATGGGTATATGACGGGTTGGCGGTCATGCAGCAAATACCCCTCCCACGCTGATTTGAATGACCAGCCAGGGCAGGCATGGCGTAAAAGAGGTGACTCTGACCTTTTGTTTTTGCTCGGGTTTAGGAGGAATACTCAGGCAACGTGTTGAATGCTACAGGAGAAATATCTCCTCTCAACGTAAAACAATACAGTGGCAAAGTGGTAGTCGTCCATGGCGGGTCTGCCGCCGGGGTAAAGTCTAGGGAAACAGTTTCGTATGGGTATATACTGAGGTGACTGGTATCCCTTCCATGGACAATGAAGCATCAAGCTCGGGCCGTCCATGGTGGGCCTCTGGGGTAAGCAGGTTAATGTTGAGGGTTGCAATGAATAAGATAGGTTTATAATACTCAAAGATGTGCTCAACAGCACCGAAAGAATTAGACTAATAGGTGTATTGGCATGAGTGCAGCGCAAAACATTTTAAATGAGTAGCGGGGATAAATATGAGCTTGTGTGAAATATGTAAAACAAATGCTGTGCGAGTCCACTTGACGATATCTGAAGAGAAAACGCTCCATATTTGCATGGAATGCAACAATAATCTGACAGCGGAATTCATGGGAATCGACCTGGAACCTTTTGAACCCGGTATTTATGAGTTTTCAGGTGTAAGATGTAATAAGCATAAATTTGACATTGAGAGAAATGTAAACCCGATGGGAATTGGATATGAAGCTAGTGAAGTAACGGAAGATGGCAGACCGGGTTTCAGGGTTGCCGTGATGGACAGTGTGGACTGCAATCAGCAGTTATTACTTGAAAAGCTAAAAGCGAAGATCAAAACAACGATCTTCAAGCGGTATTTGAAGACCGAAATGTCCCCTTATACTGGTAAACAAATCATAATTAAAAAGAATGAAGTGGCCGGGAGGCTTGAATATAATGATGAGAATGACAAATTTCCCAAGCTTGTCATTGACGGCCAAGAGTTCTCCTGGGAGGAGCTTGGCAGGATGTTGAATTCATATGAAGGGTTTCAGTTCCAACTGAAGGTTTTTGACATCACCGATGATATCGAATAACGAGGTAAGCCGAAAATGCTCATATTGGAGTGTGCAAAAAAGTTGGCGGATCAGCTCAAAGTGAATCTGGGGTCATTGGGGTCAGACCCCCACACAACGTTGCTAAGGATGATATTTCTAATATTTCCTGAAGCTGATTTGTTGTAATGTATTTCATGACAATCACCCACCTTTACATACTGCCGACGCTTACCAACCCTGGAGCAATTCCTTGCGTTTTTCCTGCTTATCAAGGACGAATTCGCATTTTTCCCAGTCTGTGCTATCGGGGATATCCATCTCATATTTCGAGGCGGCATAGGCCGCCAGTACATAGTCGGTATCAGAGAAATTCGGCTCCTCTTTATCGTCCAAGGCCTGAATAGACTCAATCTGCACTTTGACCTCGTTTTTGATGTCCACATTAATTTCGTCAAGGTAGGCTGTATCGCTGCCAGTCTGCTTCCGCAAAACCAGTAAAACCGTACCCTTGATATAGTTGCCTTCTCTCAGTCCATTTGCGTCTGTTTCGGTGGCAATATTCCACGCCACGCTCACCTTTAATCCGGATTTCCACATGATTAAAGCTAACTGCGTTCGAGGAAGTAAAATCCCAGAGTTGGTACCTAAAAATGGACAACAGGGGGCGCTACTACTTCCAAAACACGAAATACGTGTGTTTGATGTAAATCCATACCTGGACTACCCATTCTTCCGAGAGCTAAAGGATGAGGAACTGTTTAAAACTGTACGATCAACCTTAGGCATAGTGGTTTGGAAAAATGTCAAGACTTCTGTCCGGATACGCTGTACGAGGAAAGTAGCTATCTACAACACCCATGAAATAATCTACAATTAATGGTTGTAATTTCCATACATGTATAGTTGTTTTTTAA
>JAIMKP010000097.1 GCA_020692355.1 Desulfosporosinus sp.
GAATTCCCACTCCCACTTATAGAAGTGGGAGTCTTAAACGCTTGGATAAAGATTGACCAAGCAAAAGAAGCTGTTCCTACTCGAGTCTATGGGTTAACATAACACTTGTAAACTACATGAATAATCATCCAATTAGGGGGCTTGCGTATCATAAAATGGCCCATGATCATTAAGAAACTCTAAATAGATATGATAAATTCTGAAGAAAAATCCGACAAACTCTCTATTCTTGTACAAGCTTTTGTGCTATTCTTGTTACATATAACACCATAATATAAATTGCGATCATAGGGCGACAAAGGCAAACTCAGTAAAAGCTGGGGACGCAAAGCTACGGGTCTTCCACTTCGGGTGATGACGGCTGGGTTACCGATCTTAGGATTAGGGATTGTTCGCCATACTCGTTCAGAGATGGCGATTTTATTTGGGAGGGAACATATTGATATTGGATAAATTGGAGAAGAATGTGGCTTTCCTCGATCCTGAGGAACATGCTTTGGCGGGAACACTTCCGACGGATGGCAGGGATGGGATGTTTTCAGAGCCACCTAAGCAGCCGGAGAATCCTCGGGAATTTATGGAATCTAACGATCCGCTGGGCTTTAAGCAGTCCAATCTCAAGGAACAGAAGAAAACGAAAAAGGCTAAGAAAGCCAAAGATGCCAAAGTTGGGATGGCAGCTAATAAGGTACATAAACCCCAAGGACAAGGATTTAAGCTTAAGAACTTGCGCCTGCGCCATAAGCTGTTGGGCGGGTTTTCCCTGGTGCTCATTTTGATGGTGCTGTCGTCAGGGACTTCCTATTACCTCAATTCACAGATGGAGAAAGCGGCTACGCATCTTGTTGACGATGTGATACCAACGGCCCAGCTGACCGAGGATATTATGACCCAATTGGTCAATGAGGAATCTGCGGTGCGCGGTTACATCATCAGTGGGGACACGGCCATTTTGGTTCCGTACGAAGCCGCTCAGCCTAAATTAAAGCAGGATCTGGAAACTCTCACACCCTATTTGGAGACCCATCCTGATTTGGCATCCTTAATGAATCGGGGGCGGCCGCTCTTGGATGTGGCTCAACGTTATTTTTCGGAACAGATTGAGTCCGTAAAAGCAGGAGATGTTATGTCCGCCAGGCTGCGTATTGGAAGTACGACAGCCACGACAGATGGGTATCGCAAGGTTCATGCCCAAATGCGCACGCTGATTGATCAGATGACACAGGAGGCCATCGAAACAGCGAAGGTAGCAAGTACGCGTGCGCGGACGAGCTTGGCCGTATTGACACTGGCGGGTATTCTTATCGGTGCCGTGTTTGCTGTAGTGCTGGCCCGCAAGATTTCTAATCCCATCGTTAAGGTGTCAGCGACGATTAGGCAGATTGCTTCCGGGGATTTAAAGGTCGAAGCCATTGCGATGTCATCCCAAGATGAGGTGGGACAGATGATCCAAGCGGTAAACCACATGGTAGAGAACCTACGGCTTTTAGTTTCCCGCACGATGGAAAGTTCAGAGCAGATTTCCTCATCGGCAGAGGAATTTAGCGCCTCAACAGAAGAAGCATCAAAGTCCGTTGAGCAGGTCTCAACCGCAGTGTTAGACATGGCCAAAGGAGCCAGTGAGCAGGCAGGTCAGACCCAGCAAGCGGCGAAGCTGGTAAAGGAAATAACGGAAGCTATCAGTGCGGTAACCGTAAGAATCGAGGACGCGGTTAGCCATTCGGTACAGGCGCAGACACTGGTAGAACAAGGATTGAATGCGCTTAGCGTTCAAGATGAAAAGATGAAGGAGAATGTCGAGGCGGCTAAGAGCGTGGGTGAAGCGACGGGAGAACTGGTGCGGCACGCCCAAGAAGTCGGGCGGATACTCGAAACCATTTCAAACATTGCGGCGCAGACGAATCTCCTTGCCTTAAATGCGGCGATTGAAGCGGCGCGGGCTGGTGAGTATGGGCGCGGCTTTGCAGTTGTAGCCGATGAAGTTAGGAAGTTGGCCGAAGGCTCAGCCCAGGCGACAGGGGAAATTGAGGCGATCCTGCAAAAGATTCAAGGCGGAGCCGTGGCAGCTGCACGTGAGATGGATCGGGCGCGGGACATCGTGGCAGCCCAAGGTGAGGCGGCGAATCGGACGAATCAAATATTTTATCAAATTTCAGGCTCCGTGACCGACATGGTGGAAAGGATTAGTGAAGTCAGCGCCTCGGCTGAACAGATTCATGGCAATTCTCTCAGTATAACAGATACTATTGAAGCTATTTCAGCGGTGGCCCAGGAAAATGCTGCGCTTGCCGAAGAGGCTTCGGCGGGGAGTGAAGAGCAAAGTGCGAGTACAGAAGAAATTGCTGCCTCTGCACAGGCTTTGGCTCAGTTGGGGCAAGCCCTGCAGGCGTCGGTGATGGAGTTTAAAATCTGAGTGGGCAAAATTACGAAATTATTCAGGTTGACTTCTTAACTTAAATCACTTATAATTCTTTTCGTTGACTTAAAGTTCAGAGATTGAGAGTTTGTGTCGAGAGACTCGGAGAGATGGCTGAGTTGGTCGAAGGCGCTCGCCTGGAAAGCGAGTACATGGGGCAACCTGTGTCGAGGGTTCGAATCCCTCTCTCTCCGCCATATGCTTTTTAGAGCCCGAGTATTCGACTTTGGCTTTTTATTTTGCTATAATAAGTTTGATCGTGCTAGACGGGGAGGTAGCGGTTCCCTGTACCTGCAATCCGCTAGAGCAGGGTGGAATTCCTGAGCGAGGGTGTCGTTTGTAGAGCAGTCTGGTTCTGGTTGTGATGAGGTTTTGGTCTTACGCAACAGGGCACTTCGAATCGTGTCAGGTCCTGACGGAAGCAGCACTAAGGAGTTAGCCCTGTGTGCCGTAGGGTTACCTGAACCGAACGGCTAAGGTCGGTAACGTCTGGAAGCGACAGCTCGACCAAGGGTGCACGGTCATAAAGTGAACTCGTTCAACTAAAGTTGAACATCGAGACTTCGGTGGGGGAGTCTACCCCCACCGAAGCAAAGTACGAGGTACCACTCCCACTTGTAGAAGTGGGAGTCTCACGATTGGATAAAAGGTGGTCTAGGTACCATCTTTTTATCTTTTCTTTTTACCATCAGTTAGTTAAATCTGTGGGGGAAAAGGCGTTTGAAGGTAAGGTAAAGGTGGATTCCCATGTCGTATTTAGCGTTATACCGAGAATGGCGACCGCGCACCTTTGGGGAGATTGTGGGGCAAAAACACGTCAGCCGCACGTTGATGAATGCTTTGAAGACAGATCGGGTGGCACATGCCTATTTGTTTAGCGGACCCAGGGGGACGGGCAAAACGACGATGGCGAAGATTCTAGCCAAGGCGTTAAACTGCGAGGAACGCGAGGGTGTGGAACCATGCAACCATTGTCCTTCCTGTGTCAGCATTGATCAAGGGAGCGCCATGGAAGTTATGGAGATCGATGCCGCTTCCAATCGGGGCATCGATGAAATCCGGGATTTGCGGGATAAGGTCAAGCTCGTGGCGGCCAAAGGGAAACATAAGGTTTACATCATTGATGAAGTCCATATGCTAACGATGGAGGCTTTTAATGCCTTACTGAAGACATTGGAAGAACCTCCAGAGCGTGTGATTTTCGTGTTAGCGACGACGGAGGCCCATAAAATCCCTTTAACGATTCTATCCAGGGTTCAGCGTTTTGAGTTTCAACGGATTCCTACTGGGGCCATTCAAATCCGGCTCGCACAAGTGTGCGAGGCGATCGGACGTCAGGATGTCGAAGCAGAGGCTTTGCGAGTAATTGCCCGAAAATCGGAAGGCGGCTTACGGGATGCTTTGAGCATCCTGGATCAGTGTTTGATTCAAGACGGGCCGTTAGGGCCTGACGCGGTGTATCAGGTTTTAGGGATGGTCGGGGAAAGTTTCAGCGCGGATTTGCTGGAGATGCTGCTGGCTGCGGATTATGGTAGAGCGCTTGAGCGTTTAGGTGAGGGGATAGACAGCGGGCGGGATCCCCGCCAGATTATCCGGGAACTTTTGGATTATTTGCGCCAAGTGCTGTTGTACGAATCTGCTCAACAGGCACCTATTGTTGCCCCTCATCTTCAGGAGCGGCTGATGCATCAAAGTCGGGAAGCAGGTTTGGAACGTATCCTGGCTTGGATCGGGGTCTTATTGCAAGGAGAGGGCGAACTGCGTTATGCCGGAAACCCCCGACTCGCAGCAGAATTGCTGCTGGTAAAGGCGATTCATGTGAGAACGGAGGGGGAAGCGAAAAGAGTTTCTAGCGACAAAGCGCAGCAGGAAGTAGCGGCGAGGTCACAGGTGAAGGCCCTGCCGAGTTCGGAGGCCGTACCGCGAACCGAATTGACAACGGAAACGGAAACGGGATCAAAAACGGATTCTAGAGCGGCTGTACTCGTCCTGGGGGATATTGAGTCCCACTGGCCCAATGTTTTAGAAATGGTGCGCGAGCGCAAACGGTCAACCCATGCCTTTCTGCTCGAGGGACGGCCTTTTGCTTTGGCAGGAGATGTATTGACACTCGTTTTCAAAGCGGGATATTCTTTTCATCGCGACAAAGTTGAACAAGTAGAAAACCGGGGAACCGTTGAAGCAGCATTGGCCTCTGTTTTTCAGGTTCCGCTGAAGCTAAAAACCTTAATGGAAGCGGATATACAGGAAGGCAATCCTAGTCCGGGTGAAGAAGAAATCGTGCAAAAGGCCGTTGCTATGTTTGGAGCCGATTTGGTGGTTGTCAAGGATTAATCCAGGAGATAGGAGCGTGTTGAAGAATGGGTTTTAAAGGTATGGGTGGTGGCGGAAATATGAGCCAAATGCTGAAGCAAGCGCAAAAGCTGCAGGAAGACATGGCTCGGGCGCAAGAAGAATTAAAGACGCGTACGGTTGAGGCGAGTGCCGGTGGCGGAGTTGTCACGGTGGTTGTCAGCGGCAAGCTGGAAATCGAACAGTTGACGATTAAGCCGGAAGCGGTGGATCCAGAGGATGTTGAGATGCTCGAAGATATGGTTAAAGTTGCTGTGAACGAGGGACTCCGAAAAGCCCAGGAAATGGCTAGTTTGGAAATGGCAAAGTTGACGGGCGGACTGAAAATCCCGGGACTCTTATAATCTATGAATTTTCTGCAGTATCCGCGACCGCTTGCTGATTTAATCGTTGCGCTTTCCCGCTTGCCGGGGATTGGGCCCAAAACAGCGGGCCGTTTGGCTTTCTATCTGTTGCAGCAGCCGGAGGCCGCTGAGTCCCTGGCTCAGGCCATTCGTGAAGCTAAGGATACGATAAGCCAGTGTTCCATCTGCTGTAATTTTACGGATGTGGATCCCTGCGGGATTTGCGAGAATCCGAGCCGGGATCAGTCCATACTCTGTGTGGTGGAACAGCCGCGCGATGTCGCGGCCTTGGAAAAAACGCGGGAGTTCAAAGGATTATACCATGTCCTGCATGGCTGCCTTTCGCCGATGGAGGGAATTGGCCCGGACCAGTTAAAGGTTCAAGAACTTCTGCGACGGCTTGAGGGTGTTCGTGAAGTAGTTATGGCGCTGAATCCGACGGTTGAGGGAGAAGCGACCTCTTTGTATTTAGCGAAGCTGCTTAAGCCTTTGGGGATCATGGTCACCCGCATCGCTCATGGCTTGCCTGTCGGAGGGGATCTGGAGTATGCGGACGAAGTGACGATTGCCAGAGCCTTAGAGGGGCGGCGGCAGCTGTAATAATACAGGAGTCAGGAACGTGAATGTCCGGTACGAGAGTGTCCAGTGGACAGTATCGCCGAAGGCGCCACTCCAAAGGAAAACTACCGCCTGAGGATACATTGACGCCATGAGGCCACTGCGAAAAATACAACTCAGGGCCGAAAGGATCAGAAGACAGGGGTCAGAATGAGAGAACCAGCGAATAGTGCGGAAGGTTTCCGTAAACGTACAAAACGGATAAAACCTCTCGGGGTAGTAAGACTACAGACTACTGACTACTGAACACCTAATTAAGTTATGGTTCTTCCTTGTCCACTTGATGCATATCAATGTACCAAGGGAGGGATAGACCATGACCTTTATTTTTCTGGGTCTCTTAATGGTTTTAATGTTCTTAGTGGCACGATCATCCTTAAAAAAGACAGGGCTTTTTTTGCGGCTAAGCATTCATGTTTTAGGCGGAATCGTAGGTTTATGGATTTTTGACTTGGTCTTAAGCCTCCTCGGTTTTGCGATTCCGATGAATGTTTTTACCATCATCCTCGTCGGCCTCTTGGGCTTGCCTGGTGTCTTGGCCTTATCGGTCCTCCAGTTTCTCGGGATCTAGAGCACCCTCTTTGAGGGTGCTTTTTTGGTATATTAGA
>JAIMKP010000025.1:0-27095 GCA_020692355.1 Desulfosporosinus sp.
TCGGCGTTAGTGTCCACAGGACACTAACGTCACTGGAGGCTTTCGTCACCGAAATCTCGATGTTCAACTTTAGTTGAACGAGTTCACTCCCGACCTTCTTAGGGTAACTCACAGAAGAGTTTTTATTCGCATTCTAGTCTCGACTCACACCCTAAACCGATACCCCGCTCCCCAAATAGTTTCCACATATTGCGGGTTCGACGGTTCAATATTCGGATGGTAAAATATTTGTAATCGCGGGAAATTGACAGATGATCATTCAGGGGTTATACTAAATATGCTCGTTAGTTCTTGTGGAATATGCAAACCTTCTCGAAAGCCTCTGGCCATGGGAAGTTGATGAACCCCCTTGTTGCAGCGGGTAAATAAAATCTTGGAGGTTTTTTTAATGTTTAACGACAAAACCCTGACCTGTAAAGACTGCGGCCGCGAATTTGTTTTTTCTGCCTCTGAACAAGAGTTTTATGCAGAAAAAGGATTCACCAATGAACCTGGCCGTTGCCCCGAATGCCGGGCAGCCAGAAAGGCCCAAACTCGTGGTAATAGCGGATACTCTTCCCGCCCACAACGCGAAATGTTTCCGGCCGTATGCTCCGCTTGTGGTAAAGAAACCATGGTGCCTTTCCAACCTACCGGTGATAAGCCAGTGTATTGCCGTGATTGCTACCAACCCCGTCAACGCAGCAACTGGTAAGCTTTAGAGCAAAAAAGGACCTTTCCAGATATTCTGGAAAGGTCCTTTTTTGCATGTCGACTATATATTTGCAACTCACTTTCTAAATCCCTTTTTCGGCACTTTTATGGCCTTGAGGCCATGCCAGTAACAGGGATTCAAATAGCCTAACGGCTTAGGATAAACCTTATGGAGTAAGACACACCCACGCACCACAATAATTCCTAGTGCGTCGCACTGCTCCTGAAATTCAGGAGTCCACGTCTTTTCCTGAAACCATATCTGCTTTACGCCTGCTGCTGCTGCCTCTTCGACGAAGTTAGGAATTTCTTCGGGTTGCAGGCAGGGAACCACAATATCTACCTTGTTCTTTAATGAAGCAAGATCTGGATAGACCTTGGCGCTCTCCCAACGCTTGAAATCAGAAGCCACCGGATACACGGTACAACCAAAACTCTTAAGGGTCTTCCATACTTTATAGGCATGCCGCCTTTTGCGGAACTTCTCCGCCCGGCCCAACACAGCATAGCGAAGTCCTGTATCCAGGCTCTCAGTCAGCGGATAAATTTTTTTCGCAGCCATTTTAACCACTCCCTTAGCGCTTTTCGTAAAGAGAATACGCTAAAGTGTCCCTTGTTAGACCTCATCTGAGTCAGACTCGTGCACGCCATTAACTTCAAAGAAGGGTTCTGCTCACCGAAGGTCGAGCAAATCATTACACGGTGTAACATGAGGAGGGATTCGCATGACGGAGGAATCAAATCAGGCCTTTACTGTAGAGGTAAGAGGTTTGGTCTTTTTAAGACAAATTTTTAAGGAAAGGGGCTGGCCCTTTCCTTACCACTTCGACCTTGACCATGAATGTTCTGCTTTCGATCTGGCCCAGAAGCCGGATCTGCCTCTGGACAAAATCGAATCCGTCTTTATCAACCACAGTGCCTGTGCTTTAGAGGAGGGCTGGGTCAAGCCGGGAGACCGTGTGACCTTTGTTTCGCCTGGAGTGCCTGGCCCACACCGTTATTTATTGGGGATTGCCAAGCTCGGATAGCTCGGAACTCATTTACTCCGAGCGATGTGATAAACTCCTTGCGCCCTTGATAGCCCTTCTTCCAGCTTCTGCTGATCACTGCTATACAGGACCATAACCGATTCATCGGCCTCTATCCAATCTCCCGGCTTCTTCTGAAGCACGACCCCGGCCCCCGGATCAATGATGCTCTCTTTGGTCTGCCGCCCGGCCCCAAGGGTCATCGCCAGCACGCCCACCTGGAGGGCATCCATGTCAGCCAAATATCCGGACTCCCTCGCGGTTACCGCAACTTGCAGCGGTGCCAGGGGGAGTTTTCCATGTCTTACAGCCTCTGTATCCCCACCTTGGGCCTCAACGAATTCGAGAAACTTATCCCAGGCCCGTCCGCTCGCAAGGCTCTCCGTGAGTAGGGCTTGTCCAGACTCGACATCTGCGGCCCTACCCCCTGCCACGAGCATCCAGGCTCCCAGTTCAAAGCAAACGTTCATCAAGTCCTCCGGGCCATTCCCCTGCAGGGCCTGGATTGCCTCCAGCACCTCTAGACTATTCCCAACAGCCCGCCCCAACGGTTGGTTCATTGCTGAAAGCACGGCAATTGTCTCCCGGCCCAGAGCCCTCCCGATCTCGACCATGGTATCCGCGAGAATACGAGCATCATTTTCGCTTCTCATAAAGGCTCCGGAGCCATACTTCACATCCAGAACGATACCGTGGGCCCCGGCCGCGATCTTCTTGCTCATCACAGAAGAGGCAATCAAGGGAATCGAGTTCACGGTTGCCGTGACATCCCTGAGGGCATAGAGCTTCTTATCGGCCGGCACCAGGTTTGCCGTTTGGGCAACCACAGCCAAGCCGATGCGTTTGACCTGTGCCAAAAACTCGGCTTGCGAAAGCTCCACCTGAAACCCCGGAATCGACGCGAGTTTGTCGATGGTGCCTCCGGTATGCCCGAGCCCGCGCCCGGACATCTTGGCCACCGACACGCCGCAGGAGGCAACGAGCGGGCCTAGCACCAACGTGGTCTTATCCCCCACCCCGCCGGTGCTATGCTTATCAACCACCTTGCCCAAGTCGGTGAGATCCAACTGTTCCCCGCTGTCCGCCATGGCTAGGGTCAGATCGGTGATCTCTTCTCGATTCATCCCCCGAAAAAAGACAGCCATAGCCCAAGCGGACATCTGATAATCCGGTATTTCTCCCTGTACATAACCCCGGATGAGGTACCGAATTTCTTTTTCCGATAGACTGCCTCCGTCGCGCTTTTTCTCGATTAAATCCAGCATCCGCATTCTCATTCCACCTCTTCCCGCTCGCCAAGGCGTGCTAAATAACTCCAACAATCGTCTGGACGAAGCGAACAAACTGCTTTTCAATCCGTTCTGCAGTCTCCATGACTTCTGCATGGCTCAATTTCTGGGGCAGAATCCCTGCGGCCATATTCGTAACACAAGAGATCCCTAAAACCCGCATCCCACCGTGATTAGCCACGATCACTTCAGGAACCGTAGACATCCCGACCAAGTCAGCCCCAATGGCCCGTAAATGACGAATCTCAGCCGGGGTTTCATAGCTGGGACCGCTCATAGCCGCATAAATCCCCTCCTGAGGATGTACCCCGATCTCGCGGGCCATATGCAAGGCTTTTTGCCGCCACTCCAAGTCATACCCTTCACTTAAATCCGGAAAACGTGGGCCTAAGCTGGAGAGATTCTCTCCCCTGAGCGGATTATCCCCGATGAAGTTGATATGATCTTTGATGAGCACTAAATCTCCAGGCCGATAGGAGGGATTGATCCCCCCCGCTGCATTGGTCACGATGAGTCCAGTCGCACCCAGAACCTGCATGACCCTGACCGGAAAGGTGACCTCACCCATATTATACCCCTCATAATAATGGAATCGCCCCTGCATGGCAACGACGCGCTTGCCCTGAACCTGACCAAAGACAAGCTGGCCCGCATGCCCTACCACTGTGGATACCGGAAAATGAGGAATCTCCCGGTAAGGGATCACCACCTTGCTTTCGATGAGTTGGGCAAACCCGCCGAGCCCTGAGCCAAGAATGATCCCTAATTCGGGCATGGTATTCAATCGTTCTCCCAAGTAATGCCTGGCTTCTGCCAGCTTCTGGTTATATTCCTTTTCGTTCAGCATTCCGAAAGGCTCCTTTCTATCTGTCTCCAACTTCCGCATTCCTAATATCTGGCCAAAAGCTTTTGCCGTGGGTAAGCGAACCAACTCCCAAGTAGTCAGCCACCGTTGCTCCTAAATCGGCAAACGTCTTACGAATCCCGAGATCAATCCCCTGTTTAAGCTTCGACCCGTACACCAACAAGGGAACATATTCCCGAGAATGATCCGTACTTTCGGTCGTCGGATCACAGCCATGATCCGCTGTAATTACTAAGAGATCATCATCATCGCGCAAAGCTCCTATTAATTTGGGTAGCCGGGCATCAAATTCCTCCAACGCTTTGGCATAGCCTTCTACATCATTACGATGCCCATAGAGCATATCAAAATCCACTAAGTTTGCCATGATCAGACCTGGATTGAGATCGTCCATGAATTCTAAAATCTTATTCATTCCTTCCCCGTTGCCTTTGGTCGGAGCCGTCTGGCTGACCCCCCGGCCTGCGTAGATGTCACGAATTTTACCAACCGCACGCACAGTCATCCCCGCTTCCTGAACCCGATCGAGCAGTGTCTTTCCCGGCGGGAGCAGGGCAAAATCATGTCGATTGGGGGTGCGCCAATAATTCCCCTTATCCCCGCGAAATGGCCTGGCAATCACCCGTCCCACTTCTAATTCCCCGGTCAGCATCTCCCGTGCTCTACTGCAAAGGCGCATAAGCTCGTCCAGCGGAATCACCTCTTCATGAGCGGCCACTTGAAAGACCGAATCGGCAGACGTATAGATGATCGGAAAACCTGTACGCACATGCTCGTCCCCCAGGCGCTGGATAATTTCCGTACCGGAAGCCACAACATTGCCCAGCGTCTTTCGACCAATCGCGGCTTCATACATGTCCATAAAATCAGCCGGAAAGCCATTGGGAAAAGTGGGAAATGGCTTGTCTAGAATCACCCCTGCCATCTCCCAGTGCCCTGTCGTCGTGTCCTTGCCTACGGATCGTTCCGCCATCCGGCCATAACAGGCTATGGGTCGGGCTTCCGGCTTTATCCCTTCAAGAGGTGCAATATTTCCTAAGCCCAGCCGTTGAAGATATGGCAGGCTCAGTTTCCGCTGCTTGGCAATATGGCCCAGGGTGTTGCTCCCCTCATCTCCATAATTGGCGGCATCCGGGAGGGCCCCAATCCCTACACTGTCAAGCACGATAACGATGGCTCGTTTTTTTGTTTGCATCAAGCATCCCTCACATCTTAATCTCATTATAGAATGTGCGCAAGAAAACCTTCGAAAGATACCTTTTCGCCACTGAACCGTTACTCTGCACGAGGGTGGGCCTTTCGGAAAACCTCCAGGATCTTTTTTCGACTCAAGTGCGTATAGATCTGGGTCGTCGAAATATCCGCATGGCCGAGAAGTTCCTGCACGGAACGCAAATCCGCCCCATGATCGACCAAATGCGTCGCGAACGTGTGTCTGAGCATATGGGGGTAGATATCCTCCTCAACCCCGTGCTCCTTGGCCCATTCCTTTAGAATCAGCCAAAACCCCTGGCGCGTGAGTTTTCGCCCCTTACTGTTGAGAAATATTGCGTCGGTGGAGAGCTTCCGCCGCAAGCGCTCGCGTGGCCCCTTAAGATAACGTTGCAACGCCACAGCCGCCGGTTCGCCTAAGGGGACGATGCGTTCCTTGCCCCCTTTGCCCAAACAGCGCAAATATCCAATTTCTAAAGAAACATCCGCAATCCTCAGGCCGATCAGTTCGGAGACACGCAGCCCGCTCCCATAGAGCACTTCAATCATCGCTAGGTTGCGCACCCCGAGATCATCCTGGGCTGACGCTTCTAATAGCTTGTCCATCGTCTCTTCGGACAAAACTCGTGGCAAGGACTTCTCTAATTTCGGCGAATCCAAATAAAGAGTTGGATCATCAACGCGCAGACCTTCCGCCAGAAGAAAAGTAAAAAAACCGCGTAAGGTTGCCGTATAGCGAGCCACGCTTCTGGCCGCCTTGCCCGCCCGTTTGGACTCATAGATAAAAAGAAAGAGGTCATTCGCTTCACAGTTGAGGGCATCTTGTTCCCGACGGGCGATAAAGGAAGCAAAGAGCCTCAGATCCCGCTCATACGCTTTCAAGGTATTAGGAGATAGACCTTTCTCAATCCGCAGAAAGGCCAAATAATCCTCCATCACATCCTGGGTCATCACCGCTCCCCCCGCTCATCCTCTCTTTTGAAAATGTTCTACGCGGGGAAGATTATTCCTCTTAAATTATTCTATTAGATCACTTTTTTTAATTATGGTAGCTAATACGGACAATCCGAAAGCGCATAGATATAAGGGATGGGAGGTAAAGGAATGCAGAAACAGAGTTGGGGAGAATTCCTCCTCTATTTGGGTAGGATATTTTTACTTCTGGCGCTCTTGGCTTTCCTTTTACCGAAGCTGGCTCTGATTTGGGGCGGCTGGATGTCTTCCCTTGATCATGATGACCGTAAGCCCAGGGGGAATCCCATGCGAGTCGAAAGCAGTCCTTGGAGCGAATTTGCAATTCATATTTTCCCAGATGAATAGTACCCATGACAAAGGCGGCTACATTACAATCCCAGCAAACGGATGCCAAGCAGGGAGAAATACCCTTGGGCTGCTCCGGTGACAGCCGAACCCAGGGAAACCAGGGCAGCGGCCAGCGTATAGTAAAAAAACTCCTTCCTCAAGGATTCCCCTTTCGCCTTGCCCCGCATGAGCAGGAAGGAAAAAATAGTGGCTAAACCTGCCCCCAGGAAAAGGAGCGGAATCGACGCGATGCCCGGAATGAGCACACTCACCAGAACCAAAACAATCCCTAAGGCCCCTTTGACCCCGATGATGAAACTAATAGTAAACCCGAGAATAAACCCGCGCGTGAGCACGATGAGGTAAATCAACGGAGCGCCGATCACCGTTAACCCCAAAAGCCAAATCCCCGCCATCATGATTAGCGTATCCCGTGCTAAGATCTGGAGAAAGCTGCTTTCAAGCCCGGTCGGCTGACTGGTCAAAAGCTGATCCAGAAATTTCGAGAGTTGAACGGCCTCTGGGTTGCTTAAAGCCCCAACGCCCACAGCCCCTAGAACAATCCCGGCTACATAAAAACCGGCAAGGCTAAGGTAAATAACCCAATATTGCCGGACATGTTCCTTCAACTTCTTCCACATGGACATCCCCCTCTTTCCAGAAACATCCTTTCAGAGGATATCTATGTGCTTGTCTAGGAAAGTATGTCCACTACTCTAGTACCTGTCCACAACCTTACCGAACACCCCGCCTCCCCCGGCTGAAACCTGTAGCGTTCCGCTGCGGGAATGCTCTATCAGGCGGGCAATCTTATCCCCGCCTACGCGAGCAATGTCTTCCAGCGGAACCTCATGGAGGATCGCCATTTCCGTCCCGAAACCAGCCAGAAGCCTCTGGATCATCTTTGGCCCAATACCCGGAAGCTGGCGAAGCGGAATCTGGTAATGATAGGCACCCAGAAAAACCTCAATCGAGCGATCCGCAATAGCCACGAGGCGATCCATTACCCCCATCACCACTTTAGTGCTCCCGCAGCGAGGACAGACGAGCACCGGTGGCTCCTCCTGCACTACCGCTTCACAAACCAGGCAATACGTACGGTGGTATTTGCCCACTTCCGGCATCAGTCCGTAATTAGCCATCAGTCTTCCGCTCTTTTTCTCCAGGAGCAGCTTCAACCCCTCAAAGGAATTTTCGCTTAAGCTCAGGGCATTGTACTCCCGGGCTAAATTAGGCAGAGAATGAGCATCCGAGTTGCTGAAGAGTTCCACCCCATCTAACTCACTCAAGGTGCGTGCCATCTTCCGATCGGCACTCAGCCCGATTTCAAGGCCAAGCGGCATTTTGGGGAGCACCTCGTGCAAGGAACGGCAGCAATTTCCATAGATCCCTTTGTGAGGGGTAAAGGCATGTGCCGGGAGCCAAACCCCATTGACCCTCTCCACTGCTTGGGTCCAGTCCTCAACCGAGACATTGGCTTTTTGAGAACTTAGTTGCCAGTTTTTCACGTAGGGCTTTAGCCTTTTTACATAGTCCTCAACCGCAGCCATCTCCGGAAAATAAGCGAGGAGATGGGCACTTCTACTTCCCAGACTCAATTCTACCTCGGAGCCCGGAATCACCGTCAAGCCACCCGTCCGGTAACCCCCTCCGGGCAGGGGCTTGAGTACGCCTTCCTCCAGAAGAGCCGCGAAATCGTGCCGCACGCCGCTGGAATGAGCATCCACCAAGCCTATCAACGAGAGTCCTTTGACATCACGGGCTTCCCTGATGATATTGGGCAGAGTGAGTGTCGCGGCTGCGGTAATCTTCACCGGTTTCCCATCGAGGCTGCGGCCAATATGAACATGAAGATCCGCATAAATCATGCTATTCTCCCCTGAACCCAGAGAAGGCCCAAGACGGTTTTCGCATCATTGAATCCGCCCTGCTTCGCCCGAGCGAGTGCTTCCTCCCAAGCGATCGGCTCAACGTGCAAGAATTCGTCTGAATCCGGTGTCAGGGGATCCCAGACCAAATCCTCCGCCAGAAAAAGATACATCACCTCATCGGTAAAACCAGGGGTCGTGTAGACTGAACCAAGAAGGGTAAACTTCCCGCTGTAGCCCGTCTCTTCCCGCAATTCCCGCTCAGCACAGACGAACGGAGCTTCCCCTGGATCCAGCTTTCCAGCCGGGATTTCCAGCGTCTCCTCTCCTACGGGATAGCGGTACTGGCGAACGAGCAGAACGTCTTCCCCTTTTAAAGCGACAATCCCTACAGCCCCCGGATGCCGCACCACTTCGCGGCTGGTCTCCTTCCCATTGGGAAGGCGCACCGTATCCAGTTCTACCCGGATCATGCGCCCCTCAAACACGATCTGATGGTTTATTTGCGTCTCCGTATAATTATTGGGATCATTAGACATGTCTTTCATCTCTCCGCCTTTATTGTATTTACTTTGTTTAAAAAACTGACTCAACTCTATAATTAATTCTCCCCAATTGAAGAAATTCCTTCCCCTATACAACAAAACCGGAGTTATGATGAACTCCGGTTGAACCTGTCTTTAGGGTTTATGCTCCGCTTGCCAGCTCCGCCCCCAACTCCAGCGCCTGGCGATTTAAGGGGATGAGGTTATGGCGGTATTCGGGTAGAACCTTTTTCAAGGCTCCAACCACTGAATCAAGGCTCACCGCCTTCGTGATGGCGACAAATGCACCTAAGAGGATCATATTGGCCACCCGCGTATTGCCGAACTTCTCATTGGCTAAATCATCAGCCGGGATCTTGAGGATGCGCAGATCCTTGCGCAACGGGTCTCGATCCACGAGTGAGGAATTGATGAGCAAAAGCCCCCCTGGCTTGATATCCTGCTCGAACTTTTCGAGTGATGGGCGATTGAGTACGATGAGCGTATCTGGTTCGCTGATGAGCGGCGAAGAGACGGAAACATCAGAGATCGTCACCGAACAGTTCGCTGTTCCTCCTCGCATCTCAGGGCCGTAAGAAGGAATCCAGCTCACTTGTTTATCTTCTTCCATTCCGGCATAGGCGAGCAGCTGGCCCATGGACATAACACCTTGACCACCGAATCCAGCCAAAATGATCTCCTGCAGCATCACACCTCCACCTCCTCAGGTGTTTTCTGTACCCCAAGGGGATAGTAGGGGATCATATTCTCCTGCAGCCACTTCATGGCTGCGAGCGGTGTCAGCCCCCAGTTCGTCGGGCAGGTGGAGAGCACTTCCACTAGGGCGAAACCCTTGCGCTCCAGTTGGATTTGAAACGCCTTTTTTATCGCTTTCTTCGCTTTGGCCACTTCCTGAGGATTGTGCACGGATACGCGAGCGATGTAGGCGGTGCCCTGAATGGTCGCTAAGATTTCAGACATGCGCACCGGATAACCCTGGGTTTCCGCGTTCCGGCCTGAGGGCGCCGTTGTCGCTTCCTGCCCCACTAAGGTGGTTGGAGCCATCTGCCCCCCGGTCATGCCGTAAATCGCATTATTTACAAAAATCGTGGTAATCTTCTCACCGCGTGCAGCCGCATGGATGATCTCAGCCGTACCGATCGCGGCCAAATCCCCATCACCCTGATACGTAAAGACCACCTTATCCGGATGCACCCGCTTAATCCCGGTGGCGACTGCCGGAGCCCGACCGTGGGCGGCTTCCTGCATATCGAGGTTGAAATAGTTGTAAGCAAGTACGGAACAGCCCACGGGTGCGATTCCGATCGTGTCTTCCCGTACATCAAGTTCATCGATCACTTCAGCCACCAACCGATGAATGATCCCGTGGGTACAGCCGGGGCAATAATGCGTTTTCGCCGGAGTCAAAGACTTCGGGCGTTCAAAAACGGTGATCATTCTAATCCACCTCTCCATCGACCAAGCGTTTGATCTCATCGAAGACGGCACGTGTGGTGGGCACCATCCCGCCGACACGCCCATAGAAGTGAACGGGAATTCTAAACTCCAGGTTATAGCGGACATCTTCTACCATTTGCCCCAGGCTCATTTCGACCGTCAGCACCTGTTTGGCGTTTTGGCATGCTTCTTGAATCTGGTGCTTCGGGAAAGGGAAAAGGGTAATCGGCCGAAAAAGCCCTGCTTTGATCCCTTGAGCGCGTGCTTGATCAACGGCTGCTTTCGCGACCCGCGCGCTGGATCCGTAAGCAACGAGGACGATTTCGGAATCCTCCGTAAAGTAGCTTTCCGCGCGGGTTTCCTCAGCGACCATGTGATCATATTTTTCTTTAAGCTTGAGATTATGTTCTTCTAGTTCCACCGGATCGAGAAAGAGGGAATTGACAATGCGGGGTTCACGCTCTCTGGCTCCTGTCGTCGCATACGGTTTATCCGGAAGGCTTGCCGGGTCGAGCATCTCCGGAAATTCCACGGGTTCCATCATTTGGCCCAAGATACCATCCCCCAGAATCATCACAGGATTGCGGTATTTATCGGCAAGTTCAAAGGCTTTTCCCATCAAATCGACCATCTCCTGGATGCTCGCCGGAGCCAGAACCAACAAACGGTAATCCCCATGCCCGCCTCCTTTTACGGCTTGGAAATAGTCCGCCTGGCCGGGCTGGATGCCGCCAAGGCCAGGGCCGCCGCGCTGCATGTTAACGATGACGCAGGGCAATTCCGCCCCCGCCATATAGGAGATCCCTTCCATCTTCAAGCTGATTCCGGGGGAAGAAGAAGAAGTCATGACCCGTGCTCCGGCTCCGGATGCCCCGTAAACCATGTTGATCGCCGCCACTTCAGACTCAGCCTGGAGGAAGACGCCCCCCACTTCAGGCAGACGTTTGGCGAGGTAATGTGGGAGTTCACTCTGAGGTGTAATCGGATAACCGAAAAAAAATCGGCAGCCTGCCCGGACGGCGGCTTCCCCGAGCGCTTCGTTTCCCTTCATCAGCACTTTAGCCACGTTTTTTTTCCTCCTTTCGTACCGTGATCACCACATCCGGGCACATGCGGGCGCAAAAGGCACAGGAAATACAGCGCTCCTGTTCGGTTACGGTCGCCGGATGAAATCCCATGGTGTTAAGCCGCGGGGCCATGACAATGATCCTTTGCGGACAGGCCGCAGCACACAGTTCACACCCTTTGCAACGCTCTTCGTCGAACTCTACCCTAAGCATCTTCGTCCTCCTTTTGATCGCCACGAACATTGAACCACGCGAACACCACATTGGCCCTCAGCTTCAATAGACTCTGATTAACCTAAAAATCTGCTCCTGACTTTCCCAATCTTAGCGATGCGCTCTTCGGCCATGCGATCCGCTGCTTTATAGGTCGGAATATTGTCCCGTTTAGCAATCCGCAGGACACGGGCCACATTCTCATAGACCCCTTCAACTTTTTTTAAGGCGCGTTCATAATGATACCCGTCTAGTTCATCCGCCACATTAATTACCCCGCCCGCATTGATCACATAATCGGGCGCATAGAGAATTCCCAGTTCATGCAGACGGTCGCCGTGACGCTCTTCTTTTAAGACATTGTTAGCTGAGCCCGCCACGATCTGGCACTTCAATTTCGGAATCGTCTCATCATTGATCACCGCACCCAGCGCACAAGGAGCATAGATATCGCATTTCGCGCCCATGATGTCTTCTGGTGCCATCGATTTAGCCACAAACTCGCGCACGACCCGCTTGACCGCTTCCGGATTAATATCTGTGACGATCAGTTTTGCCCCCTCATCGGTTAGGTGTTTAGCCAAATAATACCCGACATGCCCCAACCCTTGAATGGCCACGGTCTTTCCTTCCAAGGAATCGGAACCATATACTTCCTTGGCTGCGGCTTTCATGCCCTGAAAAACCCCCAAAGCCGTCATCGGGGAAGGGTCGCCTGAGGAACCGAAGGATGAAGAGACCCCGGTGACAAATTTCGTCTCCATATGCACCCAATCCATATCCTGTACGCTCGTCCCGACATCCTCAGCCGTGATATAGCGTCCATTGAGGGACTGGACATACCGTCCAAAAGCCCGAAAGAGTTCTTCGCTCTTTTGGGTGTGGGAATCCCCAATGATCACGGCCTTGCCCCCGCCCAAGTTTAAGCCAGCCGCTGCATTCTTATAAGTCATTCCTCGCGCCAAACGCAAGGCATCCACGAGCGCATCCTCTTCAGAGCGATAATTCCACATCCGGGTACCGCCCAGAGCCGGACCTAAGGTCGTATCATGGACGCAAATCACCGCTTTCAGGCCAGAATTATTGTCCTGACAAATGACTAATTGCTCATAATCATACTTCTCCATGTACTCAAAGATCTTCATAAACCATTCCTCCTTTTCATTTGCAACAACTACAGTTCGCTCACATGATATCCCTCACATTAGAAGCAATAGGGGGATACCCCCTTTCAATGCAAAACCAATGCCAGAGAAATAAACAAACTCCCACCTTTTTATCTGAATGGGATGAAAAGTCTGTTTTCCTAGCCGAATGGAACCTCTACTTCCCCCAAGCGTTCGTGTCCCTTTTTCTTTCTTCCCTATAAAGTATGCAAGTTTTTGCAAGCTACGCAAGATTTAGCCTGCAAAATTATTCAATTTCTCAGGCGAGATTATGCCGCTCCAGCTTATAATAGAAGTTTCGAATTGACATCCCCAAGATCTGAGCTGCTTTGGTCTTATTTCCTCCAGCCTGTGCCAGCGTTCGCATCAGAACCTCCCGCTCCCATTGCCGCTGCATTTCTTCAAAGCTCGCAAGCGCTGGCACGGACACCTGCCCCACCACTGCAACCTCGCTCCGGGAAGGCCCAGGCTGATGCGCTAAAAATGGAAGATATGAGGCTTCCATCACCGTATCCCCGACTTTCATATTAATAATCGCTCGACCCAAGACATTCTCCAGTTCCCGTACATTTCCCGGCCAGTCATACTGCTCCAGGATCTGGAGGGCTTCCTCCTTAACCTGTTCTACGCAACGGCCATAATCCTGATTAAACCTTCGGATCAAATGGTGTACCAAATGAGGAATATCCGAACGCCGCTGGCGCAGCGGTGGAATCAAGACCGGGATCACATTGAGGCGGTAATAAAGATCTTCGCGGAAATATCCAGCTCGCAGCTTTTCCTCCAAATTGGCATTGGTCGCGGCGATCACCCGTACATCCACACTGATGGGCTGATTGTCCCCCACCCGAATCACTTCGCGCTCCTGAAGGACACGCAGGAGCTTAGTCTGCAAATTTAAGCTAATGTCCCCGATTTCATCCAGGAACAACGTACCGCCATTGGCTTCCTCAAAGAGTCCTGTCTTACCTCCACGACGTGCCCCCGTAAACGCCCCTTCTACATAGCCGAAGAGTTCGCTTTCCAGAAGGCTATCCGTCAAAGCTGCACAGTTGACACGCAGGAATTGACCCTTTTGGCGGGTACTATGACGATGAATCGCATGTGCGAAAAGTTCTTTGCCGGTGCCGCTTTCCCCGCGTAGCATTACCGTGGCCGGGGTCAACGCTGCACGCTCGGCCTGTTCAATCGCTGCCCGAATTGCCTCACTTTCCCCGATGATGTCCGTAAAGGTATACTTGGCCTCCAAATGGCGAATCAGGCGTTTCGCGCCCTCCAGTTCCTCCGAAAGCCGCCGGATCTCAGAAACATCCTGCAAAACCGCCACCGACCCCCGCTGTTTTCCCTGTACAATGATCGGAGCTACATTGACGATCACTTCCTTGCGCTTTGGCCCCACTTTCATTGAAACTCCGCGCACCGCTTGACCCGTGCGCAGCACTTTCATATGCATGCTTTCTTCCCCTTCGGCGATGTCCACGGTCGGCGGCTTGCCGATCACATCCTCGGCAGTTAATCCGGTCAAGCGGGTATAGGCCGGGTTAATTAAAATTCCCAGTCCCTCCTCGTCAGCCACTGAAATCGCATCTTGGGTCGAATGGATGATCGCCGTCAAAAGAATGCGAATGTCCTGGAGATCATTTACTTGGGCACTTAGGTCTTCAATTTCTGTACGGGTAAACACGCAACGCTGCCTCCCTAACCTCGTATCGTCCAACCACTTGGATTCTTCCCATAGCATCAATGATCCAAACCTATAGCTAAGATAATCGATGGATCATAGGGATCACTTCGCTCCCACCCGCATGATTTCCTCCCTCGGCTAAAATTGCCCAAAAGAAAAAAGCCACAGGTTTGGCTTCTTTAATCTTCAGTATAATATAGGTGCAGGTAGTTTCTTAAAACTGGCTTCGTCTAAACCTCATTGTCTAGAGCATTAGATTAGCCATCCGCAGCTTATCAGCGACCATCGCAATAAACTCGGAGTTTGTAGGCTTACCACGGTCAACATCAATCGTATAGCCAAAAAACCGATTCATGAGTTCGACATTCCCACGATCCCAGGCGAGTTCAATCGCATGGCGGATCGCCCGTTCCACCCGGCTGGGGGTGGTTTGGTATTTTTCAGCGATCATCGGATAAAGTTCTTTAGTGACAGCTCCCAGTAAAGAGATTTCCTGTACCACACTGACAATCGCATCCCGCAGATATTGATACCCCTTAACATGGGCCGGGACACCCATTTGATGGATCATGCGGGTCACTTCTACCTCTAAATGCTTAGCTTGACTGACTGGTGCTTTCGTCGCTGCAGCCTGAAAAGACGGAGTCAGAACTGCACTGGACAAGCCTAAAGCGACTGGGTTTAAGTCCGATAGTTCTAATCCATGGACTTGGCGAATTCGCCGTCCCAAAGTGTCCAGATCAAACGGCTTCAATACATAATAATCGGCACCTAGACTCACCGCTCTTTGGGTCATGGTTTCCTGCCCAAATGCCGAGAGGATGATAACCCGCGGTTTATGTTCAAGGGTTTGAATGCGTTCCAACACACCGAGGCCGTCCAAGTGGGGCATAATGATATCGAGAACGACAACATCCGGCTCATCTTGAAAAATCATTTCTACGGCTTCTTGGCCGTGATAAGCGACTCCGATCAATGTCATATCTTCCTGGCGGCTGATATATTCTTTAAGCACCTCGATAAACTCGCGATTGTCATCTGCCAATAACACTCGAACCTTCTGCATATTTTCTTTCGCCTTCCCTCCACCGGATCACTACATCAAACTTTTAAAATGTTCGACATTGTTTTTGTTATTCCTTCTCAGAGAAATAAAGATATATTGAATAATTTAGAAAAAGGCTGGATCTTTTTTCCAGCCTTTAAGAAAAACTAACTCTCCGCATTATGCTGCTTCATGCTTTGAGATAAGCCCTGAATCCTGGAGCATATTCTGAATAAAAACTCCATATCCACGCAGGCTATCATTAACGAACACATGAGTCACAGCTCCTACAAGTTTACCATTTTGCACAATAGGGCTGCCGCTCATTCCTTGCACAATCCCTCCTGTGGTTTGAATCAAACGCGGATCGGTAATTCGAATCACCATATTTTTACTATCGGTTCGATTCGGCATCACCCGTTCGATGGAGACCTCGAACTCCTCAATTTGTTCACCCTGAATGACGGTGTAAATCTTTGCAGGGCCCTGCTGAACATCGGATTGCCATCCCACAGGGATCGGCCCGGTAAAGTAAGGTTGCTGAAGACCTCCATTTAGACTCCCAAAAATCCCGGTTGACGTGTTGCGTTCAATGGTTCCATTAAAGGAGGAGTTAGTCACAAAGGAGCCGACTTTTTCCCCAGGATGCCCACGACGCCCTTTTTCAATGGAATGAATATTGGAAGCGACGAGTTGTCCCATGGAAACCTCGATACGCTGGTTGGTGTCCGCATCATTGATCACATGTCCTAAAGCCCCATATTGTTTGCTTATCGGGTCAAAAAAAGTTAGGGTTCCAACTCCGGCTGCCGCATCGCGAACATAGAGTCCAATTCGAAAACGTTCGGTTTCTGGGCAGTAAACTGAATTCAAAACTTTTTCCGCCAGCTCTCCCCGGTGTTTCAAAAGCACTTTGACTTTCTCTTGCTTTTGCCCTGCTTCATGCACTGCACTTGCCACATCCTGATCGGTTTTGACATCCTTATCATTGATTTTGAGCAGGATATCACCGATTTCAATGCCTGCTTCTTTGGCTGGATCATGCTTCTTCTTATCTTGGTCAACCACAGGAGCTTGTCCGACCACCATCACACCTTTAGCTTGGAGGGTGACACCGATCGACTGTCCTCCAGGAATCAGGCTCATTTCCGGCATCACTTGCACTTCGCTTGATTTTAAGGGAAAGAGCCCAAAAAGCTTGTAACTGACTTGAACGGTTTGAGGAGCGAAATGGGATGCCGTAGCCAAGACTTTGGTTTCCTCACCTTGCTCTACCGTGACGATATGGCTCCAGAGGCCATGCATTTGAGGTGCATGCCACTGAGACTGGATCGGTGATTCCGGAAAGTGGGCTAGTTCCTGCATTGCGGGGCTGAAACTGAGGAAGGTACTGAGAAGAAGGCTCATGATAACCAGGATTCTTCTAATTTTCACCCTTCTACCACCCTCCATTCCTTTCTCCCCATGGATTCTTCTGCTCTCCCCTGCTTTCTCTTTTATTCAAGCGAAGTCTAATCTTAAAATGTCCATATATTTTCGCTTTCATCCTGTTAAATCCGTTCCATGATTACTAAGGATTTTGTAGTATTGCCATAAAATCCGGAAAAACTCAGGCTAAAAGTAAAAAACGCCCACTAAAAAATAAAAGTGAGCGTTTTGAGCCATCAGACTTTAGCTTTTCAACGAAACTATCATGAAACACTTTGTTTCCAGTTCTTTTCCCAGAGTTCGCGGGCGTGACGTCGGGAAATGTCACCCTCACCTCCAAGCATGCGGGCCAATTCATCGATCCGCTCCTCCGAGTTCAGACGTTCGACCTGAGTGCGTGTCCGACCTGCTTTAACCTCCTTGACAATGCCATAATGCTCATCCGCAAAAGAGGCGACGATAGGGGCATGGGTAATACATAAAACCTGCTTGCCCTGGGCGATTTTCTTGAGTTTTTCGCCTACCTTTTGAATCGTCCGCCCGCCTACCCCACTGTCCACTTCATCAAAGACAAACGTCCCCATCTGCTCCACTCCGGCCAGCATACTTTTAAGGGCGAGCATCACACGTGCCATCTCCCCGCCTGAAGCCGTCTTCGCCAAAGGCTTCGGCGGTTCCCCCGGATTGGCGGAAAAATAAAACTCAATCTGTTCCGCCCCTCTGGGCTCGGGATCAGTCACCGGAATAAAGTGCACTTCCATCCTGCTTTTTTCAAGGCCGAGATCAGCGAGTTCCAAAGCCAATTCTTTTTCCAGGCGTTCTGACTCTTCTTGGCGTTTAAGCGTAAGCCTCTGGGAAAATTCCTGATAGCGCAGGTGCGCCTTCTCTTTCGCTGCGGCAATCTCGCCTTGTTCATCTTCCAAATGTGTCAGCTGCTCGCGCTCCACGCTCATCTGCTCCCGCTCATTGAGCACTTCCTCAATGCTCCCACCGTATTTACTAAGACGGTGCAACTCAGCCAGGCGTCCTTCGATCACTTCAAGCCTTTCGGGCTCTAAATCAAACCCCTCCTGGTAACGGCGCACTTGCTCCCCCACATCTTCCACCGCATAATAAGCGGCTTCGACCGGTTCCAAAAGTCCACTACAGGACGGGTCCAATCGGGCTAATTCGCTCAGCGCGCGTTTAGCCCTCGCCAAAAGGTCATACGCAGAGGGCATGCGCTGCGCTCCAAGGTATAACACCTCATAGGCTTCTTGAACCAGGCTCGCAATCTTTTCGCCATGACTGAGGCGCTTGCGTTCGGCCCGGAGTTCCTCTTCCTCCCCTGGATGGGGGGAAATCTGGTCGATTTCGGCGAGTTGGTAATCCAAGATGTCGATCCGTCGCTGGCGCTCGCCTTCCAGACGGGACAGCTCCCGCTCCCTGACAGCCATGGCCCGGTACTCCCGAGCAGCAGAAGCGACCTCAGCCAAGAGTCCCTTTCCTTCCGCTCCCCCTAAGGCATCCACAAGTTCCCGATGGGTTTCGGATTTCAGTAGGGACTGGTGCTCCATCTGACCGTGAATGTCAGCTAGCCCTTCGCAAAGGGAGCGATAGAGGCTCAAAGGGATCGTGCGTCCCTGAACACGGCAGAGATTGCGCCCTGAGGCATTCACTTCTCGTGAAAGGAAGAGCTGGTCGTCTTCTGCCGCATACCCTGCGTCCGCAAGCCTCTCTTGCAGCGGTTCCGTCAGGCTCGAAAATACCCCTTCAACACGGGCTTGCCCTTCTCCGTGCCGAATCATTTCGGCCGACACTCTCCCGCCGAGCAACACACCGAGAGCATCAATCAGCATCGACTTGCCTGCCCCCGTTTCCCCGGTAAACACCGTCAATCCTTCGCTAAACTCCAAACGGATATCTTCCATCAGGCCGAAGTTTTGAACATGCATCTCCAAAAGCATGGTAAAACCCCCTACCCCATTAGGCTGTTGATTCGCGCCAAGACCTCAACCGTCGCCTCTTTGGGCTTCACGACCAAAAGGATGGTATCATCCCCGGCCACCGTACCGATCATGTCGTCCCAGTCGCTACCATCGATGAGCGATGCCAACGCATGGGCATGTCCCGGAATCGTCCGGATGAGGACAAGGTTTTCGCTGTCATTCACGGAAACGACCGTTTCCCGAAATAGGCGTTTGAGACGTTCTAAGAAATTAGCTGGATGGCTCTCGGTCGACAGCGCATAGCGGTATTCCTCCCCATGGCTCGGCACTTTAATCAGCCCCAGCTCCTTGATATCCCGGGAAACGGTGGCCTGAGTAACGTCAAACCCCTCTTCCCTTAGCCTTTCGGCCAGCTCCTCCTGAGTTCGAATGACCTCCTTACCAATCAGTTCCTGAATTTTTATTTGGCGGCGAGTCTTCATGCCCAAAATCCTCCCTTTTCCGTTGTACCAATATCCAATAAGGCGCGTTTGACATCTGGTTGATATACTCTCCCTTTAAAACACTGAATGCCGAACGGGAGAGTCCTGCCAGAAACGCATCCACTTCGAACGCTTCGCGATCGCCTCCTGGATGTGCTCGGTACGCCGTAATCGCCATGATGCCATTCACTTCTAGCAAATCGAGCGCAGCCTTCATCGCCGCAAGCGTGGATTCTGACTGGGTCGTCAGTGCATGATCCCCGCCCGGCAAATACCCTAAATTAAACATGACCACCTTGGCCCTTCCCTCGACAACTTCGCCCATACGGGCATGATCCAATCTAGAGAGCACAACCTGCTCATGTTGGGCATGTTCCTGCAGGCGTCTCTGTGTTTCCGACAAGGCCTCGGGCTGGATGTCAAAGGCATAGACCCTGCCCTCCCTGCCGACGGACTGGGCCAAAAAGAGCGTGTCTCTTCCCCGCCCAGCCGTCGCATCCACAGCCGTATCCCCCTTCAGCAGGATCGAGCCTAAAACCAGCCTGAGATAACCCTGAATATCCTGAATCCCAAACGCCATCCCTCAGCCTCCTGACTTAGTCATGCCAGCGATCCATAAGCTTTTCCCGGACAACCGCTGGGAAGCTACGCCTGCCTAATCGAATCAGCAACGCCTTCATTGGAGATCGCTTAATTTTTATCCGCTCTCCTAAAAGGAGCGGCACATTGACCTGCCCATCGAATGTGACCCGGCATTTCTGCCCGCGTTCCAGGATGATTTCTATGTCATCCTCAGGCGATACCACCATCGGTCGAGCGGAAAGGGAATGCGCGGCGAGGGGACTGAGAATCACTGCCTCCACATCTGGGCTGACAATAGGCCCGCCTGCGGAGAGAGAGTAGGCAGTTGATCCGGTTGGAGTGGCCACGATGAGACCATCAGCCGGATAGCTGACAGATGGTTCACCCGACAAATCCGCCTGCAAGGTGACGAGACCTGAATTCCGATCGCGCAGGAATACGACATCATTCAAAACCTTCACGGTTTGCTCCGCTCCGTCCACTTCCACTAGGGCTTGCAGCATCATGCGCTTCTGTATTTGGTACTCTCCCCGCAAAACCTTTTCTAAAGCTGGGAAGACATCATCCTTTTCGATTTCGCAAAGAAATCCCAGCCGCCCCAGGTTCACTCCCAAGACCGGGATCTGCGCCTGTGAGAGTTCGCGCGCCGCTTCCAAAAGCGTGCCGTCCCCACCTAAGGAAATCACAAAGTCAAGCGGCGGGGTGAAGGTTTGGCGAGCGGTAAGCACATTCCAGGCTCTTAAGTGAAACCACTCGCTCAGCTTTGCGGCCATCTCCTGTGCATTTGGTTTACTGGTATTAATCCATAAACCCACTGTATGCATTAGATACTCCCCTTCTGAGCCTGAGCCACCACGTCTGCAACCTGGGCCAACCCTTCCTGCAGGGTCATCTCGTCTGCCAGAGTTTTCCCTCGCTGCAGCCAGGCCAAATATTCGATATTCCCCTCCGGCCCTCGGATGGGGGAAAAATCCAAGCCTTCGATCCTAAAACCGCAGCGAAATGCCTCAGTCAGAACGGTTCGCAGAACCCCTTCGTGGATTTTCGGATCACGCACAACCCCTTTTTTCCCAACGTGTTCTTTTCCCGCTTCAAACTGGGGCTTGATCAGAATCAGGGCCTCGCCTTCTTCCTTTAAAATCTTAAGCATGGCAGGAAATATCTTCGTAATGGAGATAAAGGACACATCAGAAACCACCCAGTCCACTTTTTCTGGCAAGGTGTCTTCTTCCAGATAGCGGGCATTCAGGCGTTCGAGGGAAATAACCCTCGAATCCGAACGTAACTTCCAGGCTAACTGCCCATAGCCTACGTCAATGGCATAAACCCTAGCCGCCCCGTGCTGCAAGGCACAGTCTGTAAACCCGCCGGTCGAAGCCCCGATGTCTGCAACCACTTGGTCGCCAAATGACACTGGGAACGCTTTCAGCGCTTTCTCCAATTTCAGCCCTCCACGGGATACAAAGGGCAACGCCTCCCCTCTCAATTCCAGACGGGCTTCTCTGGGCACTTCCGTCCCCGGCTTGTCCACCCTCTGCTGATCCACAAAGACGAGCCCAGCCATGATCGAGCGTTTCGCTTTTTCTCTGCTTTCGGACAATCCTTTGTTGACCAAAAGGATGTCCAGACGTTCCTTACCCTTCCCCACAATTTTTCCTTTCGCTACCCACTCTCCGAGGATGTGTACGACACACATAGGAGAGCCTGAGTCAGTCGTTCGATAGAAAAGTTTTAAGCTTTAAGCTTGTGAATGGCCAACCCGCCCCGGCCTTGGGCCGCCTGAGAACCTCTGTGAAGAAGCCTTTCCGCAGCGGCCATAATCCCTTTCGCCGATAATCCGTGATTCTGCTGTAAAACTGGAATGGGGCCTTGATCCACATAATCCCGGTAGCCCAAGCGCTCAACGGCCACATCCGTCAGACCATGATCGGCCAGTTGTTCCAAAACCGCGCTTCCCATCCCACCGCTCAACATATGATCTTCCACCGTGACCAAGCGTTTGGTCAGGCGAGCGAAGCGCAGAACTAATTCCGTATCCAGCGGCTGAATAAAACGCAAATTGATGACCGCCGCATCGATCCCTTTAAGGCGCAGTTCCTGGGCAGCCGCCAAGGAAGGATAAGCCATCGGGCCAATCGCGAGGATGGCCACATCCCGCCCTTCTTTCAGTACCTCTCCCTTGCCCAAAGGGACGTCTTTCAATACCGGATCCAAGGAAACCCCCTGTCCGGCCGAACGCGGATAACGCAGGGCCACCGGTCCATCCAGGCGCACCGCCGTATGCAGCATATGTCTTAGCTCATTTTCATCTTTCGGTGCCATGAAGACGAGATTAGGAATCGCGCGTAAGAAAGAAATATCAAACACCCCATGGTGGGTTGGGCCATCATCCCCAACCACTCCGGCCCGGTCTATAGCTAAGACAACCGGGGCACCCTGGAGGCAGACATCATGCAAGACCTGATCATAGGCTCTCTGATAAAAAGTCGAGTAAATCGCGACAACTGGCTTGAGTCCTCCAAAAGCCAGCCCCGCCGCAAAGGTCACGGCATGCTGTTCCGCAATCCCGACATCAAAAAAGCGCTCCGGAAACTCGCGGGCAAAGAGGTTGAGCCCGGTTCCCCCAGGCATAGCCGCCGTGATGGCTACGATCTTTTCATTTTCCCTGCCCAAGGCAGAGAGGGTTTCACCAAATACTTGGGTATAGGTTGGCGGAGCCTTTCTCTTGTGCACTTCTCCTGTTTCCGGATTGAAAGGACCTACCCCATGAAACACGTCCGGATTTTCCTCTGCTGGCGCATATCCTTTCCCTTTACGGGTCACAACGTGAACCAGTACAGGCCCTCTCTTTTGTTTAGCCTGTTCCAAGACTTGTTCCATCATGACCTGGTCATGACCGTCAATCGGCCCCAGATAGGTAAAGCCCAGCTCCTCAAACCACATTCCGGGAACCAGAAGGTATTTAAGCCCGTCTTTAGCCTTCTCGGCGGCTTTAGCAACCTTGTCCCCAATCCCCGGAATCCGCTTGAGCAAGTACTCAACATCGGATTTGCGCTTATCATAGCGCGGATCCGTGCGCAGCCGGGTTAAATATGAAGAAATTGCACCGACATTCGGAGCAATTGACATTTCATTATCATTTAGGATGACGATCACGTGCATGCCGCTTTGCCCGGCATAATTCAAGGCCTCGTAGGCCATGCCACCGGTCATGGCACCATCCCCTATCACGGCCACAACATCATGGTGTTCCTTGAGCACATCGCGTGCTTGCGCATACCCGACGGCCGCCGAGATGGAGGTGCTGGAATGCCCGGTCTCAAAAAAATCATGCTCACTCTCCGAACGCTTCGGAAAACCGGACAATCCTTTATACTGGCGCAAGGTTTTAAACAGGCCTTTTCGACCTGTGATGAGTTTATGGATGTAGGTTTGATGCCCTACATCCCAAATAATCTTATCGCTCGGGCTCTTAAACACACGATGAAGGGCCAAGGTCAGTTCAACTACACCCAAATTCGGGGCCAAGTGCCCGCCGTTCGCCGCTACGACCGTGATCATTTCTTGACGGATTTCTCCCGCAAGTTCTTTCAACTCGGCCATACTGAGGGAACGCAAATCACTTGGTTCATGAATGTTTTCGAGCAGACCCATGTTTATTTCCTCCCTGTTTTTTCAGTCGCGTAAAATTCCAACCAGTCACCTTCTCGACCGTGGCCAAGACCCCACCTACAGCAGCGACGATGCGATTGGCTTCATGAATGGCGAATGACTTACCCGCCGCTTTCCCTGTCACTGTGACCGAAGCGACCAGGGCCAGCATGAACATATTGAGCCACACCTCAGAAGCACTTAACTTCGGAGAATAATGCACGAGATCGATAACGATACTCGCCGCCATGGCCCCGCTCACCGTCCCCGTAATATCCCCTACAACGTCATTGGCAAAATTTGCGACAAAATCAGCGTTTCTTACAATTTGAACAGCATGTTTCGCTCCAAAAACCCGATTCGCTGCCCGAGCATGATGCGGAGCTTCATGCGCAGCAGTCGCCGCAATCCCAATGACATCGAAAAGAATGTTCACCAAGACCACGACCAGCAGAAACACCGAGGCCCAGAGCAAAGACATTCGTTCCATGAAAATTTCCGAACCGCCACCAACCACTGCAGCAGCCACAAAACTCCCGATAAACACATAGACAAGATGTTTCCAACGCTTACGTTTCCGGTTTGACAAGGACAGACCCCCTTGGGTTTAGACGAGCATCCCCACAACGATACCCACGAGTGCTCCGCCAAACACTTCAAGCGGCGAATGCCCGATCAGTTCTTTTAAGCGTTCCTGGGATGAATCCGATCCTTGGTAAAGGCGCTCCACCAATTGATTGATCACTTCCGCCTGTTTTCCCGCAGCCCGCCTGACTCCAGCCGCGTCGTACATGACAATCATGGCAAACACCGCAGCCACTGCGAATATTGGGGAATCCCAGCCATAGTATTTCCCAATTCCTAACGTCAAGGCGCTAACGGTCGCCGAGTGGGAGCTAGGGAAACCGCCGGAACTCACTAACATTTCGATATCTAGCCGCCGCTGGAGGAAGAGGTTGACACCGATCTTAAAGATTTGAGCCACAAACCAAGCTGTAATTGCAGAAACAAGGATGGTATTATGGATTAACCCAGGAAACATATTGAACACCCCTTAGTGCTGACGCGCTTGAATATAATCTGCCAAATCCCTGAGAAATCTACCCCGCTCTCCAAGAAGTTGCAATGCATCTATAGCCTCCTGGATTTTAGCCGCTAACTCAGCTTTGGCCCCAGAAAGCCCCAAGAGGGAAGGATAGGTGGCTTTATCGCGTTTCAAGTCGCTTCCGATCGGCTTACCCAAGGTTAAACTGTCGCTCTCCAAATCCAAGATGTCATCCTTAATCTGAAACGCCAACCCGAGGGCGGCAGCATAACGGGACAACGCCTGAATATCTTCTTCGCTCCCACCGGCCAAAATTCCTCCTAAGCGCACGGAAACTCTGAGAAGTGCTCCCGTTTTATGGCGGTGAATCTGTTCGATTTCCTGAAGCCCCAGAGCTTTGCCCTCCCCTTCCAAGTCGAGTACCTGGCCTAAAACCATCCCCTGGCGGCCAGCTGCGTCTGCCACTTCTTTGATCACTTGAAGCTGGCGCCTGGGTTCAACCTGCATGGGCGCTGCCAATAATTCAAAAGCATATGTTAATAGGGCATCCCCTGAAAGAATCGCTATCCCTTCTCCAAAAACCTTGTGATTAGACAAGCGCCCCCGGCGGTAGTCATCATCATCCATCGCCGGCAGATCGTCGTGGATCAGGGAATACGTATGAATCATTTCCAAAGCTGCCGCCGCAGGAAGAATATGCTCAGGGTTCGCACCCATCGCCTCTGCTGCAGCCAAGGCCAAGACGGGGCGAATCCGCTTGCCGCTCCCTGTGAGGGAATAGGCCATGCTTTTATCCAACACCTTCTCGTTCCAAGAGATGGTGTTGATATATTCATCAACTTGCGCACGGTACTGCGCCAAGCGTTCCTTAAACAACAGTTTCATCCTTCCACTGGTAGCGCGCGTTCTAAGTGAAGCTCTCCATCCTCTTCCAGAAGCACTCCCATAACCTGCTCAGCCTTATTCAGCAGGGCATTGCAATGCTGGATAAGGCTGACTCCGTCTTGGAAAAGACTCAAGGCATTTTCCAGCGACACATCCCGCTGTTCGAGAGCTTCTACGATCCCTTCCAGCCTCTCGATACCCGCTTCGAAACTCAACTTCTCATCTATTGCCAATATTATCGCCTCTAATCTCTGCCTTTACAACCCGGCATTCTATGCGCCCTTCAGCCAAGCGAACCTGCACCTGTGCGCCGCATGTCACCCCGACCGCAGAACGCAGTATCTGTCCATTCTGATCATACGTTAATGAATAACCCCTTTCTAAAACACTTAAGGGGCTGAGCAAATCAAGTTTGGCAGCCAATAATTTTAGTATACCATTTTTATCCGCCATAAATCTAGTCATGCTGTTTTGCAAGCGTGAGGCAAAGTCATCCAGCTCCTGACGACCGCGTTCCACTCGCCAAAATGGATCCCGCAGCGGTGCCTTCAGCGCTAGCCTCTCCAAAAGCTGGCGTTTCCACGCCAGCCGGGCACTTAACCCTCGCTGCAGGCGCTTCTCCAGGTAATCCACCCGCTCTTTCAACCCCTGAAGCAGAGGAACCGCAAGTTCAGCGGCAGCTGACGGAGTCGGAGCCCGCAAGTCAGCCACATAATCAGCAATGGTCATATCGGTCTCATGCCCCACCGCGGAAATTACAGGGATACGCGAAGCCGCAATCGCCCGGGCCACTTCTTCTGTATTAAAGGCCCAAAGCTCTTCCAGAGAACCGCCGCCCCGCCCGACAATCAGGACATCGATCCCCTCAAAACGGTTTAAACGCCGGATCCCTTCTACGATCTCCCGAGGTGCCGCTTCTCCCTGAACTGCTGCCGGAGCAACGACCCACGACATGCGCGGATGCCGCCGCTTGATGATCTGAAGAATATCCCGCAAGGCCGCTCCGGAAGTACTCGTGACAATCCCCACCCGCTGCGGCAGGAGGGGGATCTTCTTTTTCCGTTCCTCAGCAAACAACCCTTCGACAATCAGCCGTTCTTTCAACTGTTCAAAGGCTAAGTAAAGCTCACCTAGCCCAGCGGGCTGCATTTCTTCGGCATAAACCTGGATGTTCCCATCCCGGTCATAGAGTTTCACATTGCCCCGGACGAGCACTTGCATTCCGTTTCTCGGCTCAAAACGCACCCGCACAGCCCGGCTGCGGAACATCACCGCCCGTAGACTCGAGACATCATCTTTTAGCGTAAAATACCAATGGCCTGACGGTAAGTGATGCTTAAAGTTAGAGATTTCCCCACTGACCCAGCAGTTCTGAAACAAAAAGTTATCCTGCAAGGTACGGTCGATCTCCCCCGCCAATTCGCTCACGGTCCATATGTGCGTCAATGGTATCACTCCTCATGGCTTATATGATAGAGTACGCGAGTCGTGATTGCAACAAAGAACCCCCACATCACGAAAAGCCCTGTTTCCGAGCCCGGTCCCTCCGGGGTCTGCCCCCAACACAATTTATGCTCTTAAAGAAAGTAAGTCAGCTTGGCAAGAGTAAATCAACCCTTCCAATCAAATTACAGGAACCTCGCTTCAATCCTTAAACCCTTGCTTCGATGCCTTGCTTTC
>JAIMKP010000025.1:27147-27355 GCA_020692355.1 Desulfosporosinus sp.
AACCCCATGCCACGTTCGTGATATGGGGTTCTTCGGCTATCCTCGTTACAGCCGACTCTGCACAACCGCCACAGTATCTGCACAGATTGTGCTGTATCCATGCCAAACCTCCATCGAAATGCGCTGTTTTCCTCAAACAGTTTACCCCAATTCAGCGTCATTGTAGAGAAACGCGTTGCCTATTGATGATGACTCTATTATAAAAAAC
>JAIMKP010000025.1:27810-36317 GCA_020692355.1 Desulfosporosinus sp.
CCATGAAATTAGAGAATTCGGCGATATCCTGGCTCAGCCCGCTTTTCAAAGAAGCGAGCACCGTTTCCGCATCGGCAAGAATCTCCTCAACTTGCGGTTCCACATCCTTGTATTTCTCTTTCCCGACCGTTAAGTTCGCGACCATGCACACCATGGAAGCCGCCAAAGCCCCGACAAAGGCAGACACGCTTCCACCCCCAGGCGTGGGTGCAGAGCTTGCCGCTTCAGCCAGGAATTTTTCGGTCGTCCACTGCCAAAATGCGTTTCCGTCCATTATTTATACCTCCTCTGTAGGGCAATTCCCTTGAGGACATTCTTCATGATGAGCACCGTCGTCAAAGAGCCGACTCCACCCGGAACCGGGGAGATCATCCCGGCAACCTCTTTCACTGCGTCAAAGTCAACATCCCCGCAAATCCCTCCCGGAATCTCGTTGATGCCCGCATCGACCACAATCGCCCCTGGTTTGACCATATCCATCTTCACTAGTTTAGCTCTACCCACGGCGGCGATCAGGATATCAGCCTGACGGGTATGATACCCTAAATCAGGGGTCTTGGAATGGCAAATCGTAACCGTGGCATTATGTTTGAGGATTAAGAACACCAAGGGCTTACCCACCGTCTCACCCCGGCCCACAATCACGACATGCTTGCCGGAAATTTGCACACCCGAGCGCAGCATGATTTCGATACAGCTTTGCGGGGTGGCCGGGAACAGTCCCTCTTCACCGCTAAGAATATACCCCCGATTGATCGGGTGCACACCATCCACATCCTTGTCCGGACGGACGGAAGCCATGACTTTCTCTTTAGAAATATGTTTAGGGAGCGGCAGTTCCACCATGATCCCATGTGTTTCAGCATCTTGATTCAGGCGCTCGATCAAAGTAAGGACTTCCTCTTCCTGGGTAGCACTTGGGAGAGTAAAGAGCTCAAACGCCATCCCCAGTCCTTCGCTCATCCTTTGTTTCGATTTGGCATAGACCACAGACGCCGGATCATCCCCAACCAAAACTACGGCTAGTTTCGGATGAACCCCTTGTTCTTTTAACTCGGCAATTTCCTGTTGGATCTCTTCTTTAAGAACTTTAGCAACGGCTTTCCCGTCGAGCAATTGTGCCATAAAAAACGCCCCCTTCCCATCTTAAAACCCGAAACCTTTTTAATATTGTGACACTCCTTGACAGGTTCTACCCAGACACCCACATACAAGAAGACCAAAGCCAAGCCTCTAAAAGGGCGGGAGCATGACTCCCACCCTCAAGCTACCGTGCCCATTCCTTATTTGGACTTCAAATACGCATCGATGGCTGCCGCAGCTTTCTTCCCCGCTCCCATGGCAAGAATGACCGTAGCTGCCCCTGTGACAATATCCCCTCCGGCAAATACACCTGGTTTAGACGTCGCCAAAGTTTCCGGATCCGCCACAATGTTACCGCGCTTGTTCAATTCCAAACCCGGAGTGGATGTGGTCACCAACGGGTTCGGTCCTTGGCCGATGGCCACGATCACTGTATCCACCTCCATGTCGAACTCAGAACCCTTGACAGCCATGGGAGAGCGGCGGCCAGAAGCATCAGGCTCACCCAGCTCATAGCGCAGGCAGGTCATACTCTTCACCCAGCTGCGCTCATCCCCATTGAGCTGTACCGGATTGGTCAGCAGGCGGAACTGGATCCCTTCTTCTTCCGCATGCTCCAATTCCTCTTTACGAGCGGGCATCTCATCGCGTGAGCGGCGATAGACGATGTACACGTCTTCCGCACCCAGCCGTAGCGAGGTGCGGGCTGCATCCATGGCTACATTGCCAGCCCCGAGGACAGCAACCTTTTTGCCAACTTTGACCGGGGTCGCATATTCAGGAAACTTGTACCCTTTCATCAAGTTCGTCCGGGTGAGAAATTCATTCGCTGAATACACACCGAGAAGATTTTCACCAGGAATCCCCATAAAGTATGGAAGCCCAGCTCCCGTACCGATGAATACAGCATCATATCCGTTGTCCATCAATTCATCGACCGACGTCACTTTCCCAACCACATGATTGGTTAGGATTTCGACGCCCATCTTCTTCAGGTTGTTGATCTCGGTCTGCACGACTTCCTTAGGCAGACGGAATTGGGGAATTCCATACATCAGCACGCCTCCAGCCACATGCAAGGCTTCAAAAACCGTAACGACATGCCCGGCTTTCGCTAAATCGCCAGCGCAGGCGAGCCCTGCAGGGCCGCCGCCGATAATAGCCACCCGTTTTCCGGAAGACTCTGGTTTTTCAAACTGGCTCTTCCCAAACTTGATTTCATAATCTGCTACGAAACGCTCTAAGCGGCCAATCGCCACTGGCTCGCCTTTCTTACCGAGAACACATTGACTTTCACACTGGCTTTCTTGCGGACAAACCCGACCACAGACCGCCGGTAAAGAATTCTTCACTTTGAGCACAACAGCAGCAGCCAAGAAGTCCCCTTCGGCAACTTTCTTTATAAAGTCTGGAATCAGCACTTCTACTGGGCATCCAACGCGACAGGTTGGATTTTTGCACTGTAAACAGCGCTGTGCCTCTTCAATGGCCGTTTCTTCCGCATAGCCTAAGGTCACTTCATCAAAGTTGTGTGCTCGTTCCAGGGGATCCTGGCAAGGCATGTCATGGCGCGGTACTCTCAAGGCCATTAATGATGCCCCCCTTCTATGCCGCACATTCCATGGGCCTTTGCTCGGTTCTCTTCATCTTTATAATAATTCAAACGCTGCATCGCCAGGTCGAAGTCCACTAAATGCCCATCAAACTCTGGACCGTCAACACACGCGAACTTCGTCTCATTGCCTACACTCACCCGGCAAGCTCCACACATCCCCGTGCCATCCACCATAATCGGGTTCAAGCTGACAATCGTCTTAATCCCAAGTGGGCGGGTATACTCCACAACCGCCTTCATCATGATCATGGGGCCAATCGCCCAAATCGCATTGACTTTTGTTCCCTGAGCCAAAATATGCGCCAAACCATCCGTAACAAATCCCTGAACACCGAGGCTTCCATCATTGGTGGCAATAACCACTTCATCACTGACAGCCCGCATTTCCTCTTCCAGGATGAGCAGATCCGCACTGCGTGAACCCAGCACAGAGATGACATGATTTCCCGCTGCTTTCAAAGCGCGCGCGATCGGATGCACAGGGGCGATCCCTAAGCCACCTCCGATACATACGACGGTACCCAAGTTTTCAATCTCCGAAGCAGAACCCAAAGGGCCGACAAAATCCTGGAAAGCGCTTCCTTCTTGCATAAGGTTGATCATGCAAGAGGAATATCCCACATCTTGAATCACGATGGTGATCGTTCCCCGCTCCCGGTTAAAATCCATGACCGTCAAAGGAATACGTTCGGAATGCTCGTCCATGTGGACAATCACAAACTGTCCCGGCTCGACTTTGGCTGCGACCGCTGGAGCCTCTACTTCCAAGAGGACAATGGACGGAGCCAGTTGTTTTCTCTTCATGATACGGTACAAGTACACTCCTCCTCCAGAAAATACTCAAACATTAATTCATTCGTCACACTTTACACAAATTCCTTCTAACAGTATTTAAAAAATATTCCGGATCGTTGCACCTTTTTTAGTTAAATAGGCCACACCAAGCGCATTATCCCGGCTCCACTCCGGTTCAGCCCAGTATAATCGCGCTTTTTGACCCAAGCGGAGTGCTAGGGCCTGACGGATGAATTGATTTGCTGAGACCCCGCCCACCATCAGCACGTCAGACAGACCCTGCCTGTCCAACCCGCGTTCCACGAGTTTGGCCACCGTGCGCACGATACATCCTTCCACCGCCCGCGCCACATCTGCGGCAGGCGTTCCCTGCTCAATCAAACGTTGGGCTGCAGTTTCTACTCCCGAAAAACTCACTTCAAGCCCCCGTATCGAGGAAGGCAGCAGAGATTCCGCCCCGGGTGCCGCCCCTTGCGCCAGTTTCTCCAGTTCTTTTCCAGATGGAAAACATAGGCCCAAGCGCACCCCCACCCGATCCACGAACTGCCCGGCATGGAGATCCGTTGTGCCACCGAGCAGACGGATATTCACGCTTCCTGGTTCATGCTGAGAGACCGCCAACAACTCCGTTGTTCCCCCTGAGAGATGAACAGCCAAAAAATCGGTCCCTTCAGGACCCCCTGCGGAGACTAATCCGGCGGCAATATGCCCTTCCTGATGGCTTGTCGGCATGAGCGGAACTTGGCGTGCAGCCGCAATCGCCTGAGCCACCGCTAACCCGGCAGTAAAAACCGGCATATAAGAACCCGGAACCGGACGGGGAACAGTGCTCACACCCACAGCAACCAAGCCTTCCCAGAGATAGGACGGCACCTCCGCCACCAACCGAGGTAGATTCTGCACATGTTGAAAAAAAGCAACCGACTGAGCCAATCCGGTTTCCCCGGCCGGAACTTCAAGCACCAGCCTTTTCTCCCAGGCAACCCCTTCCTCCCCGATCATGGCCAGAGAGGTTGTATAGGCACTCGTATCCAATCCAAGATAGTACATCGTTGTCCTCGCAACCCTTCAGTTGGGAGAAGGGCCTTCCGTCTTAACGTCCTCTGCCTGGTGCGCGTGCTTTACGTCCAACCTACCGTGTTGGCTCTTGTTTCCCTTACGCCCTTTTGCCGATGTTTTCGCGGCTAAGAGGGCTGTCTTTTCGGTTGGTACACCTTTCGGAGAATCCGCCAAGAGCCTATCCAAAATTCCATTGATAAACTTTGCCGACTCTTCCCCGCTAAACCGTTTGGCCAGCTCGATTGCTTCATTGAGACTGACCCGTCCCGGAATATCAGGGCGCTGCAGGATTTCATAAGCAGCTAGGCGGAGGATACTGCGATCCACATTGGCCATGCGCTCTAAAGGCCAACCTTCGGACAAACGAGCTAAAAGAACATCAATTTCTGCCTTATTTGCTAAGGTACCCAACAGAAGTTCCCGAGCAAACCCAAGGCTAGCCTCAGCTAAAGCGAATTCTGCAGCCCAGCGGGCAAGGATGGGTTCAGGCTCCGCTTCCCCACTCATATCTAACTGGAACAATACTTGCAAGACCGTTTCCCGTGCGTGCCTGCGAATCATAATCCCCTCCTAAAAACAATCATACCCAATACCTGCAGGCTTATCCTTAATGGAAAATTCGCTCCAGCCATTTCCCCAAATCCTTGTGATCATCATAGCGTTTTCCCGCTAAGAATCCAACCACAATGAAGGTCATGAGGATGAGGGCACGCCAGAAGCCGATAAGCACAAATAACAGGCCGAAGAGCAAACCTAAAGACGTCCCTAAGAGTTTACCAGGGTGCTCTGCAAGTGCCCACATGAAAAGCCGAGTGCACCTTGTTTTTAGTTCCTGCCAACCGTTCATCTGATACGTGCCTGGCGCAGACCTTCCACGCTCCGCACCAGCACTTTCACCTCAGTTACCCGGATTCCGGTATAATTCTCTACATCTCTTTTGACCGCAGTTTGCAAGGCTTCCGAAATTTCCGTAAGCACCACCTCTGCAAGCAGCTCCCCGCTCACCGTGATCTCCAGCCCCTCTGGACGCTGCCAAAGCGTAGCATCCACTTGGCGCACGCCCTCAATTCCCAGTGCCGCCCGGGCAACGATCCCACGCAAAGCATCCTGGGTAATCCGAACTTCTCCGAGGCGCGAAGGCACCACGAAGGCGACATCCCGATTTTCTCGCGGGCGTACGAGGAAAAGCAGTCCCAAAAGCAGGCAAAGCGCCCCCACAGCCATCGTTTCCCAGGAATGAGCACGGATGAGTTCAAGCATCTGCGCCACCCAGTCATGAGGCACGTTCCAGCCCGTCCCTAAGATCAGAATTCCAAGCCCCAGGATTAGAATGATCAGCCCTAAGCTAATAACCGCCAAATCTGTCACCTCTCTCAGAAACCCCCCCTGGAATCCAGGGGGGGTTTACTCACATTGCCGTTACTTGACTCGGATTTCCTCTTCCTTGACCGCCTCCGCTGCCGAACGGAAATTGACGCCCTGAACATGAATGTTCGTCTCAATGACCGTTAATCCCGTCATGCTCTCAATCGCATCCTTAACCGCTTCCTGTACGCGCAAAGCCACTTCCGGAATCCTGACACCATATTCAACAATAATGAACAGGTCGACGGCGGCCTCCTGTTGGCCAACTTCTACTTTAACTCCCTTAGATAAATTCTTATTCCGATTGAGCATGTGAGCCAGATCCCCAACAAACCCGCCGCTCATGCCGGCTACGCCCTCCACCTCTGAAGCGGCGAGCCCAGCAATGACCTCAACCACCTCATCAGCAATGCGAATCGCCCCGAGGGAACTTTCCATCTCCTGTTTCTCCATGTCAACCACCTCTCTAAGAGATCCAATCTTTACCTAGCATTATACCAGATTTCCGAACCGCTGGCAAAGAGCAATTTCTCCGCTTCACTCACCCAAAATCCGCCGCTGAATAAAATTCGTATACACTTCTCCACGCCGGAAAAAGGCATTGTCGAGCACGCGTAGGTGGAATGGGATTGTGGTGTGCACCCCTTCAATCACAAACTCCTCCAGGGCACGTTTCATACGCTGAATCGCTTCATCACGCGTTCTTCCCCAAACGATCAGCTTTCCCAGTAGGGAATCATAATAGGGAGGAATGACATATCCTTGGTAGGCCGCACTATCCACCCGCACCCCCGGACCACCCGGAACATGATACATTTCGATCGTTCCCGGAGAGGGAAGGAAATTCCGCTCCGTATTTTCCGCATTGATCCGGCACTCTATCGCCCAGCCCTTGACTTGGATCTCCTCCTGGGTATAACCCAAAGGCTCCCCCGCCGCGATCCGAATTTGTTCTTTGACAAGGTCGATTCCGGTCACCCATTCTGTCACCGGATGTTCCACCTGAATACGGGTGTTCATTTCAATAAAATAGAAGTTGTTATGTTTGTCCAACAAAAATTCAATAGTACCCGCATTAGAGTAAGATACGGCCTTCGCCGCAGCGACAGCCACTTGACCCATCTTCTCTCTCAGTTCAGGGCTGAGAGCGATCGAGGGGGATTCTTCCAAGAGTTTCTGGTTACGCCGCTGCAGCGAACAATCGCGTTCTCCCAAGTGAACGACCTGACCAAAATTGTCAGCAAGGATTTGAAATTCGATATGGCGAGGTTCTTCTACATACTTTTCCAAATAGATTTCCGGGTTTCCGAAAGCTGCTTGCGCTTCCGTTTGAGCCGCCTGAACCGCCTTTAAGAGTTCTTTGGCATTTTGGGCGACCCGCATGCCTTTGCCACCGCCTCCGGCCGAGGCCTTGATCAGCACTGGATAACCGATACTCGCCGCTACCTGGGCTGCCGTCTCCATATCGCCCACCGGCCCAGGCGAACCGGGTACAACCGGCACACCGACTTTGATCATGGTGGTCCGTGCTTTCGCTTTATCCCCCATGTTCTCGATCATATCCGCCTTAGGGCCGACAAAGGTAATCCCACAGGATTCACAGATCTCGGCAAAGCGGGCATTCTCAGAAAGAAATCCATATCCGGGATGGATCGCATCCACCCCGGTCAATTCTGCCGCACTGATGATATTCGGGATGTGCAGATAGCTCTTCCCGCTTGCGGCTGGGCCAATACAGACGGCCTCATCCGCCGCTTTCACATGCAAAGCATCTCGATCCGCCTCTGAAAACACAGCGACTGTTTCAATATCCAGTTCCCGGCAGGCCCGAATGATTCTTAGGGCAATTTCACCGCGATTGGCTATCAGGATTTTCTTAAACACATCTGAATCTCCTTATTTTTCAATTGCCAAAAGAGGCTGACCAAACTCCACAGGCTGCCCATTTTGTACTAACACCTCGGCGACTTTTCCTTCCTGTTCAGCTTCGATTTCGTTCATTAATTTCATCGCTTCGATAATGCAGACTGTTTGTCCCTTCTTCACCATCTGCCCCACTTCCACAAAAGGCTGGGAATCCGGGGATGATGCATTATAAAAAGTCCCAACCATCGGGGATGTGATATATTCATAATCTTTGACAGCCACTGGCATGGGAGCCTGAACCAGCTCTGGGGCAGCCGTTGGGGCAATGTGAACGATCGGCGGCGTAGGTGTGGCCAAGGGCACGCTTGCCGGAACCGCAGCGGTCGCCAAACTACCTGGAGTACCTTTCTTTATGGAGATCTTTACGCCTTCGCTCTCTAAGTTGAGTTCACTGATGTCCGTCTCGTCCAGCAAACGAACGAGTTCCTTGATTTCCTTCAAATTCAATTTAGAATCCTCCCAAAGCGCTCCCGTCCCTTGGGAACGTTCTTTTTTATCAACCCGACCCCGCGCCCGCTCTTCGAGGAACTTGCGGGCGACTTGGGGAAACAGGGTATAACTCAAAACATCCTCCCTGGAGCGAGCCAAATCTGCAATCTCTTTCTCGGCTTTCTCTAGTCCCGGTGCCAATTGGTCAGCGGGCCTGCCGGTCAGCGGGCGCTCT
>JAIMKP010000025.1:36421-38022 GCA_020692355.1 Desulfosporosinus sp.
TTCCCCGCTCAGAACATTTAATACCGCCTGCGTGCCCACGATTTGGCTCGTAGGCGTCACCAAGGGCGGATAGCCCAGTTCCCTGCGCACGCGCGGAATCTCCTCTAAAACTTCATGAATCCGCTCAAGGGCCTTTTGCTCTTCCAATTGCGAGATTAAATTGGTGATCATCCCTCCCGGAACCTGATGTTCAAATACCCGCATGTCGCTAATCCGGGTTAACCCCCGCTCGAAGCCGCGAGCTTTGCGCAGGGATTCAAAATACTTGGCAATCTTGAACAGATGGTGCAAATCCAGCCCTGTCGCATAATCCGAGTCCTGCAAAGCCCGAACGACCGTCTCAACGGGTGGCTGGCTCGCGCCAAAGGCTAAAGGCACACTTGCAGTATCGATCACATCCACTCCCGCTTCAGCAGCCTTCAAATACGCCCCGACCGCCATCCCGCCAATATAATGGCTGTGTAGCTGAACCATAACCCCAAGTTCTTCCTTCAGCAGGGATACGAGTTCAAATGCTTTGTATGGAGTTAATAGGCCGGCCATGTCTTTAATACACAGGGAATCTGCTCCTAAATTCACCAGGGCTCTGGCCGTTTCCAGATAATGTTGGGTAGTATGGACAGGGCTGATGGTGAAAGAAATGGCAGCCTGGACATGCGCACCGGCTTCTTTCGCCGCCTGCATAGGGACGATCATATTGCGGACATCATTGAGGGCATCAAAAATTCGTAGGATATCAATGCCATTGTGAACACTTAAACTGACAAATTCCCGTACCACATCATCCGCATAGTGCTGATATCCGACTAAAGACTGCCCCCGCAACAGCATTTGCAGCGGGGTCTTGCGCACATGTGCCTTGATCAGGCGCAGACGCTCCCAGGGGTCTTCCCCCAGAAAACGCAGGCAGACATCGAAAGTTGCCCCTCCCCAGACTTCTAGAGAGTGATAACCTGCATCATCAAGATCCTGAAGCACAGGCAACATATCTTCTGTCCGCATACGGGTCGCCCAAAGGCTCTGGTGTGCATCACGCAGAGTTGTATCCGTAATCTTTACAGGTTTCACTGCCGTACCCCTCTCCTCGACCCGTTTCTTAAAACTCATGCTCTATTATATGGGCAGGTGTAAACCCATTGCAATGAAACCCATAAAAGTATACAGTATTTGTTTAGCAAATATCTTTAAACAGAACAAAATCCCCTTTGTACGCTAAAGAGGATTTTTCCTTTAGACCAAAGAAACCCAAAAACCTTTGCTTTAAAAACCGCGACCCCCAGCACACGGGAGATACTTACGTACAATCTTAAGCAAATCATCAGGCCGAAACGGCTTCACCACAAAATCCAAAGCTCCCAAGCGCATCGCTTCTCGCACCATCACCTCTTGAGCTACAGCACTACACATGATCACTCTCGCTGACGCATCATAAGCGAGTATTTCCGTCAAGGCCTGAAGTCCGTCCACTTCCGGCATGGTGATATCTAAAATGGTTAAATCCGGCCTTTTCTCTTTATAGAGTTCAATGGCCGCAAAGCCGTTATCCGCCTCCAGAACATTAGAACAACCCTGCCGGATTAGGATCTGCTTGATCATCAGCC
>JAIMKP010000025.1:38142-42220 GCA_020692355.1 Desulfosporosinus sp.
CCGCAATCACCAAGACTCCAGCGACAGCTGGGCTCTCTTCCATGATCACCACGGGCTGCGCGACCCCATTCGGCATAACCAGCTGATCATTTTCCGTCGTTTCCGTCGACTTTCTGACCCCGCCCGCCTTGTCTGTCTCTTCGGTGGTCCGTTTGGTGATACTCTCATTTTTAGCGTAATCACTCTTAATCCCGGAAGCCAGCGTCACGGTTACCCGCACTTGTCCAACTCCCTGCATTTGGCGTAGATTTTCTGCGAGCTTATTTTCCAACGTCTTTTCCAAAGCTGTGATTCGGCTGCTCTCCACCCCCTGGCTTTTGGGGGTTGTTTTTACGGCCGGAGCCTCGGCTGTTGTCCCTTTCCCCCAGAGAATCATGGCGACCGAGACGACCATAGCGGCTACCATAAGCTTCATGAGGTTCTCGTTTTTGAGCAACCCGTCCAAGAACCCCTTTTCATTCTTTGGGCTCTCACCTTCCGGCTTATGCACATGCGAGCCTCGGATCTTAAGGTGCTTTTCCAGCTTTTTGACCATGATTGACTCCCCCTTGTTTCTTCTAAAAGTGCACCACGATCGTCTCTTCCGGAATCTCCATGAGTTTCGCAACCTTCTCCTTCACATCCAGGGCGACAGGGTTCTCTGACTTCGGGTTCTGAGCCTCCCCGCCAATCAGCACTGGCCGCACTGGTTCCACGGTTCCTTGCGCGGGAGAGAGCAAGATCTCCACTCCGACAATCCGTGGTTGATCCGTCAAGCCCGCACTTGTTTCTGCAAAACTGATCTCGACCTGGGCCTCTCCCACTCCCCCGACCCCCAAGGCCAGGGCCCGGATCTGGTGAGCCAGAATACGCCGATACTGCTCCTCGACCGCATCTTTGCCTAATCTCGCCCCGTCTGCCGCCAAAACCGGCATATCCTGCGGGGCGGCCGAGGTCCAGGCCGGAATCTCCAGCTCTAAAGGGTGCTTTAAAAAGGCCGTCAGAGGGTTTAAGACCGCTGAGATGACAAACAACCCCATGACCAGTTGAACATACCCGCGCATGCTCTTATTGGGCAGCAGCATTTCCATAAAGGTAGCCAAGAGCAGAATGATGGCCAAATTGTGTATGAGTGTCTGCAGGGCTTGCAAGCCTTCCCCTCCTTCATCGCAGCATCACGGAAAGATTCCCCGTACTCACCACCACTACAATGGTGATAAAGAACATGACTCCAACGGAAGCCACGGCTCCAAAGACATAGGTCAAGCTTTTAGCCATATCCTGCAGGCTGTCTGCCAAATGGCTCTCACCCAAGGGTTCAATCAAGGCGGCCGAGAGCTTGAAGACAAAGAGCATAGCTAGAATCTTCACCAGCGGTCCCAAACAGATGATCAGCAAAGCCAAAAAGGCAATCAGCCCCAAGGCATTGCGCAGTAAAAGTCCGGAGGTAATCAGCAACTCCACCGAATCTTTAAAAAATTTTCCCACGACGGGAATCATGTCTACGGAATACTTGGCTGTGCGCAAGGCGACCCCATCAGCCACCCCACCGGTTACTCCCTGCAAGGTCATAAGGGAAATAAACAAGGTCATGACTAAACCTAAGCTGACCTTACCCATAAATTCCAAAAGCCCGGCAAGTTTAGTCACCTTAAACTGTTCAGATATCTGATTAAACAAGCGTAGAACCGCCCCCAAGAAAAACAGGGGCAAAATGACCGTTTTCAAGAGAGTCGCCAAGAAGGTAAGGCTGGCAAGCACCATGGGACGGAACAACGCTGCGGTTGCCAGGTTTCCCATGACCAGCAGGAGGGTAAGCATCACCGGAAATAGAGCCTGCATCAAGCCGATCATCTGATCAACCGCCCCTTGCGCAATGTTCATCACCGCTTGAAAGGAAGCCATGGCTAAACTCAAGAGCACTAGATAGGAAAGCATCTGCGAGAGCTTGCCAACAGAACCACCAAAGGCTCCTTGAAGCTGCTGCAAAAGTGCCGATAACACAGCCAGGACGAGGAGTTTGCCAATCAGCGGTGCGGTTTTTAGGATTTCCTTCCCGATGAAGGCCAAAATATCACGGCCAACTTTCCCTGGATCCAGATCCAGCGTTCCGGACTTAAGACCCTCAAAGATTCGGCTCAGGGAAAAACTGGGCAAGGACTGCTGCACATCCTGATCCAAAGTTTCCAGAAACAGGCGCATTTTGGATAAATCAACATGCTGTGCGAGATCGACCGCTTCGATGGCCTGGCCCGCACCCGCTGTCGAAACGCCCTCGCCCGCCCAGACGGCCGGAGGAGTTGTCCCAAAGCAGAGGAAAAAAGAAAGGAGGAGGGAAATAATAAAGCGCTGCACGAGCATCACCTCACGGAATTAAGCGTACCAAAGATTCGAGAATCGCTACAATAATCGGAATCGCCAGAACCAGGACCCCGATTTTGGCGGCGAGTTCTACCTTTGTCGCGAGAGCGCCTTCTCCCGCATCCCGGCAGATCTGAGCACCGAATTCAGCCAAATAGGAGATCCCCACAATCTTCAAAACGATGATCAAGTAATAGGAACTGATATTGGCTTGGTCGGCTAGGTTCTGGAGCAGATCGACAATCACCTTGATCTTTCCGAACATGAGCAAAAAGATGACAGCGCCCGCCAGAATACTGAGCTGCACTGCGATTTCCGGCTGGATTTTGCGCAGAACCACCCCAATTATGGTCACGATCAGGGCTAAGCCGACGATTTGCCAAATTTCCACCTCCAAGCCCCCTAGTACAATTGAAATACACTCTTAACCAACGTGAAGAGCTGTGATATCCCCTGAATGACTGTGAATAGCACCAAAACAACCCCGGCCACTGTGACCAACTGAGCGATTTCCCTTTTCCCCGACTCATTGAGGAGGGTGACCAAGACCCCGACAAATATTCCAATTCCTGCGATTCTGAGTACCATGTTCAAATCCATCGGCTATTCTCCTTTCTCTATATGAGGAAGATAACGACGGCGAAGCCGACAAGGAAGCCTAAATAAGACCACATCTTGGCTTGTCTCTCGGCCCAGGAAGCAGCCTGTTCTCGCAATTGCCCCAGGTGCTTCTGTACCAGTTCCAGCTGTTTATGCTGCTCCTGACGATCCGAGCGCCCCAGCCCTTTGCCGACATCCAAAACCACCAGCCAGTCTTCCGGTTTTAGGCAAAAGTTCCCGGTTTGATTGGCCACTGTGGCTTTCCAAGCACTCCAAGCCCCTTCCCCGCCTTCGATCCGCCCTTGGATTTCCTCAAAGAAACCCTGCCAAGGTACCCCGATCCGGGCCGCAATCCCCGCACAGGCTTCGGGAAGAGGGGTAGACCCCCAGTAAATTTCCGTATCCAACAGGGCCAGTGCGGTTAAACAGGCCCGAAGTTCACCTGGACGGCGGCGTGCCCGATCGGCCAGCCAAAGCCCAATCCCACCGCAGGCGATAATTAAACCCAGAGATCCAATCATTAACATGCTTTGCCTCCAAAATTCAGCGGGTCTATCGTCCCAGAAGGGATTGCCCGCTCGTCAAATCCAGCACACCCTCGATCGTACCTGGCCCCTCCCTGCGGCTGAGAATGACCAATCGTTCGAAAACCCCTGCCGTCAGCAGACGCTCAAGGGATGGGCGCGCCCTTGCCTCCGCCAGTGAGGAAGCATGGGCCGTACTCAAAACGCTCACTCCACTCCGCAGGGCCTCCGTGACCGCCAGCGCATCCTCATCCTGTCCTAATTCATCCACCGCGACGATCTGCGGGGCCATCGCCCGGATGAGCATGCTCATACCCACCGCCTTAGGGCAGCCATCCAAGATATCCGTGCGCACACCCAGGTTGAAGCCTGGCACCCCTTGCCACATGCCCGCCAGCTCCCCCCGCTCATCCACCACCCCGACCGTCTGCCCTTGAAGATTCAGTTCAGGAACCCCGTCACTTAGCAAACGAATCAGAGAGCGCAGTAAGGTGGTCTTGCCGGCCCGCGGCATGGAAAGAATTAGGGTGTGAAAGAGCCTACCCTCGGATGTCGTCAGGAAAGGCAATACGTTGAGACCGAAACCTTTGGCTTCCTTCGCTACACGAAAGTTC
>JAIMKP010000025.1:42242-43487 GCA_020692355.1 Desulfosporosinus sp.
TTTGTACCCGGCCCTGCTGCAAAACCGCCTCACCGGTAATCCCCACCCGATGTCCTCCCGGCAGGGTTAGAAAACCCTGCCGGATCTCCTCTTCGGCAGCATAAATCGAGCTTTGTGTCAAACGCTCCAGCGTTTCGCTCAGGTCCTCGGAGGTGACTCGGTAGGCCTGAGACGGCTCCACTTCGGCCCCCTCGGCATTCAGAAACACATCCCGGCCAGTCAATCGAATCAATAGAGGTTGGTTCGCCCGCAGACGAATTTCCTCCAAAACCGCATAGTGCAGCTCAACTTGATAGAGAATTTCTCTCACTTGATCATTAAACCACTTGAGCAAGCCTCGGCCTGCCAGCGAGCCCCTCTGATTCATCTCCCTCGCCGGATTGGATGCAGTTTTTTTCTTCAAAGGTACAACATAATGAAGCGGCACGTTTCTGGTCCCTCCTGTTAGAAGGTATGTCCCAAACCGCTGTTTTAGACTAAAAGAAAAAATCCGCCTGAAAGATTTAAAATAAATCTCCAGCGGACTCTTGAGGATCGTAATCAACTTCTGCCTTACCCATATGAGGCAACTTGTACTTTACTCAGGCTCTTTGGACGTAGTTTCCAGTGCGGGTATCAATAATCAGCACATCCCCTTCATTGACAAAGAAAGGAACCTGCACGATGGCCCCTGTTTCCACAGTCGCCGGTTTAGAACCGCCTGTTGCCGTATCGCCCTTGACCCCTGGTTCGGTCGCCGTTACCGTCAACTGCACGATGTTCGGGATATCCACTCCGATCACGCTTGTCCCAAAGAACAGCACACCCAGGTTCATATTCTCCTTCAGCCACTTAACGCCGTCCCCGATTTGCCCCTCAGTCAAGGACAATTGCTCATAATTTTCATTGTCCATCACCACAAAATGCTCCCCATCTTTATAGAGATACTGCATTTCACGGCGCTCCACATGCGCTTTGGGGACCTTCTCACCGGCATTGAATTTGCGTTCTACAACTCCGCCGTTTTTGATGTTCTTCAACTTGGTACGGACGAAAGCCGCCCCTTTTCCGGGCTTGACGTGTTGGAACTCCACAATCGTATAGACATCGCCGTCCACTTCAATCGTTACACCGGTCTTAAATTCGTTCGAAGAAATCATACCGTTTTCCTCCCAGTTAAGTGTTATCGCCGTCTAAGACCCCCACTTCCACAAGTTGGGGGTTACTGCTTAAGTCTCTTCGGTGGGGGTAGAGTCCCCCACCGAA
>JAIMKP010000025.1:43550-44613 GCA_020692355.1 Desulfosporosinus sp.
ACAACGTCTTCTGTACATAACATCTACTCGATGATAATAAGATCCTTCGGCGCTTGTGTCAAGACTTCGCATCCCGTTTCTGTCACGAGCACCATGTCTTCGATGCGAACCCCGCCCCAGTTCGGAATATAGATCCCAGGTTCGACGGTGAGAACCATCCCCGGTTCGAGGATGCGCTCCTCCCGCACACTGAGATTAGGTCCTTCATGAATGGCGAGGCCCACAGAATGTCCAAGGCCATGCCCAAAATATTCGCCATACCCATGCGTTTCGATAACCTTCCGCGCCACGGCATCCACTTCTTTGCCGGTCAACCCCGGCTTGACCGCCCGCACGCCTTCCTTCTGCGCCGCCAGGACTATGTCATAGATTTCTCTCTGCTTCTCATCCGGTTCTCCGATCGCCACAGTCCGCGTTATGTCCGAACAGTAGCCGTGAACCACCCCGCCGAAATCCAAGGTTAAGAACTCGCCCCGCTCTACGACCTTGCTGCTTGCGGTTCCGTGGGGTAGAGCCCCCCGCCAACCTGAGGCAACAATGAAATCAAAGGAACGCCCGCTCGCTCCAGCCTTACGCACCGCGAACTCCAAGGCCAGGAAAATCTCTTCCTCCGTCTGACCCACTAAACGTTCTTGCAAGAGTACATCGAAAGCATCGTCCGCCGCTTTCACCGCCTGACGAATCAAGGCGATTTCCCCAGCATCCTTCACACCCCGCAGTGATGTTACCGTCTCGGAAACGGAGCGAAACGTCGCCTCAGGCAAGGCCTGCTGCAGTTTTTCATACTCGGTATATGTAAGAAAATCCCCCTCAAACCCGATCTGGCCGCGCTCCCCACCTATATCCTTCAAGGGGGCATACCGATTCTCCTTAATCTGTACAATCTCGAACTCCGGCGCTTCCGCTTTGGCCTGCTCAATATAGCGAAAATCCGTAAGGAGATAGGCTTTTCCCGGACGGATGAAGAGAATTCCCTCTCCTCCTGTAAAGCCGCTGAGGTAACGGATGTTTTCCGGGCGGGACACCACACAGGCATCCAGATTCAAGGCAAGCATGCTCGCGC
>JAIMKP010000098.1 GCA_020692355.1 Desulfosporosinus sp.
TTGCCTGTACATCCAGTAAGCGCATGAATGGACCTCCTTTAATATAAAAATCCAAAGTGCAAAGGGAGCCGTAGCTCCCCTTTGCGTCTTATAATACTTGATTGGTTTTGGGAAATTCGACTGACGCTTGTTTTGTGACGAGAGCGTAAGCTTTCATACCTAAGAAGTAAACGAGGCCGGCAGACACCAGCGAATTGATAGCTGGAATGCCAAAATCCTTAACAAAATAGCCAACAAGGAAAGCGATGATCCAAGAGGCTATCGTGATGGGATTCCAGCTCTCGCATTGTTCCGGAAGTCTACCGCTAACTTTAGATTCCTCCAACGTCTTCCGGTCACGCTTTAAAACATAATAGTCCACAAGCATGATTCCGGCTACGGGCGGCACAGCTATGCCAAGCAGGACCAGGAAATTTATAAAATAATTCAAAATGCCCAGCATGGATAACAGGGTACCGATAATTCCGATCCCGAGGGTTGCCTGAACTCTGCCGATCTTAACGTTAAAAAGCGCATTGAGCATATTGGTTATACCTAAGCTAGACGAATACAGATTAAGGTCATTAAGCTTGATAGTGGAAAAGATTACAATCGCCGCACCAATCCAGCCGGTCAAAGAAAGCATGATAGTCACGATGTCACTGGACTTTACCGCATGTGCCATTAAAACGGCTAAAAGGTTAATGCCTAGCTCTCCGACGAATGTTCCTATTAATGTCATCCAAAACACATCTTTGGGACCCTTCATAAACCGGCTAATATCCGGTGTGATCACCGCTCCTACCATAAATCCCCCGGCAACCATAGTCGTGGCCACAGCCAGGCTAAGGACCGGTCCGGTAGGAGCCGCAGTAACTAAGGCTCCGACATCGTGACCAGCAAGCATTTTTACCACGGCTACAGCTATTGCCAAAAGAAACAGCGGTAAAGAAATATTGGCCGTCCAGCTTAACAGTTTAAAGCCAAAAACGACAATAACAGTAACGGCAAGGCCGGTAACGATTGCCCAAATCTGCAAATTAAAGATCTTTGTGGCTTTATACAAGCCCTCCGCGAAAACGGCGTTCTGGACTCCGAACCAACCCATTAAAGCAATAGCTATAACTCCACCGATGATTGAAGAGCCAATTTTGCCGAAACCCGCCCAACGGGACAATAAGCTAGTCGACAAGCCTTCTTTAACGGCAGCAGCTCCTAAAGCAAAGCTCACGATTTGTAGCAAGACACTGCCGAGGAATGTCGCTAAAAGTGCTCTACCCAATGTCATGCTGTATCCCAAAGTAGCTCCGAGCATAAGTTGGGATACACAAGCCAAGGACCCCAGCCGGATGACGAGAACCTGCCACATTGGACGTCGGTCGCTCATCGGCACACGTGACAGGGAATAGTCGTCGTGCGATTGTACATTTGCCATGCTCTCTCCTCCTTTTCTTTGTGGTTCATGATTCCCCCCCTACAGCCAAAACCCGCTTTGTCACCTCCCTTTGTGAGTCGGGGATATGAAGCCCTGTAAATGCAAATTCCATACCAAACAAAAAGCTGGCTTTTACCAAGGCAGCGAGCTTATCGTACACTATAAATGCTCGTTAACCTGATAAATTCTCAATTCTCACATCCTAAATATCAAATTTATACCGTTATTTATCACTCATTCTCATAAAATCTCATTGATTTTCACCTTGCCGGACTTCTCATTTTGATCCATAATACTAGTAAGTTTATTATCTCTATTTTAGTACAGGAGTTTGTGTCTAATGAAACAAGGTATGCTTATCGAAGTCATCGACGTTTTCCGGAAACTAGTCCATGGCGATGTCATCGTCTGGTCCGGCAAAAGGCTCCTTGGCTCAACTAAAGATACCCCCGGCACCTTCGCCGATTGGCCTTTGCTGCGAGAGGCTTCCACTCTTAAAACACCGTCTGGAATTTTGTCTCCCCGCGAACACCATCTGTGCAACGGTTGTCCATCTCAGTCTCAATGCGGCCTGCAAGCCGAATTGGTTTTCCCCTTTGAGCCCGGTGCCAACTTCGCTGGCTTTAGAGATACGATCTACGTGCATGTAGCTCTGACCCAACGTGACGATTCGTCTCCAACGGGCATCACAACCCTCTACCCGGTCATAGAGCACTTTGCCCGCTACACAAACCTGCTCGTATCCCGGGAAAACAGCCTGAGTGAAATCGCAACCATGCGACAACAGCTACAATACCTGCTGGATCTGCTGCCAGAGGGCGCTATGCTATTGGATAGGGACAAAGAGGTCGTTTCAACGAACACTGCGGCAGACGATTTTGCTTTGAGAGATAATCTTAAGGCCGACGGTAACTTAAGCGGACTTTACAAGAGTTTAGGCCATAAAACGGAATCACTCACCAGTTACCTGACACCGTCCGGTGATCTCATGGTCCGCGGACGTTCATTTTATTGCGATAAACAGTTTACCGGGGCTATCCTCCATACTCTAAACTTCAAACACCTCCGTAAAGATGCACAGGTTTCATCTCTTAAGCCTAAGACGTCCGCACACATTATTGGCAAAGATCCATCATTGCTAAAAGTAGTTTCCATCATCAGACAATCTGCCCGTTCAGATTCAACCATACTTCTACGGGGAGAGAGCGGAACAGGAAAAGAGGTGTTCGCCCGTACCATCCATGAAATGAGTCCCCGAGCTCAGGGGCCTTTCATCGCCATTAATTGTGCGGCTATCCCTGAGCAGCTTCTGGAAAGCGAACTATTCGGCTATGAGGAAGGTTCGTTTACCGGTGCCCGCAAAGGGGGTAAACAGGGCCAGATTGAGTCAGCTAATTTAGGCACACTTTTTCTTGACGAAATCGGCGACATGCCGATTTCCTTGCAGGCTAAGTTATTAAGGGTCATCCAGAGCAAACAGATTCAACGGATCGGGGGCAGCCGCTCTGTACTGGTTAATGTGCGTTTCGTTGCAGCTACCCATCGGAATCTCGAGGACATGATCAGCCAGGGAACCTTCCGTGAAGACTTATTTTTCAGGCTGAGTGTTATACCTGCCCACATCCCGCCCTTGCGGGAACGAAAAAGCGATATAGAACTACTGCTGAACTTTTACCTGAATAAGCACTGTATCCGTCTCCAAAAGAGCTTCAAGGTCTTCTCATATGAAGCCAGGCAAATCTTAATCAATTATGCCTGGCCCGGTAACATTCGTGAATTGGAAAACGTCGTAGAATACCTCGTCAATGTTCATGACCAGGATATTATTACCCCGGAGCATTTGCCCCTGGGCATTACTCATCCACGCATTCACCGTCCCGACAGCGGACCAAGCCTTCATAACGGTTCCCGTCAATCTCTGGCCAAGTGCGGCACGAACGAGCAGATGGAACTGATAAAACTGTTGGACACTTACGGTTGGGACGTAGCAGGCAAACAGCAAACCGCCCAAGTGCTTAAGATAAGCCTTGCTACACTCTACCGGTTGCTGGCAAAATACAAAATCAAAAGCGGGGATCACCATGAAACTTTATCCAGACTCCACAACCATTAATCGTCTATGCTTGGGAAGCATTTTGCTTGGTTCAGGCGGAGGGGGAAATCCTCAAATCCTAAAACCAGCCATAGAAAGGCTTTTTACCGGGTCCTTAAGGAGTATTCATCTCGTACCCTATACTGACATACCTGACCATTGCACAGTCGCAGCCGTGGGTATGATGGGCTCACCAGAACTGTTGGAAGAAAGCTTGCCTGATGGAACCGAGGGCGCTGCGGTCGTACAGGCTCTGGAACGCAGTCTTCAGCGTCGCATCGATTATTTAATCCCTTTAGAAGCAGCAGGTGTCAACAGCGTCTACGCCTTATTGGTGAGTGCCAGAACAGGGTTACCCATTATAGACGGAGATGGGATGGGCCGCGCTTTTCCAGAATTACAGATGACGACATTTCATATTTACGGACAAAAGGGTACCCCGTTTGCGCTCGTCGGTTCGAGCGGAGAGACGATCGTGTTCGATGATAAGGACAACTTTATGCTTGAATTAAATACTCGTAAAGCGCTGATGAAATTTGGGGGAGTCGGCTATTTTGCCGGTTTTACCATGTCCGGCCATGAGGCAAAAGAAGCTCTCATCCCAGGAACTTTGAGTTTCCTTCTGGAGTTAGGTACTAACCTGGAAACAAGCAATTACGAAAAATGCCTCCTGCAGTTAGCGGACGTCACCAAGAATTCCATTTACGGTACGGCGATCGAGCTATTTGTCGGGACAGTCGGTGAGATTGGACATATTGACACACTTAAGCTCGGAACGCTCACGCTGAACGGCATAAAGCAGTATAGTAATTCGAGTTTTAATGTTTTAATGCAAAATGAGAATGTCATAGCCTATAAAAACCATGAAGTTGTAGGAATGGTTCCCGATCTTATTTGTTTTTTAGAGTACTCTTCAGGTCTTCCCATCAACAACAACGAAGCTGCAAAAGATATGGTCTTATCTGTCATTGGCATACCTGCCCCTAACATGCTGCGTACCAAAAAAGGTCTGAGTGTGGTCGGTCCGCAATCCTTTGGTTACAAGATGGAATATATTCCGCTAGAACAGCTTCACAGCGAATATTACTTTTAATCAGCCTGAAGGTGAGAAATTTGGCTTACGTTCTAAGCTTAGTCATTGATGGCAAGTCAGCCATGGGGACACTGTATCTGGATAATGCCAACTGCGGGCATCTCAAATGGTCACTCGCTCCCCCTAATTACTTCGAGCCCATCAGTAAATTGTTGAAAATGGTGGGTATTAAACCGGAAAGCATCAGGCATGTCTTAGTGACAGCTGACTTTCTCAAGCTGTATCTCCATCAAAAGCTACCGCAGGGGCGAATCGGATATGTACGCTATTATGCCCAAAGTCATCTCCCCGAACCTTTGCTTAGTCCTTCTTGGCTTAAAAAACTCGTAAAGACCGTGACGGTCAATGATCACTACCCTCTGACTAAAGCTTTAGCAGAACTGACCACTGAACCCATTGAGGCTCTGGCCCTTAATCCGGCGGTTTTCGTCTGGCCCGACTTTTCCCAGGATGAAATACATCAAACCATCAGAGAACAACTCGGATCGGCTATTCCTCTGAGCATTGGCACCATGTTTAACAGGATTAGTTATGCCGAGAGAGAAAATCTTACTTTGATAAATACACTTCTCCTCCACGGAGTCCAACAGTTCTATGATTCTTTACACGAATCCACGCAAAGAGCAGGGATCACAGCCCAGATCTTCACGCTTAAAGGCAATGGCATGTTAATCACTGAAGCAATGGCACGACTCCTGCCTATCGGTACCTTAGGCGCAGTCTTTGCCAACAAGCTACTTGCTGCGGCCAAACTTACCCCATCCGGCAACATGCTCTTCCTTGCTAAATCGGGTGACAGCCTATATATAGGCTTGGGAGAAAACTTCTTGCCCAAGATCCCTTCTTCCCCAACCAAAGATAAACAGACAGAAATAACCCTGCCGCATCCTGTGACCAAAAAAATCAGGTTGCCGCAAGGACAGCAAGAATCCTATTTTGTGCAGGCTCTTAAGCAAGCTCTCAGCGATTTAAATCAACCAGAAGAATTCCTTCCAGTGGTGCTTACAGGGTGTAACGGTATACTGTCCATGCAAATAGCCCATATTCTTCAGTCGCTGCAGATGCCGTTCGAATTGTTACCGCTTAACGCGGATGGTGCTATTTTTGCTCCAATCTCGTTTGAGCAAGAACGATACTTTGTTGCCAAAAACCAGAAAGAGCGCATTATAAAATCAAAGCAACTCTGGGAAGAGCTGCGGAACATTGCCGCAAACAGTGGCTTTGTACCGGACGAAAGCTGGACCAGCTACTGGGAAGAAAAAAGCATCAGATATCTGCCGCAATCGGCATCGCTCGTCCGCCTGGGATGTTATGGCCCATCAATTAGGCAAACCTGAGCAAGCCTCCTTACCTATTTTCCTCCAGATGAATCCGTGCGCAAATCCCCTATCCTAAAAAAATTAGTCGGTGTCAAAGAACAACTTAGGCACCAACTAAACCTGGATGCATCCTTTAAAATTAGGGTTACGGCTTGTCTATAGAGCTC
>JAIMKP010000026.1 GCA_020692355.1 Desulfosporosinus sp.
CGATTGAATAAAGCGGATGGGCGTGAAAAATGTCATGAGGATCTCGGTAAACCGCAACAGCAAAATACCGGTCTACTTGCAAATTAGAAACGAAATTCGCGAATTAATTTTATCTAAGGTCTTGGAGCCAGGGTTTCGTCTCCCACCGGAGAGAAAACTGGCTTTAACCCTTGGGGTTAATCGGAGTACCGTTGTCAATGCTTACCGGGAACTAGAAGCCGATGGATTCATTGAATCGCACGTCGGCAGAGGGACCATCATTAAACCCTTGTCCTCCCAAGAAAACACCCGTACACCCTTTCCAGACGTCCAGCCCCTGGTGTGGAAGGATTTTTACAATAGACTCTCCGCTCAAATGTACAACCCGATTTTGAACAGTGTTCTAGAACAAATCGTAAGTGAGGAAATCATCTCTTTTGCTGCGGGCGTGCCCGCTTATGTTTCCTACCCGGCCCAAGCCTTTGAACGGATCTTTTCCGAGCTTATGCAGAACGACCAATGGCATGCTCTTGAATACAGTGCTACGGCAGGTCACTATCCGTTGCGCGAGTACCTTTCCAAGTTTATGCGCTCACGAGGCATTCAAACAAAACCGGAAAATATCCTGATTCTTTCAGGATCCCAACAGGGGCTCGACCTTGTGGCGAAAGTTTTTCTAGAACCGGGTGACACTGTTGTCGTAGAAGAACCGACCTACCTCGGGGCTATCAGCGTTTTCCAGGCCGCCGGAGCCCGAGTCTTGAGCATCCCTATGGACGAAGAAGGCATGCGCACAGATATGCTCGAACAGGTCATCTCCCACCATCGGCCTAAGCTTATCTATACGCTTCCTACCTTCCAAAACCCATCCGGAATCTCCCTTAGTCCGGAACGACGCCATGCGCTTTTGCAACTCGCCTACCGTTATCACGTCCCCATCTTGGAGGATGATCCCTACGGTGAACTCTACTACGAAGGAGAGCCACCCCTTCCCTTAAAGGCCATGGATCGCCACGATCATGTTCTATACCTTAGCACCTTCTCCAAGATACTCTTTCCAGGACTGCGCTTAGGTTGGTGCGTTGCTCCCTCCGCGGTGATCGAACAATTAACATTGGCTAAGCAATTAGTGGATCTGCATGCCGGAACAACAGCGCAATGGGTTATGGATCGATTTTGCCGCCAAGGACTACTGGAAAGACACCTTGCCCAAGTCAGAAAAGATTATGCCCAAAAACGCAACACGATGATTGAGGCCTTGGAAGCATGCGCCCCTCCTGGTTTCGTCTGGAACGTACCGAAGGGCGGATTCTATCTGTGGTGTCAATTGCCGGTAGGAGTCACAGCCACTTCTCTTCTAAACAAGGCCTCAGAAAAGCGGGTGGCTTTTTTGCCGGGCAATGCGTGCTATGTCGGCGGAGGCGGAACGGATCGAATCCGTCTCTGCTTTAGTCGGTACACGGAAGAAACGATTCGAGAGGGCATCAAACGTATCTGTATGGCCATGAAGGAGATTATGGTTAAGCAAACTGGATTAGAGGGAAAGTCTGGCAAAGAACAAGGAATAAAACCCATTGTTTAGTGGTATGGATGAAATCTGAGCCACTTCCTGTAACCGTCCGAGGTATTTGGAGATTTGGCGCAATTGAAAGGCGAGTTTTTCATCTCCGTTCGACACGATCGTTATTTTTTTGCGGCAGGAGAAATGGAATGAACAGAGAAATGGAGAGAATGAAGGCTATCTAGGGATGGTTTTGAGGAAAAGGAGCGGGAATTCATCATGGAACGGAGATTTCGCTTTATCTGGTGGGGCCTGCTGGTGGTGCTGATTATCGTCGCCAGTTGGAGGCTGTTTTTGCCGCACGGAAATAAGGCGTACCTGGAGAAAACGTCAACCAGCCGGGAGATCATCGTCTATGTGACGGGAGCGGTTTCGAAGCCGGAACTTGTACATTTATCCCTGGATGCCCGTTTGGATGATGCCTTGAAGAAAGTGAGTCTTCTGCCAGAGGCTAATTTAGAGGCGCTTAATCCAGCCGAGAAACTGAAGGACGGGCAGAAAATTGCGATTCCGTATAAGCCTGTCGTGGCCGTGACTACAGCGGGGAGCCCAATTTCGCCTGGGAGTTCGGGTTCCGCTTCCACCGCAGCTACGGCAGGCAGCACCGCTGCGACAGCATCTTCCGGCAGCGCAGCCACGGCAAGTAGCGGCGGCAGCAAGATCAATATCAATACGGCAGGAGTCGCTGAATTGGACAAGCTGCCAGGGATCGGCCCGGCCTTGGCTGAGCGCATTGTTCAGTACCGGACAGACAATGGTCCCTTTGTTCGACCGGAGGACTTGCAAGAGGTGGCGGGGATTGGGCCCAAGACCTATGAGAAGATGGCCTCGATGGTCAGTGTCGGGCCATGAGGGATGGTTGGCTGCAGCGGGCGCTCTCCGTTTTGGCTGGAGGTGGATTTGCCCTTTTCTTACCCGAGGACTTCAGACCTTGGGTTTTAGCCGTGCTCCTGCTTTTGGGGGTGCGGTTTTGGTTTTGGCGGCCTCGGGATTTCTTTGGCCAGTTGAAGCGTCCGGAGCTGCTGCTCCTCGGGGCGATTTTTATTGCGGGATACCTTTATGGGATGGCTGCCGAGCGTATCCTACCAGAGCCTCTGACTCTGGAAACGGTTGAGGTGACAGGTGTTCTCAAGGACTGGAGTAGGCTATCCGATAAAGCAAGCGGGACGATCACCCTGGAAGCGATTCACGGGGTTCAAGGCGAAAGTAGAACGGGGGTTTCAGATAATCAGGGAAATCGGGGAAATCAGGGAAATCAGGGAAATCCAGCGAGTATCGTTCTGACATCAAATTGGGAAGTGCCTGGAACGAGCGGGTTAAACGAGGGAGAGCGTTTTCGCTTGGTTGTCTATCCAGATAAGGAGGGGAAGCTTCCGGGTCTTTGGGAGAAGGTACTGCCAGGGGACGCCCTTTCCTTTAAAGCTCGTTTGGAAAGACCAAAACCAGTGGGGACGAAGGGAGGGTTCGATCCCCAGATTTTCAATGCAGCGAGAGGGCTGGAGGGAGTGCTTATCGCTCGGGGTGAGCCGCTCGCGCTCCATCCCGGAAATCCTCCCTTGGCCTGGCGGGTACGTGAGCAGGTGAACTTGGCGCTTGAGCCGTTTGAGACCGGGGTGACAAAAGAAGGCACCGGGGTAGCGGGAGAGACAGGAGTCTTAAAAGGCATCTTATTTGGGGATGCGAGTGGGATCCCACCTGACGTCATGGAGCGTTACCGGATCACCGGGGTACTGCATGTTTTTGCGGCCTCGGGTTCCAATGTGGCCTTTGTTATCGGCCTTGCCTGGGGTCTGTTGCGGTTCCTCCCCCAGAGTGTGCGGATCGGTGGGAGCAGCTTGGCTGTGGTTTTTTATGCCCTTCTTTGCGGAGGCAGCCTCCCCATCGTTCGGGCTTCCATCATGGGAATCGCTGTGCTCTTGGGCCAGTTTGGCCGGGGCAGGGCTGCGACGCTGCGTTGGCTTTTCCTGGCGGTATTGGGAATGTTCGTCGTCAATCCGATCGTCCTCAAAGACGTGGGCTTTCAGCTCTCGGTTGCGGCTGCCTGGGGCATTGTCGTTGTAGCTCCCCGCTTAGTCCAACAGACATGGTTAAAAAAGGTGCCCGGCAGTTTGCGGGGTCTTTTGGTGGCGACCCTAGCGGCCCAGATCACGACTTTTCCGATCCTGGTTTCAACCTTTCACAGGGTATCCCTAATCGGGTTTGTGGCCAATCTTTTTGTACTCTTTCTCTTAGGGAGCGTTTTGGAAGTGGGGCTTTTGGGGGTCATTCTCTCTTTTTCCCTGGTTCTATCGGCTCCCTTCTTTCAGGTGAGCCTTTGGCTTTTGCAAGGGGCTGATCAGATACTTGGCTGGCTGGCTCGGCTTTCCTGGGCGGATTTTTGGGTACTGCAGCCGGGGTTTGTCTTTTGGGTGCTTTGGTATGGTGCTATCATGGTTTGGCTATTTGGCCGGGAAAAGGCAGACTTTATCGCGCGGGTATTCCTGCGGCGGGGTGTCTGGAAACTCAAAAAATTGAAAAATGCTTTAGGGATTGTTCCAAAGTCGGGGAAAGACAGCACGCTTACGCGCGTTTTAAATGCCAGATACGCGCGCAAGGCACAGCCATCTCAGACATCGCAGATGTCTCACACGACAGAGATAGGTTTGCAGGGTTTGACCGCCAGGAGGAGTCGCTTCCTTCCGCTGGCCTTAGTTTTCTTCTTAGTGCTTCTCCTGTGGAGCCCGTGGGCCGGGGGAGACCTCCAAGTCAGTTTCCTGGATGTGGGTCAGGGAGATTCCTTGTTGATACAAACCCCCAAGGGTAGGGTTGTGCTTATTGATACGGGGCCTAAAAGTGATCGTTTTGATGCAGGGGAACGGATTGTGTTACCTTATCTTCTGGAACATCGCATTCGAAATCTCAATGCGCTGATCGTGACGCATGAGCATGCCGATCACATTGGCGGGGCGCGGGCCATCCTGGATAATATGCCGGTGGATTGGGTGGGTGTTCCGGATAGTGGGGAACGCCTGCAAAACCCGGAATGGAGAGGGGGGATTCCCGAACGGATTTGGCGGGATCCGGAACGCCTCAGACTGCTTGGAGCCGGGGATCGGATTGAATTGGATGCGGAGGCTTGGCTGGAGGTTGTGGGGCCGCGTGAAATATTACAAGGAACACATTCCGATCCTAACAATAATTCGATGGTTCTGATGCTGCATTACTTGGATCAGACGGTTTTTCTCACGGCCGATATGGAAGAGGAAGAGATGCGGACGCTCTGGAGTACGGAGGCAGAGATGGTAAATTTCTATAAAGTGCCGCATCATGGCAGCCGTTTTTCCCTTGACAAAGACTTGCTGGATCGGATGCATCCGCAGGCCGTATATATCTCGGTCGGGAGAAACACGTTTGGGCATCCAGCGCCTGAGGTGCTGCGCTACTGGGCTGAGCAGGGGATCCCAGTGTATCGGACAGATGAAAGGGGAACGATCACAGTACACCTTGGAAAACAAGGAAGTACGATTGAGACTGGGCGTAGGCTTCACTAGGATTTACACCATGTCCACTTTCTGCGAAGACCGGGCATTCGCAGAATCCCCTCCAGCTAATTGCGGCGCGAGGGGTTTTTCAAGTGGGGCTTTCTGTGTCGTCAAAAATTACCTACAACATGTATATTAAATCTATAACTGGTAAGAATAGGAGGGAACATCTCTTTTCTCCTCCTCTTTCTTTGACCCCTTCAGTTTTTGAGGGGGTTTTTTCTGTTTCACGGGTGAGTGCAGGGAAGCTAAAAGCTGAGCGTATTGTCCAACCACCACTGAACGAATATAATGAACTCGTTCAACTAAAGTTGAACATCGAGACTTCGGTGACGAAAGTATCCAGTGGACACTTTCGCCGAAAGCGCTTAGCCTTTAACGAACGCCATCGCGCTGAAGGGTGGAGTCTACCTCCGTCGCCGCTAAGTGTTTCTATTGGGAAAGGCGGCTCGGCGATACTCTCCACTGGAGACTATCGTCACCGAAGCAAAGTACGAGGTACCACTCCCACTTGTAGAAGTGGGAGTCTCACGATAGGATGAATGTTATCAGAGGAAAGAAGCCTTCTAGTGAACATCAGGGTCATTGTACGCACATCGCAAACCTGCTTATGTGGAGCGCATGTCCCCAAAGACCTAAGTATCCGTGTCCATGAGTGCCCAGTTTGCGGATTAGTGATGGATCGGGATCTGGTGAGTGCTAAACTAATCTGGGAGCGTGGCCTTGCGGCCATTGCCTAAAATAGATTCTGTAGGGCGGGAACCGCCCGAAGTTACGCCTGTGGAAATCGTGTAAGACCGGATCCAGCACTCAGAAACCCTGAGTGCTGGACGAGGGCAACGGTTGCTGAACCAGGAAACCGATGCCCAAACTTTGCCGAGAAGCCCCCGCTTCTTAGCGAAGCGTAAGCGGGGGTAGTTCACGGATACAGGTGTAAAATAGAGCGAGTGGCTAAAGAAAGTGGGAGGGAAGACATGCGTGAAATCGAACAGATTAAGAAAGCGGTAGAACAGGGGAAGATTCCTAGGCTTTCGCTTTGGCATGGAGAGGATCGGTTCTTGCTGGAAGAGGGCCTACGGCTGCTGCGAGGGGCTTTTCTTAAGGACGACCCCTCGGGAAGTTCGATCGAGGTGGTGTCTGCGCAGGAGATCCCCCCGGCGGGCATCGTGGAGCGGGCGGATACGTCTTCCTTTTTTCAAGAGCGCTTGCTGATCGTGCGCGAGATTCCTTATTTCCAAGAGGGATCCAGCGTGGATTTGGAACCGCTCTATGCGTATTTTGCCAACCCTAATCCGGGAACCAGCCTCTTGTTTGTGGCCGAAAGTGTGCACCGGGGGCGCAAATTTTATAAGGAATTGGCCAAACAGGGCGTGATCGTTGAGTTTGCAGTTCCTAAAAGGAGTCAGGATTGGCTGTTTTGGGTACAAAGCGAACTAAAAGCCCGCAGCATAGGGATGTCCCCAGATACGGTCACGTTCTTTCTCGAATGGGCGGGGCATCAGCCGGGGGTTTTGAGCCAAGAGTTAGACAAGTTGGCGTTGTATATCGGAGCAGAGACCATCGTTAAGAGGCAGGATATCGAGGCGATTGTCCCTCGGGCCTCGGAAGCGACGGTTTTCGATTTATTGAATGCGGTGGCTCAGCGCTTTGCTGATCAAGCCATTGCCAAACTCCATGAAGTCCTGCGGACTGAACATCAGCTGAAAGTACTGACCATGCTCGTCCGCCAAGTGCGTCTGCTGCTGGGGGCCTTGGCTTGGCGAGAAAAAGGTGGAGACAGTTCGGGTTTGCCTACGGCTTTAGGGATAAAGCCCTTTGAAGCCCAAAAAATTTGGGCACAATCTTTAAAAATGAACTTTCGGTTGTTGGCGAATGCCTTGGAGGAATGTTTGAAGACCGAAATTGCCCTGAAGAATTCGGGTGGTGAGCCGGGCTTTCTCTTGGAGATGATGATTATCAAGTTTTGTAAGGTCTGAGGTTTGAAGTAGAGTGACAGAAAAATAATCGACAAAAAAATGAGCATGAAAAAAAGCGACTTTCTCGTCGCTTTTCTCATCTCAAGAGGTACTTGGCTAATATTAGCTCACTTTGGCAAATGTTTTTGCCAGCTTTTTGGTCAGCCGGGATTTTTTCCGGGCAGCCATGTTCTTATGAATCAACCCCTTGGAAGAAGCTTTGTCCAAAGCGCGAGAAGCCTTTTTTAGCGCAGCGTTGGCGGCTTCGGCATCGACGCTCAGAGCCTCTACAAAACGGCGAATCGCAGTCTTTAAAGCAGACTTTGCTGCAGCATTTTTGATGGTGCGGGCTTTCGCGATCTCAACCCGTTTGATAGCGGATTTAATGTTTGGCACTCCTTGGTCACCCCCTTGGACAGATACCTAACCAAACGCATGGTCAAAAAACCTGTCAGTTATACGCAAACTACATATTATCATTACAGCGGGAATTTCGCAAGGCAATCTCAGCACGTCTTGCTGGAAATTCACTGGCAAGCGTAAATATTTTCGGTGAAAATGGTTAAAACTAAAGTCTGACGACAGGGTTTAGGTATGCAAAACAAAAAGGAAGGGGTTTTTGGCCATGTTAGGTGCGATAGTTCGGTTTATTGTATCAGCGTTAGTACTGCTTCTTGTCAGCTATATTGTTCCGGGACTCAGGGTAGCTGGGTTTACAGGAGCCTTGATTGCAGCCATCGTGATTGCCGGGTTAGGCTGGGTTGTGGAGATGGCATTTGGACGGGAGAAAATTTCGCGGGCTGGCCGGGGAGCGGTTGGGTTTATCACGGCCGCTGTGGTCATTTATGTAAGCCAATTCATTGTTCCTGGTTCGATTTCAGTAACAATCATTGGGGCTTTACTGGCTTCCTTAGTTATCGGGATCGTGGATACTTTCGTGCCCACAGAGCTGAGGTAATACGCAACTATGTATAACAGAGATTAATTTTAAGGAAAGAGGCTCATTTCCAATGAGCCTCTCTTTTGTGATTGTAGCGTGCTGCCCGTCTCGATGAGCACAACGAATTCACTGGTTCTATGAATGACTTGTCCCTCATATTTCTGTAGAAGGAAAGGGGGACAAGTCTTTGCTTCAAGATGGAGTTTATCACCACACCCTCCTAAAACGCAAACTGATGCTCTGGTTACGCCGCATTTCCCTGATGTTAGGCGGCTTAGTCTTTGTGCTGGGGGTGGTATTGGCGGTTCAGACTGGCAGTTCGAAGCAGGTTGTGCGCTTACTCAGTGAGCAGCGATTCCCTTTTGATGCCCTTCTCTTAGAAGGAATTCCGGGTTATTGCCAACCTGAGCGGGCCAAGCTGGATGCAGTAAGGGAGCAGGGAGTATCCCTAGGAATATTTCTGCTCACAGGGGTTAATGTTTCGGATCCGCGAACATTCTTTTTGAGTTATTTCACGCCACCGCCCCAGGGGCCGGCCTGGATTGGCTGGGCCTATAACCCCAAAGACCCGGAGTTTGAGGGTCCTATCTTGGAGCAGGACCCGAATGGACAAGGAATCCCGGGGACGGGGGGGAGTGGCACTGATCCCCTCCCAGACAACCAGGGAGACAACGTTAAGGCTCGCGGTGTTTTGGTAGGGATTTACCATACCCATAATGGGGAAAGTTACACGGGTGATGGCGGGTCGGAACGTAAAGGGGGAAATGGAGATGTTGTGGTCGTGGGGACAGCGTTGAAATCGGCCCTGGCGAAAAACGGAGTGCAGGCGATTCAATCCACGACAGTGCATGATGCGGTTGATTTCATGAAATCCTATACGCACTCGGCGGAGACGGTTGCTAAGATGCTCAAGGATTATCCCTCGCTCAAGCTGCTGATCGATATCCATCGGGATGGCTTGCCGCCGGGTGTGAACAAATCGACCGTGAATATTAAGGGGAAAGAAGGGGCCAAGGTCCTCATCGTGATCGGTAAACGGAACCCCCATTGGCAGAAGAACGCCGAATTGGCTAAGGAGATCATCGACTTAGGGAACAAGAAGGTTCCGGGGCTTTTCCTGAGTGAAATCAGCTATGCTGATGATGCCCGCTACAACCAGCACTTCTCCAACGGAGGATTGCTTCTGGAATTTGGCAGTCAATTGAATACTCTGGGTGAAGCGACAGTGAGTGCGGAAGCGGTAGCCGAAGTGATCGGGGAATGGTTGCAGGAGCATTGACGGATCGAGGTGCGCAGCTCTGAAAATGGATTGGAATTAGACTGAAAGATTGGATTGGAATTGGACTGGGAGATTCGATCCCGATGCTTGGTATCAGCCGTCGAAAAATGTTATAATTCGAGAGGAATACGCGGGCGAAAGGAATCGGCCATGTCCATTACACGTACGGTCGCCAAAGCGGCAGCTTTTTTAATGGCTGCCAACTTAATTTCTCGCATTTTGGGCTTTTTGCGGGAGTCCTTGGTTGCGGGACTCTTTGGTAAAAATAATTTAACAGATGCCTTCAACACAGCCTTCATTCTTCCGGATTTACTCTACTGGCTTTTGGTCGGAGGGGTTTTGAGTTCGGCCTTTATTCCCGTTGTCTCAGAATATATCGCCAAAGGAAAAAGTGATGAGGGCTGGCGGATTATCAGTTCAGTGGTCAACATCATTTTTCTGGCCTTGAGTAGTTTAACGGTTGTAGGGCTCATCTTAACCCCTCAGTTCGTACGCCTGCAGGTGCCAGGCTTTGATGCTCAGACCACCGCGCTGACGATTCATTTGACCCGGATTATTCTTATCCAACCGCTCATTCTGGCTTTAAGCGGGCTGACGATGGGGATCTTGAACGCACATAAGATTTTTTGGCCCTCGGCTTTGGGCTCAGTGCTCTATAATGCCAGTATTATTATCTTTGGGACGTTGTTTACCCTGATGGGACTGGGTATTTCGGGGTTTGCCTTTGGGGTGGTGCTTGGGGCCGCAGCTAATTTCGCAGTCCAGCTTCCGGCCTTGCGCCGCATCGGGATGAAGTACCACCCGATCATTGAATTTCACCATCCGGGCGTGCGTCGGATCGCGCTTTTGGCCGTACCGATTGTACTGAGCTATACCTTGAACCAACTTCAGGTCATTGTCAATTCCCACCTGGGTTCTTCCCTGCCGGCGGGGAGTCTGACGGCCGTTTGGCAATCCTATCGGCTTTACCAGCTACCGGTCGGGATCTTTGCCTTAGCGATTGCAGTCGCGGTTTTTCCGACTTTGACCGAGCAGGCGGCTTTACACCAGTGGGAGGATTTCAAAGCGACATCGTCAAGTGCCTTACGCACGATCATTTTCATCACACTTCCCATTTCGGTAGGGATGATCGTACTTCGGTTTCCCCTGATTCGGGTCTTGTTCCAACATGGGCACTTTACGGCAGCGGATACGGCAGCCACGGCCATTCCGCTTCTTTACTTTGCAGTGGGGATTGTCGCTCAGTCGATGATCCAGATCCTGCCGCGTATGTTTTATGCCCTTCAGGATACCTGGACTCCGGTGATTCTGGGACTGGTTGCGATGGGGGTGAATATCCTCGCCATGATTCTCTTGGTTAAGCCCTTGGCCCATGGAGGGTTGGCCTTCGCGACCTCGATATCGGCGCTTGTAAATATGATCCTGCTCATCTATGTTTTACGCCGACGCCTGGGTACAATGGATGGGCGTCGGTTGTTGGTTACACTTGTGAAGTCCCTGGCCGCGTCCCTCGTCATGGGAGCGGCGGTCTGGGGTTGGAGCGCTTGGCTCGCGCGTATGCTCGGCCATGGAACCGGGGCATCTATTCTGGTGCTCTTCACCGGAACGGGCCTGGGCGCGTTGGTGTTTGGCGTGCTGGCCCGTGTGCTGAGAATGGAGGAATTTAAGCAGGTGTGGGGACTGGTGGAGCGGCGCTTCTTTTCAGTTTCCACGTGAACAACAGTGTGTTATAATTAAGGTGTAGGCATGAATGATATGGACTATAATAGCTAATGTATATGCGTGTTATTATATCCCGCAAGGGGGGCTGAGGACGATGAGACAGGAATCAATGAACTCGTTCAACTTTAGTTGAACGAGTTCATTGAACCGTTCCATAAAAAAACCGGACGCTTGGGAAAGAATCGATCAAGTGGAACCGGACGATGAACCTTTGACTGAAGAAGAACTTCGCTAGCTCAACAGCGATACCGGTTATGTTACGGGGGAGGAAGCCAGGCGTGAGTTTGGGTTACGAGTTGATCTACCCCGTGGAGGGATATATAAGTAATCGAAAGCCGATTTCTCCTTAGGTAGGGAAATCGACTTTTTAATTCTTGGATATGTGGAGAATTGTGTGTGGTACAACCCCCACACAATTCTCGATAAATTTAGCATCTCTTCGAAGACCCGCTTTAGTGTCGGACTTCGGACCTCTACTATTCCAGCCACTCGGTATGGAAGCTGCCAGGCTTGTCGATGCGTTCGTAGGTGTGAGCGCCGAAGTAGTCGCGCTGGGCCTGGAGCAGGTTGGCGGGGAGGACGGCTTGGCGGTAGCTGTCGAAGTAGTCAAGGGAGGCACTCAGAGAGGGTGTCGGAATCCCAAGGGATTTGGCGGTGGAGAGGACGAGACGCCAGCTGGAAAGGGATTTTTTCAGGATCGCCAGGAAATAGGGATCGAGCATAAGGTTTGGCAGGTTCGGGTCGCGGTCGTAAGCTTCTGTGATGCGATTAAGGAATTGGGCGCGGATGATGCAGCCGCCGCGCCAGACACTGGCGGCTTCTCCGAGGTTCAGATCCCAGCTATATTCCCGGCTGGCGGCTTTGAGGAGGTCAAAGCCTTGGGCATAACAGCAGATTTTTGAAGAATACAGGGCATCATGCAGCGCCTGGATAAAGACTTGCTTGTCTCCGGCATAGGGTAGGTTCTGAATCCCGAAGCGTTCGGAGGCTTCCAGACGCTCGGCTTTGAGAGAAGACATGAGGCGGGCGAAGACCGCTTCGGTAATGGTCGGGGTGGGTACACCAAGTTCGAGGGCACTCTGGGAGGTCCATTTCCCGGTTCCTTTTTGCGCGGCTTTATCGAGAATCATCTCGACCAACGGCCGCCCGGTCTCAGGGTCACGGCGTTTAAGAATGTCCCCGGTAATCTCGATGAGGTAGGATTCGAGTTCTCCGTGATTCCAGGTGCGAAAGATCGCCCCGGTTTCTTCAGCGCTAAGGCCAAGGGCCTCCTTCATTAAGTGATAGGTTTCAGCGATGAGCTGCATGTCGGCATACTCAATCCCGTTATGTACGGTCTTGACATAATGTCCAGCCCCATCAGGCCCGAAGTGAAACGCACAGGCTTTACCTTGGACATGGGCGGAGATGGTTTTAAACATCTCACCGACTTCGGCATAGGCATCTTCTGGGCCGCCGATCATTAGGCTCGGCCCTTTGAGGGCACCTTCCTCACCCCCGCTCACCCCGATGCCCAGAAAGCGAAAGCCCTGGGCCGCCAGATCCCGACTTCGGCGGCGGGTATCCTCAAAGAAGGAATTGCCGCAATCCATCACGATGTCCCCTTGGCTCAAATGGGGCGTAAGCTGGTTGAGCATGTCGTCGACGGGTTGACCCGCTTTGACCATGATGATGATCTGGCGCGGCGTTTGCAACAGGCTCACGAATTCCTTAACGCTGTGGGCCCCCCCGAAATGTTGGCCTTGGGCTTTGGCCAGAAACTGGTCGACTTTAGCTGTTGAGCGATTGTAGAGTGCGACTGAATAACCGTTTCGTTCTAGATTCAGGGCGAGGTTTTCTCCCATGACAGCGAGGCCAATCAGACCTATATCAAATGTCTCTTTCATGTCAGTGCCTACTTTCTTTCTGAGATCAATACTGTATTTTCCCCAGGTTGCTGGTTTCTATTTTATGAAAAATATTTCCTCATAGCAATATGTGATTGAAAAATATGAACATATGAATTACGGGACTCGAGCGAAGCAAAAGGAATGGTTTATAAAAATGAGCGGCATAACAGCCGCTCTTTCAATCTATAAGAAGCTCTGGAAGGGTAGAAAGTTCTATTAGGGGATCCGAGAAAATAGGAGCCGATTGTTCCCTTGTTTCGTGATGCTTCGGCTGGTTGCAGGGGCTCCTCCGGATCTGATATAATTACGGTTCAGAGCAAGCAGTGAAATGAGGGAGACAATCGTGGCAGAAGCCTCACGTAATATCCGTAATTTTTCTATCATCGCCCACATCGATCATGGCAAATCGACCTTGGCTGATCGGTTGATCGAATACACTGGGGCTTTATCGGCTCGGGAAATGGAAGATCAAATCCTCGATACGATGGATTTGGAAAAGGAACGCGGGATCACGATCAAGCTCCAAGCGGTTCGTCTGCAATATAAGGCGAAGGATGGGCAGGTGTATGAATTAAATTTGATTGACACCCCTGGCCATGTGGATTTTACCTACGAAGTATCGCGGAGCTTGGCGGCCTGCGAGGGTGCCCTTTTGGTCGTGGATGCGGCCCAAGGGATTGAGGCCCAAACCATGGCCAATGTCTACCTGGCGTTAGAAAATAATCTAGAGATCTTGCCGATTATTAACAAGATCGATCTTCCCAGTGCCGAACCGGAACGGGTGAAGCAGGAAATCGAAGATGTGATCGGCCTCGATGCCAGTGAGGCGATTTTGGCGTCCGCTAAAACCGGCGTCGGGGTGGAGGAAATCCTCGAAGCGATCGTGGCGAAGATCCCGCCGCCTCAGGGGGATGATAAGGCCCCTCTGAAAGCCCTCATTTTCGATTCCCATTTTGACGCCTATAAAGGAGCCATATCCTATATCCGGGTGATGGAGGGTCGGGTGGCTAAGGGCACGCGGATCAGCATGATGGCGACCCATAAGGTCTTTGAGGTGACCGAGGTCGGGGTGTTTATGCCCTCCATGCGTATGGTTGATGAACTCAAGGCGGGGCAGGTCGGATTTTTGGCGGCCAGCATTAAGAATGTGAAAGATACCCAAGTTGGGGATACGGTTACCGATGCGGAAAACCCGGCGCACTTTCCGCTGCCGGGCTATAGGAAAGCGACACCGATGGTCTATTGCGGCCTCTATCCAGTGGATGCCTCGGATTATGGGGAACTGAAAGATGCTTTGGAGAAGCTTCATTTGAATGATGCCAGCTTGGTGTATGAACCGGAAACGTCCGTAGCTTTGGGATTTGGTTTTCGCTGCGGTTTCCTGGGACTTTTGCATATGGAAATTATTCAGGAGCGGCTGGAACGCGAATATAATTTGAATTTGATTACGACCGCACCGAGTGTGGTTTATAAGGTTAAAACGATCGCTGGAGAGACCCTTTCAGTGGATAATCCTACGAATCTGCCGGCAGCCGGGGAGATTGAAACCATTCAAGAGCCGGTAGTCAAAGCGACGATTATGGTGCCTTCGGATTATGTGGGAGTCATCATGGAATTGAATCAGGAAAAGCGCGGGACGTATTTGAATATGGAGTATCTGTCGGTGAATCGTGTGAGCCTTACTTATGAGTTGCCTTTGAGTGAAATCGTCTATGACTATTTTGATGAACTAAAGTCAAGGACTAAAGGGTATGCATCCTTAGACTATGAATTGGCTGATTATAAAGAAGCGGATTTGGTGAAGCTGGATATTTATCTTAATGATGAGCTGGTGGATGCTCTCTCTTTCATTTTACATCGGGATAAGGCCTATTTCCGGGGGCGTAAGCTGGTGGAGAAACTGAGGGGGATCATTCCCAGACAACTCTTCGAAGTGCCGATTCAGGCTGCCATTGGCACGCGGATCATTGCTCGCGAAACGGTTCGCGCCCTGCGTAAGGATGTCCTGGCTAAATGCTACGGCGGGGACATCAGCCGCAAACGCAAGCTCCTGGAGAAGCAAAAAGAAGGAAAGAAGCGTATGAAGCAGGTGGGGAACGTCGAAATCCCGCAGGACGCGTTTATGGCGGTGCTCAAGATTGATGAGTAGGTTCGGTTTTGGGGAGCTTGGGGTTGGAAATGCTCCACGGCACCACGCTCACCCATGGCGCGAGCAGACTAAACTACTCACTCGGCTCGGTTGTGGGTGGAGGGTAAATCGCCAAATTCGCCGTCCATGGCTCAGTTGGCAACCGCCGCGCATCCGGCGCGTCGTCCCTCTAATGGAAAGGGCTCGCCTCGTGGGGTTTAGTTGCTGCTCACTTTAGGGTTCGCTTAGGTGCTCGCGGAGCATTCCCTGCTTTGAGGTTTTCTGGAAAGCTAATAATTCAGCTAGCAGATTCGACCCTCGAACATCGAACCACGAACTACGACAAAGGGAGTATATTTATGCCGGGACTTTATGTGCATGTACCGTTTTGTTTGCAGAAGTGTGCCTATTGCGCCTTTTATTCGGTTCCGTTGGCTGATGTACATGGGGTTGGTACCGTTAAGGACTACTTCGAGGGGCTCGCTGCAGAGATCCGCTTGCGGCAGCAAGATACCCCATTCGGGGTGTCTTCTCTTTTTATCGGCGGGGGTACGCCGACGGTTCTTGCGCCTGAAGGGTTGGAACGGCTGCTCAAGATGCTTGTCTCTGGGTTTTCGGGGGACGCGGGGCTTGTAAGCGGGCTAGAAGAGAACGCTATTGGGTCAGGGGGTTCTTTGGGGTGGGAAAGGCAGCGTGCCGTGCGGTTTGAGGACATCGAAGCCACCTCGGAGGCGAACCCAGGAACGATCACGCCGGAAAAGCTGAGAATCCTGCGTCAGTATGGCATCCACCGGATTTCCCTGGGGGCCCAGTCGTTTTCAGACCAACTGCTAAGGGAGATCGGACGGATTCATAATGCGGAGGCGATCCGGGAGGCGGTGCGGCTCATCCGCTTGGGGGGCTTTAGTAATCTCAATCTGGATTTGATGTTTGGGCTTCCAGGTCAGGACATGAAGACTTGGCAGGAAAGTATAGAAGAGGCACTCAGACTCGGGCCGGAGCATCTGTCCCTCTATGCCTTAAGCTTGGAGGCAGGGACGCCCTTGGCAAAGCGCTATCCACTGGGCCAGGGGAAGACATCCTCGCGCATGCCACACCTTCCTGACGATGATGAGCAGGCGGATATGTATGAGTGGGCTGTTGAATGCCTGGTGCGAGCAGGCTATATCCACTATGAGGTCTCGAATTTTGCTTTGCCGGGAAAGGAATGCCGCCATAATCTGGAGATTTGGCGGGGCAGAGATTACCTCGGCCTGGGGCCAGGTGCGGTGTCTACTCTCGGAGGCGTCCGCTGGCGGAACCTTGAAAACGTGGCCGTCTATGGCCAGTGCCTTCGGAACGGAGAACTTCCGCTCACGGAAGTGGAACATCTCAGTGAACGTGAGCGCATGACCGAGCGTTTGATGCTGGGTTTAAGGTTAAGTGAAGGAGTAAGCCTGGAGGGATTTAAACAAGAATTCGGACAGGATTTAAGGGATATTTATAAGGACGTTTTGGAAACCTATCTGCAGCAGAAACTTCTTTCTATAGAAGAAAATCACCTGCGCCTGAATCCCCAGTACATCTTCACCGCCAACGCCATCCTGCAGGCGTTCGGATAAACTCAGAAGTCAGAGATTTGAGGCCGGAAGTCAGATGCTAACACAGGGCTTCGAAGGCTTGCTAATGCGTGCTACAGAGCAGGGAATGTCACACCAGCACCTAAGCGAACCCTAAAGCGAGAAGCAACCAAACTCTAGGATAGGCTCGTACTTGAAAGATGAGGGGCGCTGCGCCGGAACACGATGTTCCTAGTGTCGCAGGCGCCACGGATGGCATTAGCCTGTGACTGCCGGATGCGCAGCGTCGCCAACTGAGCCATGGAAGAGCCCGGTGCCGTGGGATATTCCCCACCCAAGACGCCTCCAACGAAGCCCCCATCGATCACCATTATTTAGGAAGAAATTCATCCTTTTTTTCCCCTTGACAAAGAATTCCGTGCGTGGTAATGTGATGCCAAAAGGAGTTAGCACTCATCGACTGAGAGTGCTAACAACGACCTCATCAACAGTGGAAACCGGAGAGGCTTAGGAAAGGATGGCGAGAATAAATGCAAATGGATGAACGCAAAAAGAAGATCCTGCGTGCACTTATTCAAGATTACATCGCTTCCGCAGAACCCATCGGCTCGCGCACGATTGCGCGCAAGTTCGATCTGGGCGTGTCACCGGCAACGATCCGCAATGAGATGTCCGATTTGGAGGAACTTGGACTGATCGAACAGCCCCACACGTCGGCGGGCCGGATTCCTTCTGATGCCGGGTATCGGTATTATGTTGATTTTTTGATGGAACCGCCAGCCCTTCGGGACGATGATAAGATGCTCATTGAGCGCGAGACGACGCACCGAATCCATGAGATACAGGAAGTCATTACTCAAACCAGCAAGCTCTTATCTCAGCTCACGAGTTTGACGAGTGTCGTGCTCGGTCCCCAGAAAGGGAAAGGGACTTTCAGTCGGATGCATTTTTTACCGTACCAGCCGGGTCAGGCCATCATGGTCGTGGTCAAGGAAAACGGGGCGGTGGAAAATCATATTATTGAGATTGGCCAAGATGTTGCAGCCGAAGAGCTGCAGAAGATTGCCGATGTTCTCAATCGGAAAATGCACGGGTACACGCTGAACGAAGTCAAACGGACGCTTCTCCATGAAATTTACAGCGAGCTCACCCGCCAACGGAGTCTATTGGATAGTGCGCTTGAACTGCTTGAACCGATCCTGAACGATCAGGATCAGGAGCAAGAACACGTTTATTTGGGTGGGGCACTCAATATGTTGAACCAGCCGGAGTTTCGCGATTTAGAAAAGGTTAAGACGCTGTTCAAGGCGTTTGAAGAAGATGGCCGCCTTAAAAAGTTGCTCTCCATGGATAGAGAGGGATTAACCGTTACTATCGGTGGAGAAAATAAATTGGATGAGTTTAAAGATTGCAGCGTAATTTCGGCGACATTTCGCGTAGGCGGAGAGATAGTTGGTGCGGTGGGGATCTTAGGGCCGACTCGCATGGATTATGCTAAGGCAATGGCCATTGTGGATTATACAACGCGCATGCTAAACCGACTCCTGCGAACTTCAAAACGAACGCCGCTCTGACGATGTGGCTGGGCTGGGTTATGAGAAATTCATTTTAGATTAGGGTGGTGACAGGATGGTGGCAAAGAGGGCAGAGACCTCTGCTGAGGAAGCGGGCTGGGGTGGATCCGGCGCGGAACATGCGGAACATGAAGTGGATGATGTTTTGGATGAACAACGCCTTGAGGAGGAGATTCCTGGGGAAGCCTCCCTGGAGGAAAAAGTGTTGACACTAGAAGCGAAGCTGAATGAGTCTGAAAACCAGGCGAAAGCGCATTATGACCATTTGCAGCGCTTACAGGCGGAATTTGATAATTACCGTAAGCGCACGCAGAAGGAAAAAGAGGAAACGGTCAAATATGCGGCTGAGCGCCTGATCGAAGCACTGCTTCCGATTCTGGACAACTTTGAGCGAGCTATGACGGCGAGCCAAAGTCATCAAGATTCCGCAGGTTTTGTTCAAGGGATGGAATTGATCCTAAGGCAAATGCAAAATGTCCTGACCAAGGAAGGCCTTACGGCCATTGAGGCCTTAGGCCAGCCGTTTGACCCTAACCTGCATGAAGCCGTATTGCAGGTCGAGGCGGAGGAGCATCCGGAGAACACGGTTGTCGAGGAACTACAAAAAGGATATTATCTCAAAGAAAAAGTGCTGCGCCCGAGCATGGTGAAAGTTTCACGCTAAGCGTGGCTAAACATAGGGCGTATTAAGGAGGATGAAAACCATGGGTAAAATTATTGGAATTGATTTAGGAACAACATTTTCGTGCGTTGCAGTCATGGAAGGCGGCGAGGCGACCGTTATTCCGAATGCGGAAGGAAACCGCACGACTCCGTCTGTTGTGGGTTTCTCCAAGACCGGGGAGCGCCTGGCCGGCCAAGTGGCTAAACGCCAGGCAGTATCGAATCCAGATCGTACGGTAAGCTCGATTAAACGGCATATGGGTTCAGATTATAAGGTCACGATTGAAGGTAAAGGCTATTCTCCTCAGGAAATTTCAGCCATGATCCTACAAAAGCTAAAAACGGATGCGGAGGCCTACCTGGGTCAGACCGTCACTCAGGCTGTCATCACGGTTCCGGCTTACTTTACAGATGCCCAGCGTCAAGCGACAAAAGATGCGGGGACGATTGCCGGGCTGGAGGTTTTGCGGATCATCAACGAACCGACCGCAGCCGCTCTCGCCTATGGCCTTGACAAGCAGGAAGATCAAACGGTCTTGGTCTATGATTTAGGTGGCGGAACCTTTGACGTCTCCGTATTGGAATTGAGCCAAGGGATGGTCGAGGTGAAAGCGACGAGTGGAAACAACCGCTTGGGCGGCGATGACTTTGACCAACGTATTATCGATTATATGGTCGTCGAGTTTAAAAAGAGCACCGGTGTGGATTTGGCGAAAGACAAGGTGGCGTTGCAGCGTTTGAAAGAAGCGGCTGAAAAAGCGAAGATCGAGCTTTCCGGCGTGACCACTACGAACGTCAATCTGCCGTTTATCACAATGACGGCGGAAGGACCTCAACACTTGGATATGAACATCAGCCGGGCTAAATTTGAAGAACTCATAGCGGATCTCGTGGAAGCAACGATGGGGCCGACTCGCCAGGCGCTTCAAGATGCCAAGCTCTCCTGGAGTGACATTCATCAAGTGATTTTGGTGGGTGGTTCGACCCGGGTACCGGTCGTTCAAGAAGCGATTCGCAAGATCAGCGGCAAAGAGCCGCATAAAGGAGTGAATCCGGATGAAGTCGTGGCCCTCGGTGCCGCGATTCAAGGGGGCGTCCTGGGTGGCGAAGTGAAAGACATCATTTTGGTGGATGTCACTCCGCTTTCTTTAGGAATTGAAACCTTGGGCGGGGTCTTCACTCGGATTATTGACCGGAACACCACGATTCCGACGACAAAGTCTCAAACTTTCTCGACTGCTGCCGACAACCAAACTTCAGTGGATATCCATGTACTGCAAGGGGAACGGGAAATGGCAGCTTATAATAAAACCCTAGGCCGTTTCCAATTGAGCGGAATCCCGCCTGCCCCGCGCGGCATCCCGCAAATCGAAGTCAAATTCGATATTGATGCTAACGGGATCGTCCACGTTTCTGCGAAAGATATGGCAACGGGCAATGAGCAGAAAGTGACGATCACTTCATCCACCGGGCTATCCAAAGATGAGATCGAGCGCATGAAGCAGGACGCGGAGTCTCATGCTGAAGAGGATCGCAAGCACAAAGAGTCGATCGACGTCAAGAACCAGGCGGATTCCCTCGTCTACCAAACCGAGAAGGCCCTCAAGGATTTTGAAGGCAAGGGTAATGCGAGTGAGATTGACGCTGTCAAGAAAGCCTTAGAAGAGCTGAAGACCGCAGCGGCTGGAGACAACGTCGAGGTCATTAAGGCGAAGTCAGAAGCCGTGACGAAAGTGCTTTATCCCTTCATTGAAAAGATGTACCAGCAAACGGGCGCCCAGCCTGGAGCCGGAGCGGGGGATCCTGGAGCTGCTGGAGCTGGTGCAGGGGCAGGCGGTCCCAAAGATGATAATGTGGTTGATGCGGAGTATACCGAGGTCGATAAGGATAAATAAGGATTCGGTTCGAAGCGGATGTTTGAAAACGGGGTAAGACCTTAGGGCCAAAATGATGCATCAGGGTAAGGTCTGACCCCGTTTGTCCTTGTAGAGTCTTCCTAAGCATTCAAAGCCTCGCTTGAGCATCCGCACCTCGAACCTCGGACTTCGACTCTGACTTCTGATTTCCTGCCTCTGACTTCCAAAATGATTGCCTTCTAAAGCAAAAGTGAGTAGAATATAGGGATGGATTGCGTTTGAGACGGATGGTAAGTAGGAGTGATGGGTGAAAGCATGAAACGAGATTATTATGAAGTGCTCGGGGTAGGCAAAACTGCGAGTGAGACGGAAATCAAACAGGCTTACCGGAAATTGGCTCGCCAGCACCATCCGGATGTGAACCCGGGGGACAAGGAAGCAGAGGCGAAGTTTAAAGAGGCAACTGAGGCCTACGATGTGTTGAGCGATGGTGACAAACGGGCCCGCTATGATCAGTTTGGGCATGCTGGTGTGGATCCGAACCAGGCCGGAGGATTTGGTGGCGGGTTCGATATGGGTGGCGGTTTCGGTGATATTTTCGATATGTTTTTTGGCGGCGGCGGGGGCGGTCAGCGCCGCAACGGGCCGCAAAGGGGTTCGGATCTCCGTTATGATATGACGCTCTCTTTTGAAGAAGCGGCGTTTGGTACGGAAAAAGAGATCGAAATACCACGCATGGAATCCTGCTCAGACTGTCAAGGTTCAGGAGCGGCAGCGGGTACGCATCCGACCACTTGTCCTCAGTGTCGGGGTGCCGGCCAGGTGAAGACCGCTCAGCGCACTCCTTTTGGTCAATTCCAGACCGTACGCACGTGTCCCCAATGTCATGGAGAAGGGAAGATCATCTCCAGCCCCTGCAAGACCTGCAATGGTCAGGGTAAGGTACGGCATGTAAAGACATTGAAAATTAATATTCCGGTCGGTTCCGAAGATGGCCTCAGCCTTCGTCTTAACGGCGATGGTGAGGCAGGTACGCGAGGCGGGCCGCCTGGAGATCTGTATATTGTCCTTCATGTTAAACCACACAAGTTTTTTGACAGGGAAGGAAACGATGTTTTCTGCGAAGTGCCGATTACCTTCGTGCAGGCGGCTCTCGGTGCTGAAATCGACGTTCCGACTTTGGACGGTGCGGTTAAGATGAAGATCCCGGAAGGAACGCAAACTTCAACCGTCTTTCGCTTGAAGGGACACGGCATTCCGTATCGGCGTGGTAGCGGGCGCGGAGATCAGCATGTGCGGGTTATGGTGGCAACCCCGACCAAGCTCACTGAGAAGCAAAAAGAGCTTCTGCGGGAGTTCGGCGAAGCTGCATCAGAACAACAACAGATGGGGAAGAAATCCTTTTTTGATAAGGTGAAAGAAAACCTTCGCGACGCGATGGGATGAAGGGGCGCAAAGCATGGACTGGCATGAAGTGGCGGTAACGGTTTCCTCGCAAGGAGAGGAGGCTGTTGCCGATCTTTTTTATCAGCTGGGTTGCCCTGGGGTGAGTATTGAAGATCCGGAACTTTTGCAGAGCTATGTGGAATCCGGGGTTTGGGACTACCATGATTTCGGGGAAGTCGCCCTGACCGGGCAGTCAGTGGTCACCGGGTACTTTGCGGAAGGGAAGGATCTTCCAGCGAAGCTCAGCCAATTGGAAGCCGGGCTACAAAAACTTCTCGAACGTTTCCCGGAGTGGGTTCTCCAGGTCAAGGGAGCCACCGTTAAAGAAGAAGATTGGGCCACAGCCTGGAAGACCTATTTTAAGCCAATTCATGTTGGCCAGTTCCTGATCAAACCGACCTGGGAAGAGGCTAATCCAGTGGACGGAGACGTCGTTCTGGAGCTTGATCCGGGGATGGCCTTTGGGACAGGAACCCATGCCACAACTACGCTTTGTTTGCACGCCCTGGCGGAACGCGTCCAGCCGGGTATAGAGGTGTTTGATTTGGGCACAGGTTCAGGGATTTTGGCTATCGCGGCGGCGAAGCTAGGAGCCCGGGTGAAAGCCGTGGATCTGGATCCGGTCGCAGTGCGGGTGGCTCAGGAGAATGTCGAGGTGAACAGGGTTTCAGACGTGGTGGAGATCCTGCAAGGGGATTTGGGAACGGTGCTCCACGGTAGGGCCGACCTGGTGGTTGCCAACATCATCGCAGATGTGATTTTGGCTCTCCTGTCTGACTTGCCAAGGCTTTTGCGCCCTAAAGGCGTATTTCTTGCTTCCGGTATCATTGAAAATCGGGCAGTAGACGTTGAAGAAGGCTTGATTCAGGCAGGGTTTAAAATCCTAGAGCGCCGGGAAGACTCTGGCTGGATACTCTTGATGGCGAGGTGGGACAGCATTGCACCGATTTAAAGTGACGGAGCTGGGGGATCATGTCTTTTGGCTCCGGGATGCCGAGCGGGAGCATCTGGTCCGCGTTTTGCGCCTGTCTTCGGGCGATGCGATCCTTGGTTTTGATAATAGTGGCAGAGAATGGTTGGCTGAAATCCTGAAGATCGAGGATAACAGTGTAACCTGCGTCATGCTGGAGGAGCGCCAACCCCATGTCGAAGCCTGCAGCGAAGTCTATCTTGTTGCGGGGCTCTCCAAAGGGGAGAAGCTGGAATGGGTCATTCAGAAGGGCACTGAGCTGGGCATGTACGGCTTTGTTCCGCTCAGGGCGAAACGATCCATCATGCGTTTGGAAGGGAGTAAAGCCTCGGAGCGGGTGGAACGCTGGCAAAAGATAGCTAGGGAAGCAGCGAAACAATCCCACCGTGTGCGCGAACCACAAATCTTTGGGATCACAGATTGGGAAGACATCGCATCCGTTCTCCCCGAAACCACCCAGTGGTTGATTCCCTATGAAGAAGAAAAAAGCCAAGGGTTGAGCCAAACGCTGGCAACGCTTGTCTCGGACAAGCCCATTGCCATCCTCATCGGCCCCGAAGGGGGCTTCGACCCCTCGGAAGTCAGTTATGCCACCGAACATCTTAAGGCACAAAGCGTCTCCCTCGGCCCCCGGATTCTCCGTGCCGAAACCGCAGCCCTCGCAGCTTTAACCATAACCCTGGCGCATTGGGCAGACCTGGGGTAGTAGAAGTCGGAGGTCGGACGGAGGGAAGGTAGGGGAAGGTTCTGCTGCTTCTAGGCAAGTAAACTTAACTCACCTAGGTAACCCAGGATCTCTATCCATTGACTCATTTAGAAGCACGAGAACCGTCCCTTTGCTCCCCATTGACTCATTTAGAAGCACGAGAACCGTCCCTTTGCTCCCGGAGATACTAGAATCAAATCTCAGCTGAAACGAGGAGCGCATAACCTATGCAAACCCCAACCGTAACTTTTGTGACGCTAGGATGCAAAGTGAATCAAACCGAGAGTGAAGCTGTGGCCCAACTTTTTCGTCAGGAGGGGTATCGGGTTGTGGACTCGGGTGAGCCTGCGGATGTCGTCGTGGTCAATACCTGTACGGTGACCAATACCGGTGATAGCAAGTCACGGCAGGTGATCCGGCGGATGATTAAGGCGAATCCGGAAAGCTTTATCGTGGTTATGGGCTGCTATGCCCAAACGGCTCCGGGAGAGGTTCTGAACATCGAAGGCGTGGACTTGGTTTTAGGGACGCAGGACAGAAACCGGATCCTGGAGTACATCGAGATCGCGCGTGCGGCGCAGAAACCTCAGAATGCGGTACATCATATTTGGAAAGCCAGGGACTTCGAGGAGCTTCCCTTGCTCGAAGAGGAAACACGAACTCGCGCAACGCTCAAAATAGAGGAGGGGTGCAACCAGTTCTGCACCTATTGCATTATCCCCTATGCCCGCGGCCCGGTGCGCAGTCGGAGACCCGAAAATGCGCTGGCAGAAGCACGCAAACTCACTGAGGCAGGATATAAGGAAATTGTACTGACGGGAATCCATACGGGAGCCTATGGCCAGGATCTGGGTTCGCAGTGGGATCTTACCGGTTTGGTGCGGGAACTGGTACACATATCAGGATTAGAGCGTCTCCGCTTAAGTTCGATTGAGCCGATGGAGTTCACCCCCAGACTGATTCAGGCTATTGAAGAATCCGGGGTTGTCTGCCGCCATCTTCATATCCCGTTGCAAAGCGGAAGCGATGCGGTGCTGGCACGGATGAAGCGTCCGTACACCTTGGCGGATTACGCCGAACTGCTTCAAAACCTGCGGGCGAAGCTGCCGGGCCTCGCGGTGACCACGGATGTGATTGTTGGTTTTCCTGGAGAGAGTGAAGAAGATCATCAAGAGGCCTTGGATTTCGTAACTGGCTGTGAATTTGCGGGAATGCATGTTTTCCCCTACTCACGGCGGGAAGGCACACCGGCGGCTCGCTATCCGGGGCAGCTTCCTAATGCGGTGAAGCAGAAGCGGGTGCGGGAGATGCTGGAAGTCGCCCGCCAAAGCCAGGAACGGTATAAATGCCACTTCGTCGGCCAGGTATTAGATGTCCTGATTGAAACTGTGGACGAGGCTGGGACGGCCTTCGGGCATACCGGAAATTACCTGGAGGTCAGCTTGCCGCCTTCTGACGCCGAAAGAACTTGGGAAGCAGGAAGCCTCGTATGGGTCAACCTAAAAGCAGAGCATCTCGGATTAAGCTAACCACTGAAAACATGAAATATAGATCGGATGGCACAGGATGGCCGAGTAAGCAAATCTTAAGATATTGAGGGGGTTTAAGCATGTCAGACTGCCTGTTTTGCAAGATTGCCCAGAAGGAGATTCCCAGTGAGATCATCTATGAAGATGAGTTAATCGTAGCCTTTAAGGACATTAATCCCGTAGCTCCAGTGCATATTTTGTTGATTCCTAAGAAACATTTAATCAGTGTTAACAATATAATGGAGGAAGACGAAGCAGTCATCGGGCGGATTTTCAGCGTCGCGAAAGAACTTGCACATCAATTCGGGATCGCTGAGTCCGGCTATCGGGTCGTCACGAATACCGGGACAGACGGAGGCCAAGTCATTGGACACTTGCATTTCCATATTTTGGGGGGCAAAGCGTTGAGAAGTGAGCTTGGGTAAAAATGTCGGTAAATGTCGAAAATAGGTGGGAGGAAAAAACTGGGTCTGAGGACACTCGGAACATAGGGCATTCAGGACATCTGGGACATATGAGGATAACTTGACTCGCCCAAGTTCATCCAGTATAATCAAATAGTGCACTTTACGATCCAGTGGAGGGAGGGATAAGAATGAGCGAAATCAAAGTCGGAAAAAACGAATCCCTAGATAGCGCACTCCGCCGGTTCAAGCGTACTTGTCAGCGTTCGGGAGTTTTGTCTGAAGTTCGCAAACATGAGCATTACGAAAAGCCTAGCGTACGGAAGAAAAAGAAATCCGAAGCCGCGCGCAAACGCAAGTTTAAGTAAGGAGTGTCTCGCAATTGTCTCTAAAGGATCGCCTAGTTGAGGATATGAAGGTTGCCATGAAGGCCAAAGGGGAGGGGAAGGTAAAGCTTTCCGTCATCCGAATGGCCAGGGCCGCCATTAAAAATGCTGAGATAGATAAAAGACAGGAGTTTAATGACACTCAAGTCATCGAAGTCTTAGCACGTGAAGTCAAGATGCGCCGTGATGCCATGGCTGAGTTCGCCAAAGCGGGCCGCCCCGAAATGGTCAAAAGTCTGGAAGAGGAAATTGCCATTTTAATGGACTACCTTCCTCAACAGCTTTCCGAAGGGGAGATTAGACACATCGCGCAAGCAGTGATTGTTGATCTGGGTGTCCAAGGGCCAAAGGATTTGGGCAAAGTCATGGGGGCGTTAACGCCGAAAACCAAGGGGAGAGCTGATGGCAGGCTGGTTAACCAGATTGTGCGCGAACTCCTCGGTTTATAAATTTATATTTGGCTCAAAAACCCGGTTGCGGATGCAACCGGGTTTTTAGAACTTAACAGGCAGGGCTTCACGATAGTCTCGGGGCAGAATCACATGGTATGTTCGATGCGTTATGGTAAAATATAAAGGTACAGCTGGAATCCAAGATATTTCACCTAAATTAGGTACAGTGGAAGAAGTTGAAGCTGTCTAGCTCTAATTATGATCGAAGGAATATGTCCAAGCTACTAAGGCTTGGACTATTTTGTTCCTCTTCCTCATAAATATCTAAAAAAGGATGTCGGTTTAGCATCTGGGGTACAGATCGGTGCAGATCAGTACAGACCTCAGAGGCTGCCTTGAGGTTTAGGGGAGGGACGTTTATGTTTGAGAAACTGCAAAAGACGATGAACGATGTCTTGGAATTTCCGCCGGATGTGGTCGGGGACGCGCCGAAGATTACGATAACCGGACGTCAACAAGTGGTCATTGAAAATTATAAAGAAATTGCGGCTTTTTCAGGAGAAGCGATCACCCTTGCGACCAGCGAAGGAGAACTGTTGCTCACCGGTATTGGTCTGGTTCTCAAAACGGTACTCCCGACTGAACTTCTGATTGAGGGCGAACTCATTTCCTTATCCTATCAAGGGGAAGATGAGAAGCTAGGGAGGGAAGTAAAGCGTGTTTGAGCGGCTTTCGGCGTTCTGGCAGGGCCGAATTTACTTTTCCGCCTGGGGAGGAAATCCGGCTCTTTTTCTCAACAAGGCTTTGAAAGATGGGATTATACTTTACCATACCCAAAAAGCGGAGCACGGGCTAAGGGCCATCGTGAGCCTGCAGGATTTTCCGCGCCTGCGCCAGGCAGCTCGTCTCAGCCATTCTCGGGTCAAGATCATGGCCAAGTATGGTTGGCCCTTTATTGCGCGCCGCTGGTGGCGTCGCAAGGGGCTTATTTTAGGAGCGGCGATCATTGGCATCAGCCTGAGCCTGCTCTCGCAATTGGTTCTGTTCATCACGGTCAACGGAAATAAAGTGATTGACAGTGCCGAGCTTCTCCAGCAAGCGAACACATTAGGGCTCAAGACGTGGGTTTGGCATCGGAGTCTGGATTTGAATCAAATTGCTACCGGCATCCAGGATAATTTTCCGGATGCAGCTTGGGTAGGTGTCGGTCGCAAAGGCACGCTTATTGAGATTACGGTCGTGGAGAAAAAGCGGGTTCAAGCCCATACAGAGGCTGGGAATCTTGTGGCGGCGAAAAACGGGCTGGTCAAAGAAATCATGGTGATCCAAGGCACGCCCCAAGTGCATGAAGGGGAAATGGTCAAAGCCGGGCAGATCCTCATAGCGCAGCCGCTAATGACGCAGAACGCCCCGGCGGCGAAAGGATTTGTGCGCGGACGGGTTTGGTATAGTGCGGAGGCGAAAGTGCCGCATCAAGAAGATAAGATTGTGGCGACAGGGCAGCAAAGCAAGGGGTACGGTATAAAATTTGGATCCCGTGTCATAATGGTAACGACACCTGACTCCCCATATCCTTTGGTGGACAAAGAAGTCTGGAGCACACCGCTGCTAGCTTGGAGGAATTGGCGTTTCCCTGTCGAAGTTATTACTATTACCTATAAAGACTTAGAACAGGTCCACCTGGAACGCACTACCGAAGAGGCTCGCCAAGCAGCAGAGAATGAGGCGCGCCAAGACATCCAGCGGAAGTTGACTCCCGGTATCATCCCCATGGAAGAAAGGGTCAGGGTGCTTGCGAGTACGGCAGGTGTCGAGCGGGTTCGGATCGAAGTCGAAACGTATGAGGACTTAGCCGTTTATCCTAATCCATAGAGGAGAGGTTGCTTACGGAATCAAGGCTTTATTTGCAGGACGCGAACGAAGCGATGAATGTGTTAGGTTTGGAAGACAGCCATTTGCGACTGTTGGAGGAGCGTTTAGGCGGAAGATGTGTCGTGCGAGGCGAAGAGATGATCATTTCCGGTAACCCGGAGGATGTCGCCCAGACAGAGGCTGCCCTCAATGAACTACTGGCGATGTCTCGGCAGGGCCACACTTTGACCCCCGCGGACGTCTCCTACATGATTTCTCAGGTTGAGAAAGGGCAAGAAAGCGGCATGGCGGATACCCTCGCTCGGGTCATCGCGACAAACCACCGGGGGCGGCCGATCAAAGCGAAGACGTTGGGGCAGGCTGAGTACCTAAAAGCGATCGAGAAGCAGGCGATTGTTTTCGGGATCGGCCCCGCAGGAACCGGGAAAACGTATCTCGCAGTCGTCATGGCTGTCCAAGCTTTGCGTTCGAAGACAGTCAATCGGATTGTACTCACCCGCCCTGCTGTGGAAGCTGGGGAAAAACTTGGCTTTTTGCCAGGTGATCTACAGGAAAAAATTGATCCGTATTTGCGCCCGCTCTACGATGCCCTCTATGATTTATTAGGGGTGGAGACCGCCCAGCGCTATGTTGACAAGGGCACGATTGAGATTGCCCCGCTGGCCTACATGCGCGGTCGAACCTTGGATGATTCTTTTATCATCCTCGATGAAGCGCAGAATACCACACCAGAGCAGATGAAAATGTTCTTGACGCGGCTGGGATTCAACTCCCAGGCTGTGGTGACCGGGGATGTGACTCAAGTCGATTTGCCGCGCGGGCATTATTCTGGGCTGGTTGAAATCCAGCGGATTCTTAAGGGGATTCCAGAGATTGTTTTCCATAATTTCGGCGCAGCGGATGTTGTCCGCAATCCGTTGGTGCAGAAGATCATTCAAGCCTATGAGCGGGAGGGCGACCAGAGAATCGGACAGAAGGAAGGATCCGTTTGAAACGGGCAATTCGAGTTCCTGAAGTATTTGATAGGTTTTTGCCAAGCACCACTTGGCGACGTATTGCAGCGGTGGTGTTCTTTTTAGTGTTTTCGTTTCTTCTCGCCTCAGGGTTGTTTGTTACGAAAGTGCACCTGAAGCTGGGAGAGCCGAGCCCGGAAACCATTCCGGCCCCCTGGGATTTGGATATTAAGGACATGGATCGCTACCACTTGGATCAGGATGCGGCCGAAAAGGCAGCACCGCCGGTGTACAAACCAGATGACGAGTATGTCTCGTCTCTGGCCACGGACATTAGCCGCGCGTTTTCTTCTCTGCATGATGCGATCAATTCTGGATTGGATGAACGGGGTAAAGTCAACAAACTGCGCCAGACCTCCCCGTTTACCAGCCTTCCGGACGGCGTTCTGGCCATGCTCGTGAAGGCGAGGCCGGATGAACTGCGGGATGCGGAAACGTCAGCGAATGAAATCATTCTGGGACGAGCGCGAAACCTTGATTATGGTGCCAAGGTGGAGGCGGAGGTCGCTCCCTTACGGGATCGGATGAAGGATGAGATCAATCGGGTGGCTCTGTCAGATGAGACGAAAGTCTTTTTGAATGCCTTTGTCGATGCGAAGATCAACCACCCGACCTTGATTCAGGACCAAGAGGCTTCCCAAAAAGCGGCGCGCGAGGCCCGAGATAAGGTTAAAATCGAGAATTACGTCGAACATTATAAAACAAAACAGAAAATTATTGGGCAAGGAGAGATTCCCGACAAAAAGGTTTTTCAAGTCTTAGAAGCCTATGGCTTCGTCGATAGTCGTTCCCCTTGGAAGATGACGGGTGGGATCTTACTGCTGACTTTAGTCGGTATGGGGGCTATCACGGCCTTTGCCTACCAATATCGACCGCACGTTTTTCGTTCGACTCGAAAACTGGTGCTACTGGGGCTAACGATGATTTTGGTCTTGATGATCGCGAAAGGGATCAATGCCTTGAATCTTGGTTCGGAATTCAATTCCCTGGCTGGATTTTTGATTCCTGTGGCCTGGGCGACGACTACGGTGGCCATTTTGGTGGATGCTCAACTCTCTGTTGTGGTGGCCTTGGTTTTAGCTGTATTTGTGGGAGTACTTGCCGATCCGCGTTTTGGCAGCTCGACGGGGATGCAAGTTGGCCTTGTCGCTCTCTTTGGCGGGATAACCGGAGTGCACAGTGTCTCCCGTCTTAGTCAGCGCTCGGATTTGGCGCGGTCCGGTTTGTTTGTCTCAGCGGTTAATGTTTTGGTTGTCAGTGGGATTGCCCTTATGGCGGGAATGCATCTGGCAAATTGGGCCGTCGCTATCCTCCTGGCGATTGTGAACGGCCTGGCATCTTCGGTGCTGACGGTTGGCACCTTGCACTGGTTCGAAGCCGGATTTGAGATCACGTCAGCCGTTCGCCTGCTCGAGCTTTCCAACCCCAATCAACCGCTGTTAAAACGCTTGTTGATGGAAGCCCCTGGAACCTACCATCATAGTATTTTGGTCGGAAACTTGGCGGAAGCGGCGGCGGAAGCAATTCATGCGGATGCGACCCTGGTTCGGGTCGGTTCGATGTATCACGATATCGGCAAATTGAAACGCCCTTATTTCTTTATTGAAAACCAGTTCGCCCAAGAGAATCCTCATGACAAAATTGCGCCCACCCTGAGTTCCCTCATTATCACCTCTCATGTGAAAGATGGGCTGGAAATGGCGAAAGAGCAGAAACTTCCGGAAGCGATAATGGACATCATTGCCCAGCACCATGGGGATTCTTTGGTGACATTCTTTTACCACAAGGCCAAAGAGGGAAATGAAGATATTCCGGAAGAAGCATTTCGCTATGATTTGCCCAGACCGCAGAATAAAGAATCAGCGCTCGTTTGTTTAGCCGATAGTGTGGAAGCTGCGGTACGCTCCATGCGCCAGCCGACGCCAGGCCGGATTGAAGGATTGGTTCGCAAGGTCATTAAAGAAAAATTCAATGACGGGCAGTTGGATCAATGCGAACTTACGTTTAAAGATCTGGATCGGATTGCCATCGCTTTCGTCCGGGTCTTGAGTGGGATTTTCCATTCCAGGGTGGAGTATCCGGAACTTCCCGCAGGGAAAGGAGACTCGGGCAAAAAACTGGAGAGTCAGGATCCTGAGCAGGCAGCGCAGAAAGAGGAAGGCCCAGAGGATTCAGAGCCTTAAATGAGGTCGCACGCCAGACGGTGCGGTAGTTACATGAACGGATGCAGTCGGGAAAGGAACGGAGTGAATTGCGTGCTTGATTTGGATGTAATCTGGGATGAGGGTTCGATTCCGGAAAGTCAGCGTGACCCGTTGGTCGTTCTCTTGGAACAAGGGATTTCTGCAGCGATAGTGCAGGCGGAAGGACCTGAGGATGCGGAAGTGAGCCTCACCTTAACCAATGATGCGCGGATTCGGGAATTAAATCGCACTTATCGGGAAGTGGATCGACCGACCGATGTCCTTTCTTTTGCCTTGCAAGAACAGGTTGAGGAGGAGCCGGACATTTTTGGTTTCGAGGATAGCGCGCTCGGGGATATCGTAATTTCGGTGGAGCGGGCGAGGGAGCAGGCTTTAGAGTATGGGCATTCCTTTCAACGGGAAATTGTTTACTTGGCGGTGCATGGAACCCTCCATCTTCTCGGTTTTAATCACGAAACAGAGGCAGAGAAAGAGGCCATGCGCCAAAAAGAAGAAGCGGTTATGACTTTCCTTGAGCTTAGGAGAGAATAGGCGGAGGAATGTATGGGGAATTTTAATACAGGGTTTTGGCGCAGCTTAAACCAGGCTTGGCGAGGATTTTTGTACGTTTGGAAGACGGAAGGGCATTTGCAGTTTCATCTCTTTGCGGGGACGGTGGTGCTTGGCGCGGCCTGGTGCTTCAAACTCTCGCGGATGGAGTGGCTGTTGCTCGTGTATGCGATCGGTGCGGTGATCGCGACCGAAGTGATCAACACGGCGGTTGAACTCGTTGTGGATTTGATTCAGCCCAATTTCCATCCATTGGCCGGGATGGCAAAGGATGTGGCAGCGGGTGCGGTCTTGGTGGCGGTGATCCAAGCGGTGTTTGTTGGGGTCGGAATCTTTTGGACACCGATGCGGAACTGGATAGGAGCGTGGTTACCATGACGTCAGATGCGCCGAGCTTTGCGGCTACCCGGGAAGGCGAGGAATTAATTCGGCGGGCCAGGGAAGTTTATAAAGAGGCCTATGTCCCCTATTCACATTATCCAGTGGGCGCTGCAGCGCTTTTTTCGTCGCGTCGGATATATTCAGGCTGCAATGTGGAAAATGCCAGTTACGGTTTGACCGTGTGTGCGGAACGTAATGCCATCTTCCAGGCTGTCGCCCAGGGGCAGCGGGTTTTGCAGGGTATCGCGATTGCCGTTCCTGGAGACGGGTTTCCTGCTCCGTGCGGGGCTTGCCGCCAAGTAATGCGGGAATTTACCGAGGATTGCCCGGTAATCCTGGTGAATGGACGGGGCGAGACGAAGGAGACAAGTCTGAAAGCGCTATTGCCGAATGCTTTTGGGCCGGAGTTTTTATAAGTTCACCCTCTTGTTGGTATTAACGCATGCGCCGGCTGGAGGAACACTGGATGCGATACTGGGGTTAGCCGGAGTTTTCCGGGTACGGTCGATGGAGGGGATTTTTTGAATAGTACAAGGGAAAAGGGATTTCGTTCCGGTTTTGTCACTGTGGTCGGGAGGCCAAATGCCGGGAAGTCCACACTATTAAACCACCTTTTAGGGCAAAAGGTTTTAATCATGTCTGATAAGCCGCAAACGACCCGCAATCGGATTCAATGTATTGTGACGGAGGAGCGGGGGCAGATCGTTTTTTTAGACACGCCGGGCATCCACAAACCGAAACACAAGCTCGGGGAATATATGGTGGTAGAGGCGAAAGAATCCCTGGGAGATGTGGACATCATTCTCTATATGGTGGATACATCCGTTGAATTCGGGAGTGGGGAGGAATTCGTCCTTGAGATGATTCGCAAGGCTAAAACGCCTTGCATATTGGCCCTCAATAAAGTGGACCTGATCAGCAAGGAGCAGTTGGCCAAGCAAGTACAGAAATATGCTCAGCTCCTGGATTTTAGCGCGATCGTTCCGGTTTCAGCCTTGACGGGCGAGAATACGGATGAGCTTTTGAAGGTGATTTTCGCGGGTCTTCCGGAAGGACCGCTCTATTACCCGGAAGACGAGGTCACGGATCAGCCGGAACGGTTCATCATGGCCGAACTCATTCGGGAAAAGGTGCTCCAGATGACGCGGGATGAAGTGCCCCATTCCATCGCTGTACTTGTGGAAGAAGTGGAGGAGAAGAAGACCCTAGTGAAAGTCCGAGCAACGATCATGGTGGAGCGTGATTCGCAAAAAGGGATCATCATCGGCCAAGGCGGCAGTATGCTGAAAACGATCGGTCGTCTGGCCCGAGTAGATATCGAGGCTTTGTTGGGGAGCCAGGTGTTCCTCGAACTTTGGGTGAAGGTGAAAAAAGACTGGCGTAACCGTAGCGACACCTTGCGCCATCTTGGCTATGATTTAAGAAAATATTGAATAAGAAACAAGCAAGGAAGTTAGTAAGTAAACAAGTAAGTAAACAAGTAAGTAAACAAGTAAGTGAGTAAGGGGATAGTGACCTATGCAGATTTCGCACACGATCGAACATACTTTGCTCAAGGCTGATGCCTGTGAGAACAACATTGTCAAGCTTTGCCATGAGGCGAGCGAGCATAAATTTCACGCCGTCTGTGTCAATCCGGCCTACATCAAAACAGCCGCCAAACTCTTATATGGAACGGGAGTCGGGGTGGTCGCCGTGATTGGGTTTCCGTTGGGTGCAACCTTTACTGAGATTAAAGTTCAGGAGACCTTTGTGGCCAAGGCCCAAGGGGCTACTGAAGTGGATATGGTCATGAATATCGGCTGGGCCAAGTCCGGGGATTGGGAGGCCGTGGAGCGAGACATCCGCCGGGTCGTGGAAGCGGCGAAAAGTTGCGGACTGACGGTGAAGGTGATCATTGAGACTACACTCCTCACGGAAGCAGAAAAGCGTCGCGCGGCTGAGATCGTCAAACAATCCGGCGCTGACTTTATCAAGACCTCGACCGGCTTTGCCGGTGGCGGGGCCACAATTGAGGATGTCCGGAACCTCAAAGCCTGGGTTGGCGAAGGGGTCAAAGTCAAAGCCGCTGGCGGAATTCGCACTCGCGCAGCCGCCCTCGCCCTCATCGAAGCCGGCGCCGATCGCCTCGGCACCAGCGCCGGGCCTGAACTCGTGTAATCAATGCATACTTCCTCGAACCCCAACAAACACTAAGAAAGGGTGTCAGAGTGTGGCCGTCTATCATGCGGATGCTTTAGTCATACGCAGCCGCGAGTACGGGGAATCGGATCGGCTGCTGACCCTCTTTTCCCGAGAGATGGGGAAGCTTCAAGCGCTAGCGAAAGGGGTGCGCAAGCCAAAGAGCCGCCAACGGGCGGCAGCCCAGCTTTTTACTTATGGAGAATATCTGCTTCATCGGGGGCGGACGCTGGATACCGTAAATGAGGCAAGTCCGAAGGAAAGCTTTCCCCACCTTTGGAATGATTATGACCGGACGCTGGCGGCAACACGAGTCGCGGAACTTCTGGACATGGCCACGATTCCGGGGCAGATCTATCCCGAAGCCTTTACCCTAACTTTAACCGTGTTCTTTTTATTGGAGCACTTTGATCCCTATCTTCTGCAAGGCGCTTACGCGTTACGGCTTTTGCGCCTACTCGGGTATGCTCCACGTTTGGGGGAATGTTCGGAGTGTGGGGGAGCGCTCTGCGGGCCTCGTTTGTTTATCAGTTCGGCTGCCGGGGGGGCGCTCTGCCTGACCTGTCGCGAACAGTATGCGGGAAGATGGATTTCCGCTGGAAGCATGGCCTTGATGAGGCAGCTCCTAAACGGAGAAATGCGAAAACTTGATCGGTTGCGCTGGAATGCAATGATGCAGCAGGAAATTCTGGAAACACTAAGGGCATATTGTGAAGAGACTTTTGAGAGAAAACTTAAATCCTGGCAGATGGGGAGTGCGGCAGTTGAGGGCGGGGGACAAGACCGTGACGGGAAGGAAGGGTCAACATGAGTGAAGGCATGAGTGAAGGTATAATCGAAGGACCCTGGACCGAATTGGAGAAAGTCGATATTCTGCGGGAACGCATGGGACTGAATTATGAAGAGGCCCGGAAGGCTTTGGAAAAGGCTCAGGGGGATCTCGTCAAGGCCCTTGCCGATGTCGAAAAGGGCCAAAGTGATTTGTCTGATGGTTTTAAAGAACGGGGGCAGGTCATGTGGGAGGGCATGCAGGAAAAGTGGCAGCGGCTGAACCAAACCCGAGTGAATCTGAAACGGGAAGACCGAACCCTTCTCAGCGTTTCGGCTCCGGCGGGCCTGGCCATCGCCTACACCATCCTGCGTCGGCCCGGCCTGCGGATGCTCGGGCTCATGGGGATTGCGGCCGCAGCCCTCAGGCACTATACTTTTGAAGTTGAGAGTTTTGAAACCTTTCCCCCAACAAATCTGGAGGACGCTTATGATGAGGCGGAGCTGGGGGAATAATAAGGTCATTTGCAAAAGGGGGCCACAAACTTGTGGCCCCCTTCGTGTCAGACTGCGGAATTGTGTCAGACTGCGGAATTGAAACCTCCAGTTGCGGCGCTTCTTTTCTGTCTTTTCTGCCAGAAAATGACGAAGAGAATGACTGCAAAACCAACGATGTCTGTGATTAAACCGGGTTTAATCATAGCTAAAGCGCCAGCCAAGAGCAAGATGCGCTGGACGGGGTTTGTTCTTGTGAGCATATAGCCCTGTACAGCTGATCCGAGGGCAACGACACCAACGGTTGCCGTAACCGCAGCTAACAGGATGCCCACGGCGTTTCCTTGGGCAATCAGTGCTGGGGAGTAGATCCATATATAGGGGATGATGAAACCGGCAATAGCCAACCGGGCTGCAGTCCAACCTACTTTGTTTGGGTCTGCCCCGGCGATGCCTGCCCCGGTAAAGGCTGCTAACGCAACAGGCGGTGTCACGTTGGAGATATTGCCAAAATAGAAAACGAAAAGGTGTGCGGCTAAAGGGGCTACCCCCAGCTTTACTAAAGATGGAGCGGCAATCGTAGCCGCAACAATATAAACGGCGGTGGTAGGCATACCCATTCCAAGGATGATGGCTGTGATCATGGCCAGGATGAGCGTAAGGAGTAGATTGCCGTGGGCCAGACTAACAAGGTTGTCGCCTAAGGTAATCCCGAGGCTGGTGAGGGATGAAACACCGACGATGAAACCCACGACTGCGGTAGCCATGGCAACTCCCACACTGCTTTTAGCTCCAGCCTCCATGGCAGCTAAGAGGCTTCTGAAGCTCATGCGGGTGCTTTTGCGCAGAAGACTAGCTGCAATGGCAATGAAAATACCATAAAAGGCTGCAAAGGTAGGGGTTACCCCTTTAAGCAATAAGTAAATGATCGCTATAAGGGGAAGAACCAAGTGCCCTCGTTCTTTAATAACCTCTTTCATAGATGGTAATCGTTCTTTCGGAATCCCGGAAAGGCCGGTTTTTAAAGCTTCAAGGTGAACCATGACAAAGACTGCTAAATAATAAAGGAATGCAGGGATCACGGCAGCGATCATAATATCTTTATAAGGAATGTTGAGAAATTCTGCCATGATAAAGGCGGCAGCTCCCATAACCGGGGGCATGATCTGCCCGCCTGTAGAAGCTACTGCCTCCACTGCTCCGGCGAAGTAAGGTTTATAGCCGACACTTTTCATGAGAGGGATCGTGAAAGCACCGGTAGTTGCTACATTAGCTACCGCGCTGCCGCTGATTGTTCCCATTAAACCACTGGCAAAAACGGCTACTTTAGCGGGGCCTCCCGGTGATGTTCCGGCTATGGCCATAGACGAATCATTGATCAACTTAGCCATACCTGTTTCGCCTAAAAAGGCACCAAATAGAATAAAAAGGAAAATATAAGAAGCGGAAACGCCTAAGGCTATACCGAAGATACCCTCTGTTCCCAGGTACATATGCTCGATGATCCGTTTAATGGAGTATCCGCTATGGCCAAAAGAGCCAGGTATATATTTGCCGAAATAAGCGTACAGGAGAAAAATTATGGCTAATATGGGCAACTCCTTGCCCAGAGCGCGTCGACTGGCTTCCAAGATAACGATAATGGCTATGGCTCCAAATACGTAATCCGTTGTGATTGGAAAGCCGCCGCGCGTGGCAAGTTGGTCACTGGCAAAATAAATATAGATCCCAACGGCCAGGCTTAAACTAAATAAGAGCCAATCAAGCGCGGAAGGCAGACCCTTCAATTTCCGTTTCCGAAACGGATAAATAAGGAAAACCAAAAGTAAAACAAACGTCAAATGGATAGCCCTCATTTTAATGGCATCCAGTGCTCCGAATCCTGCGACCCAAAGTTGAAATGTAGACCAGAGGATAGCAATAGCTGAGACCAGGAAAGCTAGTATAGACTTGGGCGCGTATTTGCGGTATTGAGATTCGCTATCATATTTTTCGAGGAGTTCCTGAACAACCTCATCAGATGCTATCTGGTCAGCTGTGAGCGCTTTAGTCTCTTCGTTGTTCACGAGGACACCTTCCTTATTTTATAGCTCCAATTTCTTTAAAGTATTTTTCGGCGCCAGGGTGTAAAGGGATGGGTCCTCTTCCGAGAGCTCCGGCTTCTTTCTTGATTTGCTTGGCTGTAGCATGGGCGGCGATTAAATCAGGAAGATTATCGAATATTCCTCTTGTTAGCTTGTAGACCAGTTCTTCACTTAAATCGGCCCGGGTCACGAGGAGATTGGCTAAGGCCACAGTGTGTACATCCGCATCTTGCCCTTTGTAGGTCTTGGCCGGAATTGTAACCTCATAATAGAATGGATATTGTTTGATGATGTTCTTGATCATGTCCGGTTCCAAGGAAAGGATTTTGACATCAATAGAGTTAGCAATGTCCATGACGGCAGCCAAAGGAACGGCTCCAGAGAAATTAGCGGCGTCAACCTGTTTGTTTTTGAGAAGTTCCGCTGCTTCAGTAAAACCAACATAATTGGGGTTGACATTGTTATTGCCCTTGTCCCAGAAATTTAAGCCATAGGTACTAAGGATTTCTTTAGAGTTGTAGAGAGTGCCGCTGCCATTGGCACCGGGGACGAATTTTTTCCCTTTCAGATCTTTAACCGAATTAATACCGGAGTCTTTGCGTACTACAATTTGTGTCATGTTAGGATAAAGCTGGGTCAGCACCCGCATATCCTTGTAAGCTCTGCCACTAAAGGTATCCTGGCCTTCCCAGGCGGAAAAAGCGACATTGGCCATGGTAAATCCAATTTCCGATTCTTTTCGCTGTAGTAAAGTTATGTTTTGGGCACTGCCATCTGTGGCTTGGGCTGAAGCTTTCACTCCAGGTACTTTATCATTCCAAATTTTTGCTAAGGCGTTGCCAATTGGGTAATATGCTCCTGAAGTTGTGGCAGTGCCAATGTTGACATTCTGCACTTTAACGGAATCGCCACCAGCCTTAGCACTATTTGTTGCTGCGCTTGCGCCACATCCGGCCAGGGTCAACGTCATAAATACAATCAACAATAAAGATATTGCCTTTTTCATATGGTTCCTCCCCTTTTTTCATTCTCTTTTTAAGAATCATAATATTTAGTTAATAAGTTATCCTCCTTTCCTTTTAAGCGGAATGATACGCGTTCCGAATATAGGAATAACATTCCTCTTTTTATGCGCTTATTATAATCCAAGTAGGAGTGGATGTCATAAGTGGGCGGTAAACGGTAGTTTTTTGAGGTTGAATGGCAAGCGTTGCCCATCAATTGGTGGGGTGGACGGCCCGTTCGGAGGAGATTTCTACATCTGGGCGCAAAAGGCTTTGCAAGAACAGAGCCTATCGTCTAAAATAACCATAGAAAAACAGGGATGGAGTTCCGAATACCGGAAGTGGCTAAATTTAAATTTGGAGGCATAGCTGTGACTGAACGATCAGAGGGGGTTCAGACGGTTGAAAAAGCGTTAATCGTCCTAACGAACTTCACGTATGAACATAGCCTGTGGGGGATCACGGATCTAAGTAATAAATTAGGAATGCCTAAGAGTGTCATTCACCGTATCCTAATATCTTTGCAACGATTTGGGTTTGTGGAAAAGGATTTACAGACAGAGAAATACAGGTTGGGTATTAAACTATTTGAATTAGGCAACGTAGCTGCCGGACACATGGATCTACGAAAATACGCACTGCTGGTGATGCAGGAACTTACCCGCGTCTCCGGAGAATCAACGCTCTTAACCATAAAGGATGGGCATTATGCGGTGTGTATCGAGTTTGTCGAAGGGTCCCAGTCCATGCCATTGAAGACTTCTTCTGGTATCCGCTTACCTTTACACTGCGGGGCGACGAAAAAAATTCACTTGGCCTTTCAATCGGAAACTTTTATTAAGCAATATCTGGCAACGGAGACACTTACGAGGATCAGCGACAACACCCTGATGGCGCCGGATGCAATACTTCAGGAACTGGCCAGGATCCGGCGAGAAGGAGTTTCGATCACCGCCAATGAGGTTGATAGGGGTGCGACTGTGATCGCGGCCGCTATTTTTGGCCATAATGGGGATATGATTGCCGGTCTAGGTCTCGGAGGACCACTATTTCGTTTTCCAGAAGGTAGGGTTCGAGAATATACTTCTCTCGTGAAAGAGGCGGCACTTAAGATTTCATTGAAGATGGGATATTCGTTCCAGGCCGGTCAATAAGATGTAAGTAAACCATTAAACAGAATAAACGGACGGTTAGGGAGGCAATCTGAACCATTGGGGAGGAAAGATATGCCGTTAAGTAACAAGTATAGTATGATTTAGATATGGAACACAGTTCCGAATATAGGAACATACAGTGAAGCGCAGAGACCGAAAGGGAAATCATCCTTCCCCAATGATAAAAATATAAGGAGTGAAAAAGAAGATGGATTTTTATTAAGTAAAGAACAAAAAATGCTACAAGACATGGTTCGTAAATTCGTGAAAAAGGAAATTCTGCTGACGATGGAAGAAGACCTTAAGAACCATACGTTTCGCCTAGGTTTTTTTGCCATCACCGAGCCCAATGCTGGTTCTGATGTCGTCAGTATGCGTACAACCGCTACGGACAAGGGAGATCATTGGGAAATCAACGGCAGCAAAATGTGGATATCGCAAGCGGCTTACGCCGACTATGGACTTCTCTTACGAATACGAGGAGGTTTATATGCCCGAACCATTACAAGGAATTAAAGTTTTGGAATTGTCAAGGACGATGGCTGGCCCTTTCGCCAGCATGCTCCTGGCCGATATGGGTGCCGATGTGATCAAGGTTGAACAACCAGGAGTAGGAGATGAGACCCGAGGTTATGCGCCACCGGAAGTTGGAGGTGAAAGTTGTTACTATTTAAGTCTGAATCGTAACAAACGAGGCATAACTGTAAATCTGAAGACTTCTGAAGGTCAAGAAATTGTCAAGAAGCTCGTTAAAGATGTCGATGTTTTGATTGAAAATTTTCGGACCGGTACGATGGAAAAGCTGGGTCTCGGTTATGATGTGTTAAGAGCGATCAACCCCAGGCTTGTCTATTGTTCAGTGAGCGGTTTTGGGCGAACCGGACCTATGAAAGATGAACCAGCCTACGACTTGTTGATGCAAGCTTTCGGAGGATTGATGAGTGTCACGGGCGAAGCAGGGCGTCCTCCTGTCAAAGTGGGTTTCAGCATCGTGGATCTGGCAACCGGAATATATGCCAGCTATGGGATACTCTTGGCCTTATGGCATCGAGAAAAGACGGGTTGCGGCCAATGGGTGGAAACCTCCTTATTAGAGTCCATTGTTTCTTTGCAAAGCTATTTGGCTCAAGGGGTCATGGTAACAGGTAAGGTTCCTGCCCGCCTTGGCTCCGCGCATCCCAATCTTGTTCCCTACCAGGTCTTTGAGACTCAAGACGGTTATGTCATTATTGCTGTACCAAACGATGGGTTATGGCGGAAAATGTGCGACGCTTTAGGCTTGCAGCACCTGAAAGAACAGCCCAAGTTTGCAGTTAATGCCAATAGGGTAATCCATCGTGAAGAATTGGTACAGGTGATGACGGAACATACCAGAACCATGACAACCGTGGAAATTACCGAGAAACTCCGGCAAGCCGGTGTGCCTGGTGGACCCATTCATGATATTGCCGAGGTTCTGGCTGAACCTCAGGTTCTTCACCGGCAGATGATTCAAGAGGTTGAGCATCCCACGATCGGGATGTTAAAGGTGCTTGGGGTTCCTATTAAGTTATCGGAAACCCCCGGCAGTGTGCGTATGCCCCCGCCTTTACTCGGTCAACATACAAACGAAGTTCTGGCGGCTTTAGGTTACAGTGAGACGGATATCGATTTGCTGAGGAAACAGGGAGTCATATCATGATTGAGCAAGGTACATCAACCGGGAACTCAAACATCGGTAAGGAGGATGGAGCAGTGGGTAAAGATACGCATTTACTTTACGAAAAGGACGGTTTCCTAGCTCGGATCATACTAAACCGTCCGGAAGCGCTCAATGCGTTTTCACTGGCGATGATTCAGAGTTGAGCTCGTGCATTGGAAGATGCCCAGAATGATCCAAACATACGCGTAGTGGTTATTACCGCCAAGGGGAAAGCCTTCTGTGCCGGTGGTGATACCAAGACGATGTTTACCGGGAAGGGCTTTATTGCAGAGGATGAACATGGCGAGACTTGGGGGGAGCAAGCGCTCGATCGTAAACGCTCGCTGACGAACTATATTCATAAAGTTGCCTTGATTTTGGACAATATGGATAAACCTGTCCTTTGCGGTATTCAGGGAGCTGCTGTTGGTGCCGGTTTAGACATGGCATTAATGTGCGATATCCGGATCGCGGCAGAAAGCGCTAAGCTTTCCGAGGGCTATCTGAATCTCCCCATGGCTAAAGCCAGGGGGTTCTAAGAACCTATAAT
>JAIMKP010000027.1:0-4073 GCA_020692355.1 Desulfosporosinus sp.
ATCGAGACTTCGGTGGGGGAGTCTACCCCCACCGAAGCAAAGTACGAATCGAGACTTCGGTGGGGGAGTCTACCCCCACCGAAGCAAAGTACGAGGTCCCACTCCCACTTGTAGAAGTGGGAGTCTCACGATTGAATAAAAAATTTAAATCATCCATCGTGAAAAAAGGGATATCGAGAAAGGATATAGAATGTTTTACGAAATGAGGAATTGGACAGGAAACTGTTTCGGATAATACGAGGGGGGCGTTAGATGCTGGAATTTGATACGGAGGTCAACCAATTTGCCGAAATTAAAGTGATCGGGGTTGGCGGAGGCGGAAATAATGCGGTCAACCGGATGATAACCTCTGGGCTTAAAGGGGTAGAATTTATCTCGGTTAATACCGATTCGCAGGCGTTAAATCTCTCCAGGGCAGCGAGCAAACTTCAGATCGGAGTGAAGCTGACCAAGGGACTAGGTGCCGGGGCGAATCCTGAAATCGGAGCCAAGGCAGCGGAAGAAAGCCGGGAGGATCTGGTTCAGGCCCTGAAGGGGGCAGACATGGTATTTGTGACTGCGGGCATGGGTGGAGGCACCGGTACAGGGGCTGCCCCGATCGTAGCGCAGGTCGCTAAGGAAATGGGAGCTTTGACTGTCGGTGTCGTTACCCGTCCTTTTACATTCGAAGGGCGCAAGCGGGCGATGCAGGCCGAAAAAGGGATTGCCGATTTAAAGAGCAAAGTGGATACGTTGATCACGATCCCCAATGATCGCCTGTTGCAGGTTGTGGACAAGCATACCACCATTCATGAAGCTTTTCGGATTGCTGATGATGTCCTGCGGCAAGGGGTTCAGGGAATTTCGGATCTCATTGCCGTACCCGGTTTGATTAATTTGGACTTTGCTGACGTAAAAACCATCATGATGAATACCGGTTCGGCGCTGATGGGGATTGGACAAGCCACCGGTGAAAATCGCGCCTCTGATGCAGCGCGCAAAGCAATTTCCAGTCCGCTTTTGGAGACATCCATCGAAGGAGCGCAGGGTGTCCTCTTGAACATCACGGGCGGCCCGAATCTCACCTTGTTTGAGGTCAATGAAGCCTCTGAGATCATCGCCGAAGCGGCGGATCCGGAAGCAAACATCATTTTCGGAGCGGTTATTGATGAGAACATGAAAGAAGAAGTGCGCGTCACCGTCATCGCCACAGGATTCGATCAGCGGCCCTCCGTACAAAGCATCAAGCCTCCAGAAATGGTCATTAAACCTACCCAGAGCGAAATGGAAGTCGACATTCCCGAGTTTCTACGGAAGTCTAAGTTTAGGGTATAAGCCCCAATTCGATGTTCGAAAGTTCGAAAGTTCGAAGTTCGAATGGGAAGACATCGGGGGAAGACACCGGGGACGGTTCTCTTTGTCTCAAAAAGACAAGAGAACCGTCCCCTTGTCTTCCTCCAACCGTGAGACTCCCACTAGTTCACTTCCCTCCCTGACCACCCCTCGCTCAAAATCTACATAGCTCGCACCTAGATGCTAAAAATTTCCATTTAGTTCTACCCTAATGCGACAGGTTTTATCCTTCGTCTCCGGTATAATTTTGAAAGAGCAGGAGAGAAGGGTGTCTGAGCAATGACCGGTGAAGGAACTTACCTTGACCTGAACTTCTTAATCAATGGTGGAATGGATGCTTTTCTCCTGATGCTGACAGGGAGACTTTTGCATTTTTCGGTAAGTCGGATCGGGCTCTTGATCGCCAGCCTCATCGGCGAAATTCCCGTCGTTTTTGCTGTGACGGGGCCAACAGTGCTCGTCATTTTCAGCAAGATGGTTGTCCCGCTGCTGATGGTCAGGGCCGCCTACGGTTGCCTAGGCCTGCGAAGTTGCAGCAAGGCATTTTTAGGTTTTTTGCTCGTCTCAGCTGGGCTGGGCGGGTTGATCCAGGCCTTATGGGGGTGGGTGCAGTTTGATGTTTCCCCAGCCAAAGCGACCTTGGCCTTGGCACTGCATAACCTCTGGGTGTTGCCCTTGGCCGCTTTCCTATGGTGGCTGAGCCAAACAATCTGGCAGCGTTGGCAGTCTGAGATGTTTCATTACCAAGCGAGTATTTACGATGTTGAGATTGATTTTGGCGAAAATGGCGATATCCTTCAGGTCAAGGCGTTGTTGGATACAGGCAACAGCCTGCGGGATCCCCTGACGGGCGCTCCGGTTTTGATCCTGGAAGAGGCTGCGGCTGCAGCGGCGATGCCGAAGGAATTAAAGGAATTTCTCCAGCTTCCGTGGCGCGGGGTCAGGGATCCATGGCCTTTCCTTCTCGCCAACCCCGATTGGTTAAAACGGTTGATTTTCATCCCGTATAAAGGATTGGGCGGGGAAAACTGGCTTCTCGGTATAAGGCCCAAGGGCGTGTGTTATCAAAAAGGGGAAGGGAAAACCCCGTTCAAAGCGACGGTTGCTCTGGTTGGGCAGGTTTTAAGTCAAGAAGGAGCCTATCAGGCCTTGTTGCATCAGGAACATGTACAGAAAGGGGCTGATGATGCATGAAATTTAGCCGAGAAATCCAAAGTAAAATCAGGGCTTTTAGGATCCTCCTGTTAGATAACTTAGCTAGGTTGTGGCATCGCTGGTTCAAACGGGAGATCTATTATGTGGGCAGTAGCGAAGCCCTCCCGCCGCCACTCAGTTCCAACGAAGAAGGGGAACTGTTAGAAAGGTTGGAGTTGGGGGATCCTTCCGTACGCGCTATTCTCATCGAACGCAACCTTCGGTTGGTTGTCTATATTGGCCGAAAGTTTGAAAACACGGGGATTGGCATCGAAGATCTGGTCTCTATTGGAACCATTGGACTGATTAAAGCAGTTAACACGTTCGATCCCCAAAAGAAAATTAAATTAGCAACCTATGCTTCCCGCTGTATTGAAAATGAAATCCTCATGTACTTGAGACGAAACAATAAGACACGCTCCGAAGTCTCATTCGACGAACCGCTCAATATCGATTGGGATGGCAATGAACTTCTTCTCTCCGATGTCATGGGTACAGAAACGGATATTATTTCCCGCCCTCTGGAAGAGGAAGTCGATCGGCAAAATCTCTACTTAGCAATGGCCCGTCTTTCGGCACGGGAAAAGCTGATTATGGAGTTGCGTTATGGCTTAGATAATGGGGCGGAAAAGACTCAGAAAGAAGTGGCGGATCGGTTGGGGATTTCCCAGTCTTATATTTCACGCTTGGAAAAAAGAATTATTAGGAGACTTCGGAAAGAATTTTATCGCTTAGAATAACATACTTTGCCTTGGGGCATACTTTCCAACAGAAAACTGCTGGAGGTGCTCTGATGGCTTTAAACAAAGTAGAGATCTGTGGCGTGAACACCTCGAAGTTGCCGGTGCTTAACAACGCTAAAATGAAGGAGCTGTTTGTAGTCTACCAAGCAGGCGATCGCAGTGCCCGAGATAAGTTGATCTACGGAAACCTGCGTTTAGTCCTCAGCGTCATCCAAAGGTTTACGAATCGAGGCGAATTTGTCGATGATCTTTTTCAAGTTGGCTGCATCGGCTTGATGAAGGCCATCGACAACTTTGATTTAGGCCAAAACGTTAAATTTTCGACCTATGCGGTTCCTATGATTATCGGGGAAATTCGCCGCTATTTGCGGGATAACAATCCCATTCGGGTCAGCCGTTCCCTGAGGGATATTGCCTATAAGGCTTTGCAAGTACGGGATCAGCTGGTTAGCGAGTGTGCCCGTGAACCGACTGTCAGCGAGATCGCAGAAAAGCTTTCCCTTCCGCGTGAGGAAGTGATCTTCGCCTTAGACGCGATTCAAGAACCAATTTCTCTCTTTGAGCCAATTTATCATGACGGAGGAGACCCAATCTTTGTCATGGATCAAATCGGGGATGACAAACATTCGGATTCGAGCTGGGTCGAAGAATTAGCGGTGCGGGAGGCTCTCAGGCGGTTAGGAGAACGGGAAAAACTCATCCTCTCCCTGCGCTTTTTCCATGGAAAAACCCAAATGGAGGTTGCTGATGAAATCGGCATCTCGCAAGCCCAAGTCTCCCGCCTGGAAAAAGCCGCCTTGCATC
>JAIMKP010000027.1:4231-15641 GCA_020692355.1 Desulfosporosinus sp.
GCACTATGATTGCTAAGATCGTGAATGTTGCTCAGCCTTCCCGCATAGAAATGAAGGGAGGGAGGGGGAAAACATGCGCATCTCGGAGCTTCGTCTTTTAGATATTGTCAACGTCAAAGACGGTCGTCGCTTAGGTCCTATTAAAGACCTGGATTTGGACATGGAACGGGGAGCAGTTAAAGGTATCCTTGTACCGGGGGCTAGCCGCAGCTGGGGGTTTTTCGGTGGCGGTCGCAGTGAAGATATTTATATCCCCTGGGATCGTGTCAAAAAGATTGGAGTTGACGTGATTTTAGTGGATGCGCAAGACCTGCCAGATGTGGAAAGTGATTGATAGAGAATGTACCGGATAAGTACCCGAACAGCCAGGGGAATTTTGTCTCCTGGCTTTTTCGATATTCGTAGTTCGATAGTGTCGGACTAGGACCAATGGACAGTTTGTCCTCGGGGAAAATTATGGTATAGTTAAAGAAACATCAGGTTAGGAGCATGACCATGGGCTGGGAATGGAATCACGGCACATTGCCGTATCTATATGTGTCAGAGTGGACATCGCGAGGGGTTGAAACGGGCTTTTCCTCTCGCCATGGAGGAGTCAGCACCGGGGCGTATGCCTCACTCAACTTGGGTCTGCATGTTGGGGATACACCTGAAACCGTGCTGGAGAACCGGGGGCGCTGGCTCGCCCGCTTCGGGGCGGACTGGCAGGGGGTGGCTGTTGGGGAGCAGGTGCACGGAAGCCATGTGCTTTGGGTGGAAAACAGTGATGGTGGTCGGGGGGCACGGAGCCTTGACACAGCCCTGCCCCAGGTCGATGGGCTGTTGACCCAGAGCGGTCTCGGCTTGATGGCTTTTTTTGCAGACTGTGTTCCGATTTTTTTCTATCATCCGCGCCTTGAAGCCGTGGGGCTTGCCCATGCAGGCTGGAAAGGAACCGTCGGAAAAATTGTCTTGCGGATGTTGGAGGCCTTGGCAGAGCGTGGCGGGCGGCCTGAGGAAGCGTGGGTAGCCTTGGGGCCAAGCATTGGGGCTTGCTGTTATGAGGTGGACGAGCCTTTGGCTGAGCGTTTTCGGGTTGACTTTGAGGAGACCCCTTTTCTGACGCCCACGTGTCAGGGGCATTATCGTCTCGATCTTGGGCAGGCGAATCAAATCATGCTCCGAACGGCAGGAGTGCCAGAGGAGCAGATCGCCGTGGCGGGGCAATGTAGCGCTTGTCATCCGGATCGTTTCTTTTCCCATCGTCGGGATGGGATACCTACGGGTCGAATGGCGGGTTGGATCCGGCATAGGGGGAAGGGAGAGAGCTGAAATGGCTGTGATTCTGGTTGTAGACGATGAAGAGCCGATTCAAGAGTTATTGCGCTTTAACCTTGAAAAGGAAGGATATCACGTGCGCCTGGCCTCAGATGGGTTGGAGGCGTTAGCCTTCATCGAGAAGGAACTTCCCGATCTGGTGCTGCTTGATCTCATGTTGCCGGGAATCGACGGGCTGGAGGTCTGCCGCCGTCTGCGCATGCAGGCGAAGTTTCAGGATTTGCCGGTCATCATGCTGACGGCCAAAGGGGAGGAAATCGACAAGGTCTTAGGGCTGGAACTGGGGGCGGACGACTATATCACGAAGCCTTTTAGCCCGAGAGAATTGCTCGCACGCATTAAGGCGCGCCTGCGCCGAATCAAATCTGAGCCTGAGGGGACAGAGGAAATCCGGAGGGGGGATCTGCGGCTTAATTTAAGTCGCTTTCAGGTCTTTGTCCGGGATGAGAAAATCGAATTGACGCATAAGGAGTTTGAACTCTTGCGCGCCCTGCTCATGCACCCGGGGAGGGTCTATTCCCGGGATGAGCTTTTGGAACAAATCTGGGGTTATGATTTTATGGGGGATACGCGCACGGTGGATGTCCATATCCGCCACTTGCGGCAAAAAATTGAGAAGGACCCATCCAATCCGGATATGATTGATACCCTCCGGGGGGTTGGGTACCGATTTAGGGGTTAGATTCATGAGTCTGAAGTGGCGGTTAGTGGGTCTCTTTTTCGCGATGACGGGGTTGTCCCTGCTCCTTTTCTGGGTTGGGGAGCGCGGACATTATGCGCTTGCGGGCTTGATGGTTGATCCGTGGGTGGTCATTCTGGCTTTAATGCTGCCTGGCGTAGCGGTCTTTGTCTTTGCCAGCAAATTATCAGCACAGCTGGAAAACTTGCGAGAAGCCGCAGCACGCCTTTCACGGGGCAGCTTCGACAAGGTTTATTTTCCCGATTCTTCGGATGAGCTGGGAGAACTGGCGGACGAACTGAACCGTTTGTCAAAGCATAATGAGAACATGATCAAGCAGGTCGTACAAGAGGCCCGCCGCCTCGAGGCGTTGCTTAAGGGGATGCAGGAAGGGGTTATTGCTCTCGATCATGTGGGGCGGATTGTGTTACTTAATCTGGCTGCCGAGCGGATTTTTGGGTGTAGGTTTGAAGATGTCAAACAGAAATACTTTTTGGAGATCGTGCAGAACCCCGGTCTAGACCAGCGGGTGACCGAGGTTCTACGTGGTGGGTCGACCGGGATCTTGGAGATGAATCTGGGTAGTGCCCATCTCCAAATTCAGGTAAGCCCGATCCTCACCGAGGAGGGGCGGCCGCAGGGGGCCGTCGTCGTTGGCCATGATGTCACTGAACTGAGGAGGCTCGAACAGCTGCGGACGGAATTTGTGGCCAATGTATCCCATGAGCTGCGCACTCCTCTTACCTCGATTAAAGGGTTTGCGGAAACCCTTTTGGATGGGGCAGCTGAAGTGCCCGAGCTGAGAAAGCGGTTCCTCAAGATTATCGAAGCAGAGACCCTGCGGTTACAGCGGTTGATTGAGGATCTCTTGACCCTTTCCCATTTGGAGAACCGGGATGTCCGGCGTCCAGGAGGAGCCAGCTATATCGAAAAGGCCTATGAAAAGATTCAGCCCGTGATTCAGCAGTATGCAGAGGCTAAAGGAATCGAAGTGAGAGTGAATTTCCAGGCAAGCCTTCCGGCCATTGCCCTCGGGGAGGATCTTCTGAGCCAGGTGATGCTCAACCTTATGGAGAATGCGGTAAAATACACCTCTGCGGGCTATGTCTGGCTGGCGGCACAAGCTGGCATCGGGGAAGTCCGAATGGATGTCGGGGACACGGGCTGTGGCATACCGGAAGAGAACCTGCCCCGGATTTTTGAGCGTTTTTACCGGGTCGATAAGGCCCGTTCCCGGGAACAGGGGGGTACGGGGCTGGGACTGAGCATTGTGAAACATATTGTGGATGGTTCGGGAGGGCAGATTACCGTGCACTCTCGTGTGGGGGAGGGGAGTGTGTTTACCTGCAGTTTGCCAAGGGCTTTAGAGGCACCGGGCGGCTGATGGTTACGAAGAGAGCGTATCATTGAAAGTGAGGAGGTGAACCCTCATAACGTCAGCCGTCAAGAAAAAAAAGAGAAGGATCTTCAGTCTAAGGTATTTTGCCGCTTTGGCCGTGCTCATTGCTCTTATAGCCGGAGCGGGGTTTTATCGGGCGGCTTGGGGAGAAGAACGGATCGTTTATACTCAGATTGAGCCTGGGGCGATCACCCATGAACAAAAGGTGGAGGCAGCTTTTGCCAACGTTGAGGCTTTGCTCCAGGCTCCTACTGCCGGGAAAGTCAGCTTTTACGGCAAAGATGGAGAGCGCTTTCGGCGCGGAGCTGGGGTGGCGCAGATCCTGCCGGAAGGAGCGGCTCCGGGTACCACGGGTGCGGTCCAAGGGGTGGTGGTTGCAGCGGCCATAGGGGGGCTCGCTTATCAGGAAATCGATGGTTTAGAAGCCGTACTGACTCCGAATCATTTACTTAACATGGATCTGACCAAACTTCTCAGTCAAAGTGGGAGCGTAAAAAAACTAGAACGGGTACAAGCAGGGGAAGCATTTGCCAAAATGGTAGATAACCTTGTCCAAACCTATGCTTTTATCCATCTGCCGAATCTCAATGGCATCAATATGGGGAAGAATCTAACACTTAGAGTCTCCGGAAAGCTTGAATCCGCTAAGATCCTGCGTAAATCTGAGAACCCACTCGGTGTGGTGGTCGAGTTTCCCCATTTCCTCGACAGCACGGTGCAATATCGACGGCAGTCAGTTGACTGGATTACCAGTTCTCCGGTTCAAGGTTTACTCCTGCCAAAATCAGCCCTGGTTCAGCAAGGGGATAAACAAGGAGTGTATGCGGTTGTGGGGGGACTGATCCGCTTTAAGGAAGTTGGAGTGTTGGATCAGGATACTCAGCGGGTGTGCGTGAAAGGATTGACAGAGGGGGGATTAGTGGTTATCAATCCCAGATCGGATCTGGAAGGGAAACGAGCGGTAAAAAATTAACGGATATTGGCAAGGAATGGCAGGAAATAAGGTATGTATGTAGAACTAGTTCAAAATGGAGTGATTCCATGAGCATTGAGCAAAACTTAGCCCGAGTACGGCAAAACATTGAGGTGGCTGCGAGGCGGGCTCGGCGCGACCCCTCCGAGATTAAACTCTTGGCCGTATCGAAGACGATGTCTGCTCTGGCGGTCGAGGAGGCTTATCGAGCCGGGCAAAGGGATTTTGCGGAGAACCGGGTTCAGGAGTGGCATCTCAAAGCGCCGAATTTGCCTCGGGATGCCAAGTGGCATCTCATCGGCCAGCTTCAGACGAATAAAGTAAAATATTTGGACTCCCGTTTGGCTCTCATCCACTCGCTCGACCGCGTGAGTCTTTTGCAGGAATTAGAACGGCAGGGGGCCAGAAAAGATTGGACTTGGAACACGCTGGTGCAAGTTAACATCGCCCGTGACCCAGCCAAAGCGGGCCTTTTGACAGAGGAGATTGAAGATTTCCTAGCGCTCCTCGGCGAGCATCCCCATGTTCGGGTTTGGGGATTGATGACGATCGGAGCGTTGGCAGCGACTTCAGAAGAAACACGGCTTTTTTTTCGTGAACTCCGGGTGCTGCGGGATGAACTCCAAGACAAGCAGTGGCCAGGGGTAAAGCTTAGCGAACTGTCGATGGGAATGAGCCAGGATTATGAAACAGCGGTGGAAGAAGGAGCAACAATGGTGCGGGTAGGCCGGGGAATTTTTGGCGATCGCATGAATGGGTAGGGTACGAAAGTAAATTTAGGCGTAAGTGAACTCGTTCAACTAAAGTTGAACATCGAGACTTCGGTGGGGGAGTCTACCCCCACCGAAGCAAAGTACGAGGTACCACTCCCACTTGTAGAAGTGGGAGTCTCACGATTGGATCAAGGGAGGAATAACGATGGCTAAGTTTATGGACAAAGTGATCAGCATTATGGGTCTTGGCGAGGGGGAGCCGGAAGAAGAGGAATTGCAGGCAGAGGAAGAGAAGGATGATGTTCGTGAAGCGATGCGAGGCCGAAAAAGTCCGCAGGTTGTGAGTATTCATACGCAAAAACAACTACGGGTGGTCGTGATGGAACCGTCCACCTTTGAAGAAGCTCAAAATATTGCTGACCAGTTGAAAAACAGGAGGCCGGTGATCGTCAACCTGGAAAACATGGATCGTAATCTGGCCAAGCGGATTGTGGATTTTATCAGCGGAACGACGTATGCTTTGAATGGGAATATGCAAAAAGTAGGGAATGGAATTTTTCTCTTTGTTCCCAGCAATGTGGATATCTCGGGTGAGGCCAGGGAAGAATTGAAGGAAAAAGGAATCTTCTGGTCATTCTCAAAATAAGGAGGGGATCGCTATATTTCTGCTAGCTCGAATACTTGATAATGTCATTACCCTCATGATTTGGGCGATTGTGATTCGTGCGCTTTTATCGTTTATTCCTCATTCGCCACATCAGAAGGTGATTCGTCTTCTCTATGATGTGACCGATCCGATTCTGAAACCGTTTCAGCGCTTTCAATTGGGGGGGGCTGGTTTTGCTGTGGACTTTTCTCCGGTGCTGGCCATCATCGTCCTCAATATCCTGCGTAGCGTGTTGATGAGACTTCTCATTGGCTAGCATGGCTTACACAAGGCGGGTCAGGAGGATGGAAAAATGCAGCTTACACCGATTGATATCCGAGGCAAAACCTTTCGCCGCTCCCTGCGGGGGTATGAAGCGCAGGAAGTTGACAAGTTTTTAGAAAGCATAAGCCAAGAGTTCGAAAAAACCTATGGAGAAAACTTCGAGCTGAAAGAAAAAGTTGGGCGTTTGGAAGCTGAGCTTGGGCATTATAAGACCTTAGAGAACACCTTGCAGCAAACCATGGTGTTAGCCCAGCAGACGGCAGAGGAAGTAAAGCAGTCCGCGCACCGTGAGGCGGAGCTTATTCTGCGTCAGACTGAAGAAGAGAACAGGCAAAAGCTGTCTGAATCGCAGAAAAAATGGGCAGAAATACAGGAAGAGATCCAGGAACTCCTGCGTAAACGGGAACTCATCCGTACGCAGTTGAAATCATTTCTTCATGCGCATCTTGACTTGACTGCATCATATAGTGATGATCAAGGGATCTCGTAAAAGAGGCGAGCCGATGGACGCTGCGGTTACGACAGCGCTGTTGCTGTTTTGGCTTGGTTGCAGAGGAGCACCCCTGGTGGTATAATGGGCATTATGTTTGAAGGAGAAAGATAGTGACTGATGAGAAATATAATTTATAGTGAAATTGCCCCAGACTTTCTCATTCAAGGATTGGGGTTGCATCTGGAGGGTCAGAGTGGCTGGGTCGGCAAAATCGGGCGCCATGAGGTCGCCCTGTTTTTAGCTTCTGAACCCCCGATTTTAGAGGATGGGGATTTACAGGTTTTGGCGATCGGTTTAGCTCCCGGGGGGAAGTTCCGATCCGGTGATGTCTTAATGGCAGGAAGTGATGAACTTCTCGATCGGACATTTCAGGCCTTAGATGAAATGGAGCAGCGCGGAGTAGTGGTAAGTCTCGTGGCGTCCGATGACCCCAGTCAGATCTATGTGGCCAAAGAACCATTGCAATCTGAGGTTCAGGTCTGGAAAGAGAAAAAGGTGCCTTATATCTGTCTCTTGATGGTTGAGCCGATAAGCAATGATGATCAGGCAAAACTGGTCACGCTGGTGCGTAAGATCATGAATTAAATAGGACAATGCGTTGATAAGGACGTTCTTTGCTTTGTGTCTTGACAGCGAGCGGGAAAGGGTGTAAGCCCGTAAGAACCAAGCAAAGAGGATCCCCTTAGAGTGGATGGCTGAAGAGAGTAAGCCGTTCCGTTTAGCCCCCGTTACGGGCTTCCAAGTGGCTGAGGTTTTCTCGGCAACCAGGGTGGTACCGCGAGTGATCTCGTCCCTTAGGGGACGGGGTTTTTTATTTACTGGGCATTTTTCCTTAACACGGCTCGATTGAGTTAATTTTTAGGAGGGTAAATCATGGACTACCGTAACACGCTGAACCTACCGGAAACCGAGTTCCCGATGCGGGGGAATCTTCCCCAGCGGGAGCCGGAAATCCTGAAACAGTGGGAAAAGGAAAACGTCTATGCGTTGGTGGAGAAGGCCCGCACAGGCCAGACGAAGTTTGTCCTGCATGACGGCCCACCCTATGCAAACGGGGATATTCACCTAGGGCATGCGCTGAATAAAGTACTAAAAGATATCATTGTCAAGTATAAGACGATGGCTGGCTTTGATTCCCCCTATGTTCCCGGCTGGGATACGCATGGCCTTCCGATTGAGCAGCAGGTGATCAAAAAACTGGGGCTCAATCGGCATGCGGTATCCACTTTGGAGTTTCGCAAGCGCTGCCGGGAGTATGCGGAGAAATATGTCGGGATTCAGCGCGAGCAGTTCAAGCGCCTGGGGGTGCGGGGAGACTGGGATCACCCCTATCTCACCTTGCAAAAACGCTATGAAGCAGCGCAAATCGGAGTTTTTGGGGAAATGGCCAAGAAAGGGTATATCTATAAAGGCCTGAAGCCAGTATATTGGTGTCCGTCTTGTGAGACTGCGCTCGCAGAAGCAGAGATTGAATATGCGGACAAGACCTCGACTGCGGTCTATGTGAAATTCCCAGTCAAAGATGGTAAAGGCGTCCTCACTGAGCCTCAGAGCTTTGTGGTGATCTGGACGACGACACCTTGGACACTTCCAGCGAACGTCGCTATCAGTGTGCATCCCGACTACACTTACGTTTTGGCCGAGGCCGGGGATGAGCGACTGGTCGTGGCCGAAGGGATGCTGGAGAGCCTGCGCGAACTCTGGAATCTGGAGCTTCCCGTGTTGAAGATCTTTCAGGGCAAGGAACTGGAAGGGGTTCTCTGTCAGAATCCCTTGATGGGAACGGATTCCGTGCTTATCTGTGGCGAGCATGTCACCTTGGAGCAGGGCACGGGCTGCGTGCATACCGCTCCGGGACATGGGGAAGAAGACTTTGTGGCCGGCAAGGAATACGGGCTGCCCGTGCTTTGCCCGGTGGATCACCAAGGAAAATTTACCGCAGAGGGCGGAAAATATATGGGTCTCAAGACGGACATTGCGAACCCCGTGATTGTGGAAGACCTGAAAGACAAAGGGGTGCTCATCCGGGAAGATAAGATCAAGCATAGTTACCCGCACTGTTGGCGTTGCAAGAGCCCGATTATTTTCCGAGCTACAGAGCAGTGGTTTGCCTCTATCGACGGGTTTCGCAAACAGGCCCTGGAGGAAATCGACCAGGTGGAATGGATTCCTCAATGGGGCCGGGAGCGGATTTACAACATGATCGCCGACCGGGGGGATTGGTGTATTTCCCGGCAGCGGACCTGGGGTGTTCCAATTCCGATTTTCTACTGTGAAGACTGCGGCAAGGAATTTATCAATGATCAAACGATCGCCAAGGTGCAGGAAATCTTCGCCCAAGAGGGATCTGATGCCTGGTTTGCCCATTCGGCTGAGGAGCTTCTGCCAGTAGGAATCACGTGTTCCTGTGGCGGGACGACTTTTCGCAAGGAAACGGACATCATGGATGTCTGGTTTGATTCCGGCACCAGCCATGTCGGGGTGCTCAAAGAAAGGGAAGATTTAACTTGGCCGGCGGATCTCTACCTCGAAGGGTCGGATCAGCACCGAGGCTGGTTCAACTCGTCTCTGTCAACTTCGGTGGCGGCTTTTGGTAAAGCCCCGTACAAAGCGGTATTAACCCATGGTTTCCTCGTGGATGAGCAAGGACGCAAGATGTCTAAGTCCCTGGGGAATGGGGTCGATCCGCTCCAAGTCGTCAAGGACATGGGCGCTGATATCCTGCGGCTTTGGGTTTCCTCTGCCGACTACAAATCGGATGTGGCCGCTTCCCCCCGGATCATGAAGCAAATGACCGAAGCTTACCGTAAGATTCGCAACACCTTGCGTTTCCTCCTCAGCAACCTGAATGATTTTGACCCGGCGGTGGATAAGGTATCCTATGCCGAACTTCCGGAACTGGATCGCTGGGCTTTATTGAAACTCGCCCAGGTTGTCGAAAAGGTCTTAAATGCCTATGAGACTTACGAATTTCACCAAGTGTATCATACGATTCACAATTTCTGTACGGTGGAAATGAGTTCCATTTACCTCGATATTGTGAAGGATCGTCTCTATGTCGAAGGGAAGACGGCGAAAATCCGGCGGGCGGCGCAAACCGTTCTCTATGAAGTGTTGGCTGCGCTCGTGCGTCTGTTGGCCCCGGTGCTTACCTTCACGTCCGAGGAGATTTGGACTTACGTTCCGGGCGTTGAAAAGGGGTCCAGCGTGCAAACAGCGGAGATGCCAAAGGTAGTAGTTGCTTGGATTCATGAGGAGCTGGCGGAGAAGTGGGACAGAATTCTCGACCTCCGGGGTGATGTAAGCAAAGTGCTGGAAAAGGCCCGCCAAGAGAAGCTCATCAACCATCCACTGACGGCACAGGTCGATCTTTATCCCACAGCTGAACAATACGAATTTTTAAAGCAGATCCCCAATCTCGCGGAGATTTTCATTGTGTCAGGGCTGAGTCTTCATGAGCCAGAGGAAGTACGGCCTGAAGAAACGATGGCGGCAGAAGCCCACGACGGATTGGGAATCTGGGTGCGTCCGGCTGAAGGGCAAAAATGTGAGCGCTGTTGGATGTATCATCCTGCTGTCGGTACGGACGAGGAACATCCGCATCTCTGCCCGCGCTGTGTCAGTGTGGTTGGCGATTTATAGCAGTTTGTCAATGCGCTAGCCTCTTGGGACTGGCGCGCTTTTTTGTGTCACCTACACTTGCCAAATCATACTATTACATGGACAAACCGCATGGTATAATGTAATTCAAAATAGGTTCACTCGTCGTAATTCCGGAGTCAGAGCGAGTCGTCCAGGAAAGAGAACTCGGTTGAGGAACAGGAGAATGGAAGATGAAACTGAATGAAACGATCGCGAATCGAATGGCACACTTTGTGTTTGAAGAAAGTGGATACCACGTCATTGTCTGTGACCAGAGTAGCCGTATCATTGCGGATTCTGCAGGCGTACGGGTGGGAGTTTTGCATAGCGGGGCCGAACGGATCATGACTACGGATGTGGACTTCGCCACCGTAACCCCTGAACAGGCTGCTGCTTCTGAGGGGAAGCTCCGTGAAGGGTACAACCTAGCGATTAAAGCGGACGGCCAGAAAATGGGCACCTTTGGTATTGCTGGACCCTTGGCTATCGTCAAACCGATCGCTAAGATCGCGGCAGGCATTGTCACCACGATGCTTAGGGATGAGGAATTAAAACACATTATCCGTAGTCAAGTCGAGCGCCTGAGTGTATCCATCGAGCAAGCGGCCAGTGCAGTTCAGGAAATGGCCGCATCCTCCCAGGAAGTTGCAGGCATTAGCCAAACCGTCGCCAATGTCGCAGAGGAAGGCAGGGAACAGGTGAAGTCCACCGCGAGTATCCTGGACTTCATCCGAAGAGTGGCCAACCAGACCAATCTTCTTGGGCTAAATGCGGCGATTGAGGCTGCTCGCGCCGGGGAACAAGGGAAGGGATTCTCCGTTGTCGCTGGGGAAGTTCGCAAACTCGCCGAAGAAAGCAACCGTTCAGCCAATGAAATTAGCGGCATCCTCACCCAGTTCCAGGCTACCATGGAGCGGATTATGGAGAGCGTCACGCAAAACAGTTCCATCACCCAGGAACAGGCACGTTCCACTCAGGATATTGCGCGCATGGTCGAAAACGTACGCCAGGTCGGGCAAGAGCTTCAGGGGTTGGCGGGCAAGCTGTAGGAAGGGTGTTCTGGGGATGTTGGGGAGGGGAATGTCCCACGGCACCACGCTCGCTTAAGGGTTCGCTTAGGTGCTCGCGGAGCATTCCCCTGCTTGTGAGCACTGATACAGACTCGCTTCGAAGCCTTGCGGTAGTTCGAATCTCGAATATAGAACCGAGAATGTTGCTACTGAGGAACTCTTCGCCAATTTGTCAGAATTGTTTTGGAATCGT
>JAIMKP010000027.1:15775-41226 GCA_020692355.1 Desulfosporosinus sp.
TCAGAATTGTTTTGGAATCGTGTCGGGGTCAGGGTCAGACCCCCAGACCCCCATGGTTTGGCTACGACGGATTCAAGGGCACCTCATCGAGCCTTCCACTGGCGAAATGACTCGGCTCAGCGGTAGCATCGTCTGCAGCAAGGGTGCCAAAATTGACATCGCTCGAAACTGTAACAGGTGCACCGACAAACACATCTTCCGGATCATAACCTGCGGCGAGCATTTCCAGGTAGCGCTGTTTCGCTTCATTTTCATTGAGAAGATCCAATTCGGATTTTAGGCCTACAAAATACTTCACGCTATCACCTCGGTTTTCTGATCAATTCGTCCTGAGATCGATTATGAGCATATTCTCCTGAGAATATGCATTTCTTTCATTCCAAAGGCACATCGCCATTAAATAAGCCTAATTGGAATGATATAGTTCTTGCTATCAAACGCCATTAGTTCTTCCTTCATACAAAGCACAGCACCATTTCCACGCTCTATATTTGCTCTATCAAGCGTTTTGAATACATTGGTAAGTTGTGACGCTGGTGATGCCGTTTTCTTAATTTCGATTGGAGAAAGCTTTCCATCAGCTTCAAGTATCAAATCTATTTCCTTCATATCCTTATCTCGGTAATAATATATGAATGGAGTTTTTGCTGAGTTATTATAGGTTTTGAAGATTTCACTGACCACATAATTTTCTAACGCAGCACCATTCATTGCACCGCTTTCCAGCGTTTCCGGACTGCTCCATTTTGTAAGATAGGTGCAAAGACCTGTGTCATAAAAATATAGCTTTGGGGTCTTGATCATTCTCTTTAGGATATTGTTAGAATACGGACGCAGATAGAATATGATGCCTAGCGTTTCTAAAATTGACATCCAGCTCTTTACTGTAATTTGATTTATATCAGCATCTCGTGCAATATCTGCATAGTTTACTATTTGACTGCAACGACATGCAACAGCAGTAATAAACCTCATAAAGCTTAAGGAATCAATAGTTCCCGATAGTTCTTTTACGTCACGTTCTAAATATGTGCTCAAATAACTCATATAAAAAATATTGTTATCCTTGTACTTGCCACTAACGAGTGCTGGCATTCCACCCATAAATATTCGCCTAAAGATATCTGGAGTGCCTGCCGCTTTAATAGCTTTTTGCCTTTCACCGAGCACCTTCAAATCTATGGTGAATGGAACATTGCTACAAGTATTATATATTTCATTTTGAGAGAGTGATGAAAGATTAAGCACTGCAACACGTCCAGCGAGTGATTCCTGTACATCCTTCATTAACTTAAATATCTGTGAGCCTGTCAACCAAAATTCACCTGGCTGCTGTTTTTTATCGATCATTATTTTAATATAGGTGAAAAGTTCTGGAGCATATTGCACCTCATCAATAAAAATTGGTGTTTTATATATTTGAAAAAACATGGCAGGGTCAGATTTCGCCAATGCCCTAATATTTAAATCATCAAGTGACACATAGGTTCTATCTGTTTCCTCCATTAACTTTTGAAGCATTGTTGTTTTGCCAACCTGTCTAGGTCCTGTAACTAAAATTGCAGGATATTGTCCAGATAACGTGGCAACTATCTTTTCCATATCACGTGTAATATAACTCATTTCGCAATCACCGCCTCGGCTAATCTATGGTTGTCTTATATTATAGCCGATTAATTGTAAAATATCTACGCTATTTTCAATTAACCACCGCTTCCAGTTGATATTTTTCTAATGGACATTGGTTCGAATCGGTTATTATGACTGAAAAGCTCAATGGCCTGGCGCCGAGTTGAATTGCCCATTGATATTCCTTCCATCAAAATCGACGAATATCTTACACAATAATTCCCATATTATACCATGAAAAACCATTCCCGAATAGGAGTGCACGTCATAATCGCAAAATCCTCGCAAAAAAGTGCCCTTGCAGAAATCGCCAGCATATAGTATCATTACAAATAACTTAACAAACAGAACAACGATGATGGAGAAAAGTAGGTTGGTTCCAGCCCCACAGGAAAGATGGGTCGAAGATTGAGAGCCTTTCTGAGGTGTGCCTGACTGAAGTTCCCTCCTGAGTTGCCGACTGAAACGGGATGGGTTTGAAAGCAAACTTGTCAACCGTGCGTAGGTTAGGCCGCAAGCTTCCAGCGTTAACGGGAAGGGGGTATCGGATAGTGTACCCTAGGTGAGGTGAGCTTCCTGTTGAGGAAGTTAACCGAGGTGGTCATCTACCTAGGATCATGCTTGTTCCTGTACCTTGATAACGAGTGGATCGCCCCGTTAGGGGATAGATCAACTAGGGTGGTACCGCGAAAGGCCCGCAGCTTTCGTCCCTAAGAAGGATGAAGACTGTGGGTTAATTTTATGTCGAGGACGTTTGGATGCTCGTACCGAAAATGATATTGAGGGAGGAAAAATAAATGGTTATCGTGATGAAACTCAATGCTTCTGAGGAAGAAATCACAGCGATCAACGAAGAACTGAAGCGCTACGGGCTGGAAGGCCACCTCATTCACGGCGTAAATCGGATTGTCATCGGGGCGGTGGGGGATCGCGAAGCCCTGCTGTCTCAAGGGTTAGAAATGATGCCAGGGGTAGAGAAAATCGTGCCCATCATGAGGCCGTATAAACTCGTGAGCCGGGAGGCCCAGGAAGAACGGACGATCGTGCGGATAAAAGCGGCGGCGATCGGTGGTTCGGAGGTTGTGGTCGCAGCGGGGCCCTGTGCGGTTGAAAGCCGGGAGCAGGTTGAGCTGACCGCGGCGCAGGTGAAGGCGGCTGGAGCCAAACTACTGCGGGGCGGTGCCTACAAACCGCGCACATCACCCTATTCCTTCCAAGGGATGGAAGAGGAGGGATTGAAGATCCTGGCTGATGTCGGAGAAAAATATGGTCTCGTCACGGTGACGGAAGTCGTTGATTTGCCCAGCCTGGATGTGGCAAGGGAGTATGTCGACATGGTGCAGATCGGGGCGCGGAACATGCAGAATTTCCGGCTGCTGAAGGCGGTGGGTGAGTCTGGGAAACCGGTGCTTCTGAAACGGGGGCTCTCGGCGACCATCGAGGAGTGGCTGATGGCCGCTGAATATGTCATGGCTGCGGGTAACGCCCAGATTGTCCTCTGTGAGCGGGGTATCCGCACCTTTGAACCGACCACCCGCAATACCTTGGATCTCAGTGCCGTGCCTATCGTCAAAGAACTCTCCCATCTGCCGGTTATCGTGGATCCGAGTCATGCCACAGGGGCGGCCCGCTGGGTCGGGGCCATGTCACGGGCGGCCGTTGCTGCGGGGGCGGATGGGCTTCTCATCGAAGTGCATCCGAATCCGGCCAAGGCCTTGTCAGACGGGCCGCAATCCTTAACCCCTGTTGCCTTTGCCCGTCTGACCCAAGAGATTCGCCAAGTCGCGCTAGCAGTCGGTCGGGAGTTCGCTGGCGAGGGCATGTTGTCGCGCTAAGGGTCGTGTGGGCAGAAAAATATTCTGATAACACTCCAAAAGAAGTAGACTTTTGCGAGGATCACGTATACAATGAAAACAAAGTTGAATTTCATATTGGTTCCGAATGACTCTGGCGGGAGAGACCCAGGAATGGGCGCCGAAGGAGAAAACTTCCTGTACATCGCTTAAGGCAGGAGGGGAAGCTCTCAGGCAAAAGTACTGCTGGAAGACGGAACTCTGGAGAGTTTTTCCCGTACGGGAGAACACCAAAGGGGAAGCCGCAAGGCGAATCTCTCAGGTCAAAGGACAGAGGAGTGCGATCGAACACTTCTCTGTTTTTTTGTCTCTTTCTTGCACATACTGAAACTTTAAGGAGGTGTTTTCTTGTGGAATTGAAACGTACCCCAATTTACGCAGAACACGCGGCAGCCAAGGCTAAACTCATTGATTTTGGTGGCTGGGAGATGCCTGTCCAGTACGCCGGGGTGATTGAAGAACATCAGACCGTGAGAACGAAAGCCGGCTTGTTTGATGTCTCCCACATGGGCGAAATTGATGTTCGGGGGCCGCAGGCCTTGGAACTGGTGAATCATTGGATCACGAATGATGTGAACCGGATTGCTGACGGGCAAATCCTGTACTCACCCATGTGTTACCCTAACGGTGGGATTGTGGATGACCTTCTGGTGTACCGCTATTCCCCAGAGCATATCTATCTCGTCGTCAACGCATCCAACACGGATAAGGATTTTGCCTGGATGCAGGAACAAGCTCAGGGCTTCAATGCAGAACTGCACAACGTCTCCCCTGAAACGGCCCAACTGGCCCTGCAGGGACCTCTGGCTGAGAAAATCCTGCAGAAGCTCACCAATGTGGATCTCTCGGCCATAAAATACTACTGGTTTAGGCACGGCCAGATTGCCGGGGTGGAGTGTCTGATCTCCCGAACTGGCTATACCGGAGAAGATGGGTTCGAATTCTACTTCGCTCCGGAAAAGGCAGCCGAGCTTTGGCGTAAGGTCTTGGAAGCCGGGAAACCCGAAGGGATTCAGCCGATTGGGCTGGGTGCTAGGGACACCCTGCGTTTCGAAGCCCGTCTACCCTTGTATGGTAACGAACTCGGGCCAGAGATTTCCCCGCTTGAGGCTGGGCTGGGTATTTTTGTGAAATTAAATAAGCCAGAATTTAACGGGAAAGAGGCCTTGGCGAAACAAAAGGAAGCGGGGCTTTCTCGTAAACTGGTAGGGCTGGAAATGATCGAACGTGGGATTGCCCGCTCACACTACCCGATCCAAAAGGACGGGCAAGATATTGGCTTCGTTACTTCAGGTTCTTACTCACCAACACTCAATAAGAACATCGCCTTAGGCCTGATACAGAGTGATTTGGCCGTGCTCGGCGAGGAAATGGATATCATGATTCGCAACAAACCGGTAAAAGCCAAGGTTATTCCAACCCCGTTTTACAAACGGGCGGGTGTTTAATAAATTAAGGGAGGATGTTCATGATGAATCCGAAAGACCTAAAGTACAGTAAAGACCATGATTGGGCCCGTGTTGAAGGGAATGTGGTGACACTTGGAATCACGGATCATGCCCAGGAGAGCCTGGGTGATGTCGTGTTTGTGGAAATCCCCGCTGTGGGAGCGACCGTAACCGCAGGTCAATCCTATGGCACGGTAGAATCCGTGAAGGCCGTGTCCGACATTGTAGCGGCGGTGAGCGGCAAGGTAATTGCTGTGAATGAAGCGATCATTGATGCACCAGATACCCTGAATCAAGATCCCTATGGGGCTGGATGGCTGGTTCGGGTCGAGGCCACGGATCAGAGTGCAATGGATGCGATGATGAACGCGGAGGAGTATGACGCTTATTTAGCGGCGGAAGGGGATCATTAATCATGAATTATGTTCCGAATACGGCAAGCCAACAGGCGAAGCTTTTGGCCCGTATTGGCGCAGCCTCCCTTGAGGAACTGTTCCAGGACATTCCCCAGTCCTTGCGTCTGACGCGACCGCTCAACGTAGTTGGGGGAATGTCAGAACCGGAGCTTGTGAAGCATGTTAAGGCTTTAGCCCATCAAAATGGGAGCACGGAAACCTACATTTCCTTTTTGGGAGCGGGGGCGTACGAGCACTATATCCCTAGTTTCGTCGATCAATTGTTGCTGCGTTCTGAGTTCTATACTGCGTATACTCCTTATCAGCCGGAGATCAGTCAGGGTACACTCCAGGCGATCTATGAATACCAAACCTTGGTCTGTGAGTTGACGGGGATGGATGTGGCTAATGCTTCTATGTATGACGGAGCTTCGGCCTTAGCCGAAGCCGCTTTGATGAGCTGTGACGCTACCCGGCGGAGCAAAGTTCTGGTAAGCCGCAGCGTTCACCCCGAATACAGGGAAGTTCTCGCGACCTATCTGCCGCCGCGTGGGGTAGAGATCGTGGAAATCCCCTATAAAGACGGCTTGACAGACATAGCCGGACTAGAGAAACTTCTCAGCCAGGATGTGGCCGGGGTGCTCATCCAAGTGCCGAACTTCTTGGGCGGGATCGAAGACGGGGAGGAAATCGCCCGTTTAGTCCATGCCCAGGGGGCCTTACTCGTCACCTCTGTCAATCCGGTTTCTCTGGGACTCATTAAGGCTCCAGGGGATTATGGTGCTGATATTGTGGCCGGGGAAGGGCAGCCGTTCGGCAATCCGCTTAACTTTGGTGGTCCATACTTAGGATTCCTCGCTTCCCGTGAGAAGTTTGTCCGTCGCCTGCCCGGTCGGATCGTGGGAGCTACGAAGGATAAGAACGGAAAAAAAGGATATGTTCTTACCCTCCAAGCGCGTGAGCAGCATATCCGCCGGGAAAAAGCGACATCCAACATCTGCTCCAATGAGGCATTATGTGCTTTGGCCTTTACGATTCATTTAAGCGGATTAGGCAAATCCGGGCTGCAAGAGATGGCGAACCTCAATTTGCAGAAGGCGCATTATGCCGCTGAACAGATCGCCTCCCTGCCGGGGATGAAGCTCGCGTTTTCCGGGCCGTTTTTCCACGAATTTGTGGTTGAAACCCAAGTTGAGCCTGCACGCATTAACCGCGAACTTCTGAAAGCTCAGATCATTGGCGGTTTGGATTTAGGCCGGTTCTACCCAGAACTTGACCATCATCTGCTCTTCTGTGTGACGGAAACCAAGAGCAAAGAAGATATTGACCGGCTCGTGGCCAGAATGGGGGATGTGCGATGAAGGGATTGGAACCGCTCATTTTTGAATACAGTGCTCCCGGTCGCAGCGGGGTAAGCCTGCCGCCGCTAGATGTGCCGACAAGCGATAGCGCCACATTGATTCCATCCGGGATGCTGCGCACCACAGAACCGGAACTGCCGGAAGCTGCGGAAGTCGATGTCGTGCGTCACTTCACTCGTCTGTCTACGTTTAACCACGGGTTGGACACGGGATTCTATCCTTTGGGTTCCTGTACGATGAAATATAATCCCAAAGTCAATGAAATGCTTGCGCGTTTGCCCGGTTTCGCCAATGTCCATCCCTATCAGCCGGAAGAACTCACCCAGGGTACGCTCCAGCTGATGGGCGAATTGCAGGCGGATCTCGGAGAAATCACGGGCATGGATGCCTTTACGCTCCAGCCAGCCGCCGGCGCACATGGGGAAATGACCGGGATCCTGATCATCAAAGCCTATCACGCATTCCGGAAGGACGCCAAGCGACGGAAAGTGATCGTCCCGGATTCTGCTCACGGTACGAACCCGGCGACCGCTGCCATGGCTGGTTTCGAAATCGTTCAAGTCCCTTCCAATGCACGCGGCGGGGTCGATATTGAACAGCTGCGCAAGGTCGCAACCGACGAAGTGGCAGCATTCATGCTTACGAACCCCAATACATTAGGGCTCTTTGACGAAAACATCAAGGAGATTGCAGACATCATCCACGGGGTCGGCGGCTTGCTCTATTATGATGGGGCCAATGCCAATGCCATCCTGGGGATCGCCCGCCCTGGAGATATGGGGTTTGATGTCGTCCATCTAAATCTGCATAAGACCTTCTCTACCCCGCATGGCGGTGGCGGCCCCGGTTCCGGCCCTGTAGGGGTTAAGGATTTCTTGGCTCCGTTTTTACCGAAGCCGGTCGTTGTCAGGAAGCCGGAGGGGAGCTATACGCTGGATCATGACCGTCCGCTCTCGATTGGAAAGGTGCGTGCTTTCTATACGAATTTCTCGGTGGTGGTCAGAGCGTATGCCTACATCCGCAGTCTTGGCGGCGAAGGGCTGAAACAAGCTTCTGAGAATGCCGTGCTCAATGCCAACTACCTGATGGCGGTGCTCAAAGCGCATTATCATCTGCCGTTTGATCGGGTTTGCATGCACGAATTCGTTATCACGCCCAAGAACTTGAAATCTTATGGCGTGCATACCCTCGATATTGCCAAGCGCCTCCTCGATTACGGCTATCATCCGCCCACGATCTATTTCCCCTTAATCGTCGAGGAAGCGATGATGATCGAGCCGACGGAAACCGAAAGCGTCGAGACCCTGGATCAGTTTGCTGAGACCCTCATCAAGATCGCGGAAGAAGTACGTACCGATGCGGAACTCGTTAAAAGTGCCCCGCATACCACGCTCATCACCCGGCTCGATGAAGTCGGAGCAGCGCGGAAGCCGGATTTGCGGTGGCGCAAAGGGTAGGGACGGTTGGAAAGGAGAGGGATGTGCAGCGGCACTCGCCTCACCCCGGACGCTCTCAGTCCAAACTGGCTGATCATGCTCGGTTGTAGGGCGGGATTCCTGCCGGATTCGCCCTCCTGGCTCAATCGGCAGTGACGCACATCGTGTACGTCATCCCGCTAGAAGGTAAGTTCTCGCATGGTCAGAGTTTGGCTCCTGTTCGCTTAAGGGGTTCAGCAAGTTAGCCGTTGCACATCCTGTACTCTGGGGAATTGCTAAAGTAACGCTTCGAAACCTGACTCTGGGATCTAACTTCTGACCTCTAACTTCTGACTTCTGACTTAGGGGGTAAGGTCTGACCCCGTTTCCTCATTTGAACATCGAACCCCAAACATCGAACATCCAACATCGAACTACGAACCACGAACTGGGAGGAAAAATGCTTTCTCAAGAGATAAAAGTTTTGATCGAAAAAGGCTGGGCTATACGGGTGACGAACTTTCCGCCGACGATCGGGTTTGATTACCCGGTGCAGACGGAAACCATCAGTGTGACCGGAACGGCCTGTGCCTTGAATTGTGCCCATTGTGGAGGGCATTATCTTGAAGGGATGAAGAACCTCAAGGAATGTCAGACCGTTTTAGCTAAGGAAGCTCGGATAGCTCAGACAGATGGGACACATGAGACAGATGAGACAGATGAGCCCGGAGCAGCAACTCGTACGACCGCGCCTACCAGTTTTCTTATCAGTGGTGGGTGTACTCCTGATGGCCGGGTGCCTTTTTTGCCCCATCAGGATGTATTGCGTGAGGTGAAAACCCAGGCCCGGCTTAACTTTCACGTGGGGCTTATCGGTGACGAAGAGATTTTGGCCCTGAAAGAACTGGCTAATGTGGTCTCATTTGACTTTGTCGCTGATCAGGAAACGATTGAGGAAGTTTATGGTCTCAACAAAACACCTGAGGATTACCGAGATGTTTATGGGCGTTTGCGCCAGGCAGTGCAAGTTATGCCCCATTTAACACTGGGGTTGAAAGGCGGGGAATGGCGGGGGGAAGAAAAAGCCCTGGATGTTCTAGAAGAACTGGGCCTGGATGGGCTGGTTTTTCTGGTGTTCATCCCGACCGCAGGCACCCGCTATGCCGAGCGTAAACCACCGGCTGTCGAAGATGTCATCGCTTTCTTGGCGAAAGCCAGGATTCGCTTCCCGCATATTCCTTTGATTCTTGGCTGTATGCGGCCCAAAGGGAAGTATCGTCAGATTCTGGATGAGGCTGCCGTTGCGTTGGGGATCAATCGGATCGTGCTGCCCACACCCGGAGCACGGGCTTTGGCGGAGAAGCGGGGTTTGGCTGTTGTCAAGGGAGAGGAGTGTTGTGCCCTATGATCCGTTGTTCCATTGGGACGGCTAAAGTCCTGGGATTAAAATCTTTGAAAATAGATGCTCTCCCGACTACCGCCTATCTCATGGCGGGGGAGAAATGCCATTTTAATTGTGCTTTTTGTGCTCAGGCACGGGAAAGCACGGCGCGGGCCGATCTCCTGTCACGGGTGAGCTGGCCGCTGTATCCGTGGAAAAAAGTAGCGGAGGGTCTTGCAGGCCTGAGTCTTCGGCCCGCGAGAAACTCAGCGCCAGAGGAGGTTTCTTTACAACGAATCTGCTTCCAGGTCATTCAGGATCAGGAAGCTCTGGAACAGGTAAAGGACTGGGTTCGGGATTTGAGCCAACACTCTCTGATCCCGGTTTGCGTTTCTGCAGGACCGAAAAGCCTCGATGAGGTGAAGGAACTTTTGGCCTTAGGGGTGGATCATGTAAGCATCGCATTAGATGCGGCTACGCCCACGGTCTTCGCCCGCGTCAAAGATGGCTCCTGGGAGAAACGCTATGCGCTCTTGCTGGAGGGTGCTCAACACTTTCCCGGCCACCTGGCGACCCATCTGATCGTCGGCTTAGGGGAGAGTGAGGAGGAGATGATCCGTCTAATCCAGGATCTTCAGGATCATGGGATTACCATCGCGCTCTTTGCCTTTACGCCAGTGCGGGGGACGCGCATGGAACATATGACACCCCCTGCGTTGCCGCATTACCGCAGGGTTCAGGCTGCCCATTATCTCATCCGTAGCGGGGCGGCTCGGGCCGAACAGTTTTCCTTCGAGGGCGGCAAGTTAAACGACTTTGGCCTCCGGGATGAAGAACTACACGCTCTTCTTCAGGATGGAGAAGCTTTCCGAACGTCCGGATGTTCCGGTTGCAACCGGCCGTATTATAACGAAACCCCAGGGGAAGAACTTTACAACTATCCCCAAACGCTTCAGCCTGAAGAAATCGAGCAGGCCTGGCTTAGACTATTCGAGTGAGACAGTGGGGACGGTTCGAGACAGGGGAGACAGTGGGGACGGTTCTTGGTGTCGCAAATAGAGGAGACAGGAGTCAGAAGGAGAGAACCACCGAAAACATTTGAAGGCTTACTGGTATGGTAGAAGGCGCATTTGTTCGTGCTTGCGGTTTATCGTCTATCCGGGGCGTTTCCGAAGTATGAGATATATGGTTTGTCGTCGTAACTCCGGCGTGCTGCCGTCTCTATCGCAGCGAATATTGCGGAAAGTTTCTATAAGCGTAGCAAACGGATAAAACCTCTCGGGATATTCTGAATGCTGACTACGGAATTCTGAATGCCTGAAGAGTAACCAAGAATCTTAGAAAAGGGGGGATCCTGATGCCGATTTGGCGCTTCTTGCCTTTTGATGTGTACAGCGGTGCGGAAAACATGGCGATCGACGAGGCTTTACTGAGGGCGATGGCGGCTAACCCAGCTTTCCCGCCGATACTACGGTTCTATGGCTGGGATCCCCCCACCCTTTCCTTGGGCTACGCCCAACGCTTTGAGAAGGAAGTCGATGAATTGGCTTGCCGGGAGCGGGGCATCGCGATCGTGCGTCGGCCCACGGGCGGTAGAGCGATTTTGCATCAGTATGAGCTGACTTATAGTGTCATTGCCCCGGAAGCCGATGAACACGTCCAGGGCACCGTGATGGAGTCCTATTTAAAAATCAGCCAAGCCCTGCTCCATGGGTTTCAGGCCCTCGGGGTTCCGGCCAAAATGGCGAAGGGTGCCTTGGATGGTGCGGTATCGGCCGCTTGTTTCGATGCGCCTTCTTGGTATGAACTCGTGGTGGATGGGCGCAAGCTGGTCGGAAGTGCTCAAGTGCGAAAGGACGGAATCCTCCTCCAGCATGGCTCGATCATCCTCCATTTTGATACCGAGCTGCTCTTTAGGGTTCTCAAGTTTCCCACCGAGCAGGTGCGTGAACGCCAGCTCAGGGCTTTCCAGCAAAAAGCCTGTGCTCTGGATGAGGTTGCATCCCGACCCATCGAACGAGGAGAACTGGAGCGCTCGCTTTGTCAAGGATTTGAGGCGGTCATGGGCATCGAACTCCAACGCTCCGGGTTAAGCCCAGAGGAAGAGGGATTGGCGGAAGAACTCGTCGCCAAATACCGTTCAGAGGAATGGACAAAAAAACGCTAACCGAACTTGATCACAGAAATACCTCAGTCTAGTTAGGGATTGGGGCAAATATCTCTTCTTTCCCCTTTCTGTTTAAGCGCTTGCGCTAATTTTCCGTGTGAAGTATAATCGAATCAGGATATGGCATAAATATTAGAAGCTAGGATGTTGCGAGCATCCTAGCCTGTACAACCGGGCCGCAAGGTTAAGCGGCATTAATGGGGTGAGAGCAAGTAGCTTCCTTAGCAGGGGTGGGTTACTTGCTCTTTTGCATTGCCTTGATTAGATGCTCATGGCCTCACCCCCTTTCGCTAGAAGATTTTAGGGGATTTGGCCGCCCAACCCTGCTACCCTATTTGGTTGTACAGGTATATTTTAGCACATCGCGATCTTATTTTGCTATTGGATTGTGTTGGGGTCAGACCCCAAATACGATCCAAAATCGAACCCCCTGGGGTACAACATTTTCGGCCCGAATGTTTCCGTGATGAGCCTCTACAATTTTTCGAGCAATACTGAGTCCCAAACCGTGTCCCGGGACATTGCGCGAGCGGGCAGCATCCACTCGATAAAATCGGTCAAAAATGGCGTCCAAAGATTCGGGGGGGATGCCCGGTCCATTGTCTTCGATGACGATGGTGACGCCAGTACCCTCGGATCTCAGCTTAATCTGAATCTTTCCACCCTCAGGTACATATTTTCCGGCATTCTCCATAATAACTCGCAACAGCTGCCTGAGATAAAGGGCATCTCCTTGTATGTTAACGTCGGAAGCCAAATCATACTCCACACGAAGCTTTTGCAAATAGGGTAACCCGGCGGTGCTATCAATGATTAACTCTTCTAGATTGATAGTGGCTAAGTTGAGCCTTAAATCCTCTCGGGCGAGCGTCAATAGATTTTCCACAAGTTTCGTCATCATCTCGACTTCCACTCCGACAGACTCGGCGGAGTCGCGAACCAGAAGGGGATCTTCCGAGCCCCAACGTTTCAGAATATCGGCGTGTCCGCGTATAACCATCAAAGGTGTTCGCAGTTCATGGGATGCGTTGGCAACAAACTGCTGCTGTTTTTGAAAAGAGGTCTCTAAGCGTTCCATCATCTGATTAAAGCTCTGGGCCAGCCGATCCAGTTCATCATCATTTCCGCTCACAGGCAGGCGTCGGTTCAAATCATGTGCGGTCAAATTGGAAATCTCTCGATTAAGATGCGCGAGCGGTGAAAGCACTTGACGAGACAAAACGAGACCCCCCACGGCAGCGAGCAACAACGCCGAGCCCCCTATCCACAACAGCTGTTTAAATAGGACTTTTTGCGCTAGGTTGACCTCCCCAAGGCCGATGACAGCTTGAAGATAACCGACGGTTTTTCCACCGGATTGAATCGGTTTGGCTACGTAATAATAATCTTCTCCATTCAGTACTTTCAATTCTAATGCACTTTGCTTTTGGATGGGTAACTGGGATTTCAATTGACCAGCCCGTTGAATCAGCGAATCCGAGGGAGAACTGAGCTGAACCGTGACCTCCTTCGGAATATTTCCTGAAAGGACATCCGGATCATGGATATTCATGGCCTGGCCCTCGCTACGATCGTCGAGTGTCGCCAGAATTTGAAGAACCGTGTTCTCCAGAACCTGCTGTTTTTCTTTGAGCAACGCCTGTCGGTTCCCCCAAAAGGTCAGGCTAGACAGCAGGAATACGGTTAGGATCAAAAGAGCCACATACCAAAGGGTTATTTTCCCAGCTAAACCGGGGCGCAATGTCTCTATCCATTCTTTGCTAACTGTCTTAATCTTCGCCACGAAGGGCATACCCCACACCCCTCACCGTATGCAGATAATGGACGTGAAATTGTTCGTCTAGTTTAGTACGCAAAAAACGTAGGTAAACATCCACTACATTTGTATCTCCATAGTAGTCATAACCCCAAACGTTTTCTAATATCTGTTCCCGGTTGAGGACATGATTGGGATGCTCCATAAAGAAAGCAAGCAATTCGAATTCCTTTTTCGTAAGATAGACTTCTTTTCCGGAAAAATACACTTGGTGTGCCTCTCGATCCAGTTCCAGCTCGCGAAATCTTAGCCTGGATCTGGCAGTTCTTTGAGGCATAGTTCGCCGTCGCAGAATGGCCCGGATACGGGCCATCAGTTCTTCCATGGCGAACGGTTTTGTTAAATAATCATCCGCTCCCAGATCCAAGCCAAAAACTTTGTCCTGAATCTCATCTTTAGCGGTCAACAATAGAATGGGTATATCTTTTTGTGCCCGAATCTGCTTGCAGACTTCGTACCCATTGAGAAAAGGCAACATAACATCCAGAAGGATCAGATCCCACTCCCCTTCAAGCGCCTGCTTTAAACCCTGTCGGCCATCAGGAGCTAACTTGACCTGATGGCCTTCATGTTCGAGTTCCATCTGAACAACCTTGGCAATGGCCCGATCATCTTCCACGAGTAAAATGTTCAAGTTCGGGTTTACGGTCATGCGCCAAATCCTCCTCAGCCAACACTAGCATATCATGGGACAGTTTAATGAGCAAAAATTAAAATTGGCAGACAAGAAGATTAAAATGGGATTAAAAGTTCGCTTCAACCCAGATCGATCTTGGCAGAAATTTTTAGACGTTTTTAATGTTCGTTTTAGGGTATTTTAAAGTTCTTTACCTAATATAAAAGCATGGCTTCGGAAGCCATAAAAACAAGGAAAGGTGGAAATATCATGTCAAAATCGAAATGGCTCACGGTCGGTAGTTTAGCGATTTCCGGGATGCTAGTGGGGCTTGCTTCTTTTGGAGGCAGTGCCTTAGCTTCGAACGCATCTTCCGCAGCTTCGATGCCTTCAGCGGCTGTCTCGGCAACCGTACAACCCGCTCCGGCCACACCTACCGCTCAAACCGGAGTGAATTCCCAAGAGCAAGCTACAGAGAAAGCGGGCACGGAAGTCGAAAATCAATCTAAACCAGAGGCTGACAACGACAACATCGACTTCCAGCAACAAGGTGAACATGAAGGGGATAATGGCAAGTAGCCTCGAAGGTCCTTGTTCCTGAGCACCGTTACATCGCCTTGAGTTCTTGACACAAAGAAGAGACCAGGAGTATTTGCTCCTGGTCTCTTTGGGTTTGTCTCTCTCTTTGGGACTGTCAGACTGATTGCAACACTTTAAAAAAGATTGAGTTCCACGATGATTGTATCATAATCGCTTTAATCTGATCATCCTCCACCAGCGCGTGCATGCCACAGGCTCTGGTGCAATTTGGCGAGCAGGTCGTCCGCACGACCTTCAGATTCGGGGGAGTACATGGTTCAATCGCTTATCGGTTTGATAATCTTTGCACAGATTAAGAGCCGCGAAGAAGGATTTCTTGGCTGAAACGTAGAAAAACTAGAAAAACTAAAGAATACTGGCTGGTGGGGGGTGAATATCATTCGTATCGAAGTTCTCCCATGTGTGGGTTCGGTTCATATACCCTATTTAGAGGATCAGCTCGTGATCGTCATCGATGTCCTTAGGGCGACCAGCACTATGGTGACCGCGCTAGCCAATGGCTGCCAGTCGATTATTCCAGTGTTGACTGCGGAGGAAGCTCTGGAAAAACGCCTGACGCTACCCGGCGCTTTGCTGGGAGGGGAACGGCAGGCTCTCCGCATCGAAGGGTTTGACCTCGGCAATTCTCCGTTTGACTACGCTCCGGAAAAAGTGGGCGGCAAGCGTGTGATCATGACGACGACCAATGGGACGCGGGCTATCCGGGCGGCTGCAGAGGCCCCAGCCGTTTGGATGGCCTCCTTTCTGAATCTCGAAAGCATTGTCCATGCAATTTTTCGCCGCTTTGATGAGGATAAGGGTCTGGATGGGATCGTGATTTTCTGCGCTGGAACCGAAGAACGGTTTGACATGCCGGACACGCTTTGCGCAGGTATGCTCATTGAGGCATTGGGGACAGAAGTGGAGCTTAACGACCTTGGCGAGGCGGCCCGAATTCTCTACCATTCAGCCCAGGGGCACTTGCTCGATGCCGTTCGCAGTTCTCAGCATGGCCAAAGGCTGCGCTCACTCGGCTATGAAAGAGATGTTACCTATTGTTCAACCGCGAATATCCTGCCGATCGTTCCGGCTTTGACGGATGGGGAGATTGTATGGCTGACAGATATCTAAGAAAGGGTGAAGGGTATGAACGTGATCTTTTTTGAGCGGCCCGGACGGGAAAACACGGAAAAGGCGATTGCCTTAGCGGTGGAGCGGGCGAGAGAGTTAGGAATTACGACCCTGGTTGTGGCTTCTAACTCGGGGGATACAGTGAAGCGCTGCCTGGGACACGGACTGGAGGTGGTCTGCGTGACCCATCATGTGGGATTTACCGGCCCAGGGATCGATGAGATGAGTGCTGAGGTGCGTGCAGACTTGGCAGCCAAAGGGGTCAAGGTATTAACGGCAACCCATCTCTTCGCGGGCGTGGATCGGGCCTTGCGCATTCAGGCGGGCGGGCTCTATCCCGGCGAGATCGTCGGGCATACCCTGCGTATGTTTGGCCAGGGAGTCAAGGTCGGGGTGGAGTGTGCAGTGATGGCCTTAGATGCTGGGCTGATTGAGTACGGCAAACCGGTGGTGGCTCTCGGTGGCACCGGTCGGGGCGCGGATACGGCTATCGTACTCACCCCGCAGCATTCGAATCAGTTTTTTAGCACGAAAATCCATGAGATCATCTGTAAACCACGGTAAGTAGGGCCGGTAGCAAGGCTAGTTTTGTGTGATCTTAACGCATTGATATGGGATGCGATTTGGAACGAGATTAAACATATCGGTTATTTAATAATGCTTTTCCCCTGTCCTGTGGCATACTAACCAGGCAGGGAGGTTGAGCGCTATGGCTAAATTCAAGGTTCCGGTTGGGATCTCGAATCGGCACGTTCACTTGACCCAAGAGCATCTTGAACTGCTTTTCGGCCCCGGTCACCAACTGACCAAGTTAAGAGACTTGAGTCAGCCAGGCCAATTTGCCAGTGAGGAAACTGTGACTCTCATCGGTCCCAAAGGCTCCATGGATGGGGTTCGGGTTTTAGGACCTGTGCGCAAAGCATCGCAAGTAGAGTTGGCAGCTACCGATACCTTCAAATTGGGTGTGAGGCCGCCTGTACGTGACTCAGGGGATTTGTTGGGAACGCCAGGGATTGAGATCGTGGGCCCGGTCGGCAAAATTCGCCTTGAACGAGGGGTGATCGTGGCCGCCAGGCACATCCACATGAGTCCGAGGGATGCGGTAGCTTGCGGACTTAGGGATGGCGATCATATTGAAGTCGAAGTTCCTGGAGAACGGGGCGGGGTGTTTGAAAACGTCCTCATCCGGGTCAGCCCGCGTTATGCCCTGGACATGCATCTGGATACGGATGAAGGGAATGCCTTCAGCTTAAAAACAGGCCAGACACTGGAAGTCACGGTTGATCTCAGACAAAGACAAAGAGCTGCCGTATAGGTTCGTGAGCTTCCCTCTTCGGAGGGGAGTCTTTTTTCTCCGTAAGAAGGTATGGACAAAAATATTAGGAGAACAACGATGAGATTATTTATAGGGATAGATTTGCCGCCTGAGATTAAGCAAATAATCCTTGAATTTCAGTCTGAACTGAGCCAACATGGGGTAGATGGGCTCTGGAAATCACAAGATAACTTTCATCTAACCTTGGAGTTTTTAGGAGAAATAGAACCCAATGATATTCCGACACTTACCGCAACACTGTCCAAAGTAGCGAGAAACCACGAACCTTTCAAGTTAGATATCGGTGGGTTAGATGCATTTCCATCGATTCAACGGCCTCATACCTTGTGGACAGCGCTAGGTGGAAGTTTAAGTGAACTGAAGCGACTAAGGGATGAGATACATCATGAACTGGCAAAACGTAGATTTGTCTTGGAGGAAAGACAATTTAAGCCTCACATAACCCTTGCCTCTCGTCCTCAGCTTGACAATGTGGATATATCCGATGTTGCCAAGAAGAAACTGGGCGAGTTCATGGTCGTGGATGTTGTTCTGTTTGAGAGCAGAACTATTCGTGGCAAAAGAATCTACACGGATTTATACAGAACCAGACTCAAGAAGCCGATTAGCATTAGCATTGCCACTTAAATTTGGATTTTACGTGCGGAAAGTTAGCTTGTATCGCGTATTTTTAGGTCCAGTGGGGAAAAATGAAATGAGGTCGAACGCGAGGTGACTCAATGTGCCTGGTCATGACGAAGAAAACGCTCGCTCCACTGAGAGTGAAAGGATAGTCGATCTGCACCACCTAGACTGGGATGAATTTCGGCGCCAAGTGCTTGTCTTGGGGGAGATGCTGGAAAAAATGAGGCTAGCCGAATATATTGCCTATCTCAACCGCCCGCTCAAATTGCTGCTCATCAATTTCGGGGTCGGGTTGCTGCGTGGGCTTGGGGCGGCGCTCGGGGCAAGCATTTTGTTCGGAATTGTGCTGATCTGGCTCAAGCAGCTGGGAATGCTGGATCTGCCCGTGATCGGGGGGATCATTGCAGAACTGGTTAAAGTCGTGAATGCTCATGTTTCCCAGTAAGAACTCGACGTATGCTCAGCGAATGGAGGAAAATAAATGGACAGAACATCAGGAAAACGTGAAAAATACGGCCAAGTCATTAAGAACCTTAAAGCGGACAAACGGAAGTGGGAAGAGATGGCGAGCGAACTCCTCACGGGAGACATGCGTGATTCCCTATCTGAGCTTTCGACCATTGACAATCATCCTGCTGATATCGGCACTGAGCTTTACGAACGGGAACGCGACACTGCCTTGAAGGATAATTTTAAACACAAAATTGCAGCGATCGACGCGGCTCTGGAGCGTTTTGACCAAGGAACCTATGGGGTGTGTGAACACTGCGGTCAGGAGATTCCCCTGGAGCGCTTGGAAGCACTTCCTTATACAACGGTTTGCGCCGAGTGCAGCCGCTCAGAAGAGAAGGAAGAGCAGCACTCCTTCCACCGTGAGCCTGTGGAAGATGAGCTGCTCAACCGACCTTTCTCCCGGACATTTAATGATGGCACGGATCAGAACGCTTTCGACGGGGAGGATTCCTGGCAGGCGGTGGCCCGTTACGGAACCTCAGAGGGTCCGCAGGATCTGGGCACGAATCGGGATGTGTTAGATCCCAGTTCCGCCTATGAGGATGCCGATGAGTGGATCGGTGCGGTGCAAGAGGTCGAGGCCATGGGTACGGTTCGGGAACCGGGGCGGGAGAATACAATTCATTATAGTAGTGAGCATAAGAGGGGGTAAGGGGCATTAGAGATGGGAGTGGGGGGGAGGGAATATCGAATATCGAACATTGAACGTATTTGCCTGCACCCTGCCTCTGTGTTAAGATGAAAGCAAAAACAGAGAGGATTTTGGAGTTGGTTGTCTGGTTGACGATGTTCGCGGTCGTGCTTATTGACCGCATACTCAAGCTTTATATTCAGGGTCATTTTGTTCCGGGGCAGTCTCTGGTGCTGATCCCGAAAGTGTTTCATATAACTTATGTCCTGAATCCAGGTGCGGCTTTTGGTTTGATGTCAGGCCAGACCTGGATTTTCATTGTGACGGCCGTAATCGTGATTTTAGGGGTGATCTGGGCTCAACGGAAGCTGACCGATCCATCCCTCGTATTGCGCTTGGCGCTTGGCATGATCGCGGGCGGAGCTTTGGGTAACCTCTACGACCGGGTAAAGTGGGGACTTGTCGTTGATTACTTAGATTTTCGGGTGTGGCCGTTTGTGTTTAATTTTGCAGATAGCATGATCGTGATAGGAGTGGGTCTACTGCTTTTAACCCTTTACTTGAAAGAATATAGAGGGCATTCGCAAGATGAGGCCCAATGAGGCGGATTTTTCAGGAGGTATCATCATGGCTGAGGATCAAGCCCATGAGCGAAATCAGGAGCAGGCGAAGGCGCCCGAAATGGAAAAGCTGTCTGGAGTTGAACTGGGTGTCTGGGAAGATGCTGGAGAGCCAGGCGGGGCACTAGATGAGGCACTAGACGGGGAATTAGGCGAGCATACGCTCACCTTGTTCCTTCCCTCGGGGATGCGGCTCGATGTAGGGCTCGCGCAGGCCCTGGGACGGACGCGTACGTTTGTTCAATCCCTTATCGACGAGGGCCGAGTCTCAGTCAATCATGAGCAGCGTAAGGCGAACTATAAGGTGCGGGAAGGGGACGAGGTTCGTGTTGACGTGCCGGAACCTCGGGAGATGACGGTTGAACCAGAACCGATCCCCTTGGATATTGTGTATGAAGACGTGGACATGCTGGTCGTGAACAAACCTCAGGGGATGGTGGTTCATCCGGCCCCTGGGGCTTGGAATGGGACTTTGGTGAATGCCCTGCTTTATCATGTGCAGGATCTTTCGGGGATCAACGGGGTTCTGCGACCCGGTATTGTGCATCGAATCGATAAGGATACCTCTGGGCTTTTAGTTGTAGCCAAAAATGATGTGGCGCATCAGTCCTTAGCGGAACAGATTAAAGCCCACAGCATGGCCCGACGCTACCAGGCGATCGTGCATGGGATTCTGGCTGAACCGAGCGGAACGGTGGATGCGCCTATCGGGCGCGATCCCAAAGAACGCAAACGGATGGCGGTTACCTTCTCCCATTCCAAGCGAGCAGTCACACATTACCAGATCTTGCATCGGTTTCAAGGCTTTACCCATATTGAGGTCCGGTTGGAGACGGGACGCACTCATCAAATTCGGGTGCATATGGCCTATCTCGGGTATCCGGTTCTGGGGGATCCCTTGTATGGCCCGAAACGCAATCCTTTTGAGCTTTCACAGCAGGTACTCCATGCGGGACACCTGGGGTTACGTCATCCGCAGAGCGGGAAATGGTTGGAGTTTGACGCGCCGCTTCCGCCAACGTTTGAAGCAGTGCTTGCCAGTCTGCGGACGGATCATCCAAGTTCGAGACGCCCACTTCTATAAGTGGGCGTTCACTTGACGTGACTTCAGGTGGAGCAAAGTCTCCACCTGAAGCCCCGATGTTTTGCTTTAATAAAACGAGTTCACTTTAGAAGAGTTTGCGTGGGGGTAGGTCATAACGTGGAGCGTAGGGTTGGGGAATGCCAAGCCGCCGTTCCAGACGTTGGAGCCACGGGAGTTCAAATTGCTCCTCAAAGCGTTCCCAAGCCGCCGGTTCGTATCCCCCCGTGTAATTTAGTGGATAGCGCCGGATATGTGGCGGATAAGGACTGTATATCGGAACATCATAGGGCAAATAATGATGGGGCATAGGGTTTCCCTCCTTTGGAAAATTGACCAGCTTCAGATACCAATATATTCCATGGACAAATTTTACGAAAATTGGCTCATGATTAAAGATGAATTGTCAAATTTCTGGGGTGGAAATATTTTAATTGACTTTCCTTCTCTTCTTCTATAAACTAGATTCAAATGAGTGAGCCTTTAAACGGAAGTCCAGAGAGACACCGAAGGCAGACGGAATAATGGGCGTAGACTGTCTGCCGCTAGGTGAAGGCAGTTTTTTTATGTGCTGTCAAATTCCATGTCATTAAGCAACAGGCAACATCATCAGAGGATGCCAACATCGGCGCACTGCAAGTGTTAGTGGATCAACCGATAAGGCAAAGGAGCGGGCCTTCAGCGCACAGATTTTCAGAGCAGAAAGGATGAGCGGATTGGAAGGGAATCTCAAGAGCAAGATCATGGACGGGGATGGGATGCGGCGGGCCTTGACCCGGATTGCCCACGAAATCGTCGAGAAGAATAAAGGCACAGAGGAAGTGGTCTTGATCGGGATCCGGAGGCGGGGAGTGCCGCTTGCCGAAAGGATTCGGGAGCAAATCGAAGCGTTCGAAGCGGATGCGCTCCCGCTCGGAATCTTAGACATCACACTCTACCGGGATGACTTGTCTATGATCGCTGTTCAACCGGTCGTGCATGAAAGCAATGTGCCTTTCAGCGTGGAGGGCAAGGTTGTCATCTTAGTGGATGATGTTCTCTTTACCGGGCGTACGGCCCGCGCGGCTTTGGATGCCACGATGGATCTCGGGCGACCGAAGAAAATCCAGCTCGCGGTTCTCGTCGATCGAGGACACCGAGAGCTTCCGATCCGGGCCGATTATGTGGGGAAAAACGTGCCCACATCGAGCCGGGAAATCATCTCGGTCTGTGTCCAGGAGATTGACGGCGCAGACGAAGTTCTCCTCCTGGAGATGGAGACTGACAAATGAATTCATTGAAGCAAACATGATACCCATACCCTTTAAATGCCTTCCAGAGAGTCGGCCAAGGGTGAGCGGAAAACATGGTTTTTTCCTCTTGCCTTTGGGCAAGAGGTTTTTTTGTACACAAACTGAGCACCAATAAGAAATAGAGTATCGGATTTATGAAAAGAGGGAAAAGAAATGTGGCAGCATAAAGACTTACTCGGGCTCGAAAGGTTAACCTCAGCAGAGATTGAGCACATTTTGCGCACGGCGAAACCCATGAAGGAAATCCTCATGCGTCCCGTGAAAAAGCTCCCTACGTTACGGGGGAAAGCGGTGTTTAATCTCTTTTATGAGGCCAGCACCCGAACTCGAACCTCCTTTGAAACTGCAGCCAAAGTCTTGGGGGCGGATACGGCCAGCATCGCGGTCGCCCAGAGCAGCGTGAGCAAGGGGGAAACCCTTCTTGATACAGCCAGAACCCTGGAAGCCATGCGTCCGGATCTCGTTGTAGTGCGCCATCAGGCGTCTGGAGCGGCTGAGTTCTTGGCCAACCATCTGAAGGCAGGAGTGATCAATGCGGGAGATGGCCAGCATGAGCATCCGACCCAAGCCCTGCTGGACCTTTTTACCATGTGGGAAAAGCTTGGTGATTTGGCCGGAAAAAAGGTTGTCATCGTGGGGGATGTCCTGCATTCCCGAGTCGCCCGCAGCAATGTCTGGGGATTGACCAAGCTCGGTGTGGAAGTCGTCTTAATTGGCCCGCCGACGCTGCTGCCTGACGAAATGCGCGTCTTGGGTGTGGAGTGCCGGCATGACCTTGACCGGGCACTTCCCGGCGCCGATGTGGTCATGGCCTTGCGCCTACAGCTGGAACGTCAGCAGGCGGGGCTCTTTCCAAGCTTACGCGAATACAGTCGGGCCTATGGTTTGACGAGCGAGCGGCTTAAACGCACTGGAAAACCAACCTTAGTAATGCATCCAGGGCCGATGAACCGGGGAGTGGAAATATCCAGTGAGTTAGCCAATAGTCCGCGCGCTGTGATTGAGGAACAAGTCACGAATGGAGTTGCAGTACGGATGGCACTGATCTATCTTTTAACAGGAGGGACAGCACATGTGGTGGATTAAAGGAGCAACGCTGGTCGATCCGGCTAGCGGAGTCAAGGCCCAGCGGGATGTGCTGGTGCAGGGAGAAAATATATTAGCGGTTAGCGAACATTTCAGTGAGCAAGAAGTAGGGGCCCTCGCCAATGGGGAAAAGCTTGAGACGGTAAACGGAGAGGGAAAATATCTTTTTCCAGGGCTCATCGATGTTCATACCCATCTGCGGGAACCTGGTCAAGAAGATAAAGAAGACATAGCGAGTGGAGCGGCAGCGGCCGTGCACGGCGGGTTTACGACCATTCTCGCGATGGCCAACACCACCCCGCCCCTCGATAACCGGGCTTTGGTTGAATTTGTCCTCAGCCAGGAACAAAGGGCCGGATTGGCCCGGGTTTACCCCTTCGGAACCGTGACTAAAGGGATGAAGGGCGAGGAACTGGTAGAGATGCTCGACTTGGCGGAAGGGGGAGCTATCGGTTTTTCGGACGATGGTCGCAACATCCAGAACTCTGAACGATTCCGCCTAGCTTTGGAATATGCGAAATTAACGGGCTTGCCCATCGTAAGCCACAGCGAAGATGTGAATCTGGCTCAAGGTGGGATCATGCATCAGGGGGAACACGCGGCCCGCTTGGGGCTCAAAGGAATCCCTGCCAGTGCAGAGGCCGTGATGGTAGCACGGGATCTCCTCTTGGCGGCAGAAACGGGAGGGAACCTGCACCTCGCTCACATCTCCAGCAAAGAAAGCGTTGCCCTGATCCGGGCGGCGAAAGCGCGCGGAGTCAAGGTCAGTGCGGAGGTCAACCCGCACCACCTAATTTTTTGCGACGAGGATCTCACGCTAACGTCCACTTCCCTGAAAGTGAACCCGCCCCTGCGCTCGGCTGCGGATCGGGAAGCCCTCTTAGAGGGACTCAATGATGGCACGATTGATTTAATAGCCACGGATCATGCCCCACATACTTGGGAAGAGAAGGCCCGACCTTTAGCGGAAGCGCCCTTTGGTATCACTGGGTTAGAGACAGCCTTAGCAGCCGTCTGGCAGCACCTTGTGGTTCCAGGCCGCTTAAGCATCGAGAGGCTGGTTCAGGCTTGGAGCACGGCTCCTGCCCAACGCTTCAACCTCCTAGGCGGAAGCGTTAAGCCCGGGATGCCTGCGGATCTCGTGCTCTTCGATCCCAACTGGCGGGAACGCATCGAATCGGAAACCCTGTATTCCAAAGCGCAAAACACGCCCTTTCTCGGGCAGGAACTGCAAGGTTTTCCCATCTGGGTCTGGGTTGGTGGAAACGCCGTTTTGCAAGAACGCCGGGTGGTTGCCCGCTAGCTAGTCAGGAACCTAGCTTAAACGAGTAAAGGGCGGGCTTACCGGATATTTTAAACTCAAGTCGAAACAGAATTTGAAGAACCAGAGAGGAGAAAACATATGCCTTACCTCGTACTGCAAGATAAGACCGTCTATGAAGGAGAAGGGTTTGGGGCTTGGCCAAGCCGAGGGGAGGCTATCCGAGGGGGGGGCATCCACGGGGAGGCTACCCTCGGGGAAGTGGTTTTCAACACCTCCATGAGCGGGTATCAGGAAATGGTCACGGATTTGTCTTATAGCGGACAGATCCTGGTGTTTACCCAGCCTCAGATTGGAAATTACGGCTGGCATGACGAGGAGAGCGAGGCGGGTAAAGTTCTAATTAAAGGTATCGTGGTTCGTGAGCTTTCCGCAGGTGAAGGAAGCTTACATGCGGATCGCTCCTTGGGGGCATTTTGCCTTAAACATGGGATCCGGGGACTCAAAGGGGTGGACACACGGGCGCTTACCCGACATATCCGCCAGTACGGGACTCTGCCCGGCGTGTTGACGGAGACGCTGGCAGAGGGGCTAGGCTACTGGGACAAAGAGGTTCCCTTGACTAAGGAGCATTGGGTCTATCAAACGACAGTGAAAGAGGGCTATGAAATTCCAGGGCCTGGGCCACTTGTTGCTGTGCTCGACCTGGGAGCCAAACGCAATATCCTGCGGGAGCTAAGAAAGCGGGGATTTCGGCTGCTTGTCTATCCGGCCTGGACCCCGGCGGAGGACATTCTTGATGCGCACCCGGCTGGGATGGTTCTCACGAATGGGCCTGGGGATCCGGCAGAGCTTCCGGATATCATAGCCAACATCCGCGAACTTTTACCGCAGCTCCCTATCCTGGGGATCTGCCTTGGACATCAACTCCTCGCCTTGGCGGCCGGAGGAGAAACCTATAAACTCGCGTTTGGGCATCGGGGCGGCAATCATCCGGTTCAGGATGTCCGAACCGGCAAGGCTACCATGACAGCCCAGAATCACGGGTATGCTGTCAAGGAAAGTTCGCTCAGCGGCTCGGGCTTTGAAACCGTCTTGAAGAACCTTAATGACGAAACGGTTGAGGGGATGGAACACACGCACTATCCGGTCTTTTCCGTACAATACCATCCGGAGGGAGCCCCGGGGCCGGAAGAGAATGGGGAGATTTTCGAAC
>JAIMKP010000028.1 GCA_020692355.1 Desulfosporosinus sp.
GTTCAACTTTAGTTGAACGAGTTCACTGCCAACGTCCTATCTCCTGACTCCTATCTCCTGACTCCTGTTGCGACACCAAGAACCGTCCCCACTGTCTCACTGCGTGCTTGTATACAGCTCCAGATATCTGGGTGCTAGCTTAGGCCATTCCAATGAGGCCGCTCGGTTCATGGCATTTTGAGCCAACGTGCGCATAAGCTGAGGATTCTCAAACGCTTTTATGATTCCCTGGGCTAACGCTTCAATGTTTCCTGCCGGGAAGGTCAAAGCACATGAGGGTGTCGCTAATTCCCCTAAGGCAGCCGCATTGGACGCGAGCAATGGTATCCCGACGGTCATGCCCTCCAGGGCCACTAAACCGAACGATTCGCGGTGGCTAGGCACGACCAGTAACACGGATTTAGCCATCCACTCTGCAATCTTGTCGGGTCGCTCTTCCCACCCATGAAACCGCACCTGCGAACCGAGCTGCACTAAATTTTCAAGGTGCCCTTCGTAATCCGTAGTTCCCTTACCCACGATATCCAAAGGAAACAGCTTTCCTTTCATCTTAAGCAGACGCAAGGCTTTGAGCAGGTCCTCAATTCCCTTATATTCAATTAACCGCCCGACATAAAGCAGTGTATTTGAACGCCCTCCCTGCCAACGGATTCCACTCGAGCGAGTACCGATGGGTAAAACCACCACCCGTGGCATTAACCACGGATACCACTTGAGCATATGTTGGCGTTCGCTTTCACTTAAGAGATGAATCCGTTGGGAACGGGCCAGCAGTTCTTCCTGAACTTCAAACTGCACTTGGAGTTCGGGTCTTTGATCATTGCCCAACTCTACGCGGAGTAGCGATGAAACAGAATAAAGCAAAGGAATTCCCTTCTTACAAACTCTGTAGGCTAGCGGAGCAAAATTTGAAGCACAAATATGAACCAAATCCCATCCTGTCGCTACCTCAGGGAATTCTTCCAGAAGAACGAATTCATTCACTAAGCCGAGGTTGCCAAAATAACGTTCATTGCGAGGCAACCGCAATACTTTCAAAGTTTTCCCGTAGACATCCCACCCCGGAGCACTCCTGGTATGCTCAGGTACGACGACGACTTCTTCCACACCCTGCTCCACCAGCATGTGTACCATCCCCGTGACCATTGTGCCTGCACCGCCAAACCGCTCCCTTTTAAATTCGTTCGTTAAACATAAGACTTTCACTCGGAATTCCCCCGAATCCAGACCGTAACAGCCTATTCCCCAGTGAGCTCGTTTTGACTTAAAGCCGTGAGCGCGCTTTCCTAGCTAGCTTAGAATATGAAACCCTGAGACAATGCGTGTATTTTACCATTTCTGCCCCCAGAACATACGCTGATATCAGGTGAGCAATGATCCATGGGGAGCATCTTGGATATCGCTCACAACGTTAGGAGGTTGAAGATGCCCACTATTATTTATCCTCCCTCGATCCCCTGGAACTGGATGTTTCAACGCCCCCAGCAGTTGCTGAGTCAATTGGCTGGTTTGGGTTATACCGTTTTATATGAAGATCTCGGACATTTTTCAAGCCCCACTGTCAAGAAACTCTCCAGTACCTTTAGCCTCTGCCAAGGTATCCCCGCCCTGAATCTGCCCCACCCTAGACCCCGGATTCTCTGGTTAACCGTACCTTCACACGTTGGGCTCATCCAGCAATATCATCCCGACCTTGTCATCTATGACGCCGTGGATGAACCCAAGGATGAGTTCGCCAGCTGGGCCCCCTATTATCCCCTGATCGTCGAGAAAGCCGATCTCCTCTTTGCCAGTGCCCACAGCATCCATGAACACCTTTCTGCCTCCCATCCCCACGTGCACCTCATTCCCAATGGCGTAGACTTCGAGCACTTTTCCTCCCCGCGACTCCCCCAGCCAGCCGATCTGCCCAGTGGAAAACCGCTTATCGGCTACAGTGGAGCCATTGCTCCCTGGGTGGACTGGGATCTATTAACGGATGTGGTTCAGCAGAATCGAGACCTGAATTTCGTTTTCATGGGAGCATTTTTTCAAATGACAAAATTCCCTTTAAAAGAAGCCAATGTTTTCTATCTAGGCCTCAAATCCTACAACAAACTCCCCTCTTACCTTCATCGCTTGAATATGGGGCTCATCCCTTTCCGTCTCACGGAAATGACGAAGGGGTGTAATCCCATCAAACTTTACGAATATTATGCTGCCGGCCTTCCCGTGCTCGGTACTCCCCTGCCAGAACTCCTAGCTGTCCCCAAGATCCATTTAGAAAGTAATCCGCACCGATTTTCCCTACGCCTACGCCAGCTCCTAACCATCGAGGATAATGGGAAAACAGAAAGGCTCGTTTTCGCCCAAGCCAACGCTTGGACGAACCGTGCTAACCATATAGACCAAATAATTAGCCAAATGCTCAATATTAAGGGCTTATTCGCACTGTAACACCCCGTTTTAGCTTTGAATAAGATACCATGAAAGTTCCGCCAATCCATAACACGCTACTACACTAAAGGGGGGAAAACGCAAATGCTTTTTGAAACCCACGCCTGGGTCACCCTCGACAACGCCGTCGCTGTCTATAACGTCTACAGCGACGAGTTGGTCGCCACCATCCCGGTAGGCGTTGCACCTTATTTCCCTAAGCGCACGCCGGATGGAACGAAGGTGTTGGTGCCCAACTTTGGCTCCAACACCGTCTCCGTCGTCTGCACAGCCACAAACAGGGTCTTGGCCACCATCCCGGTGGGTATCGCCCCAACTGCGGTCGATATTGACCCAACGAGCACGACCGCTTATGTTACCAACTCTGGAAGCGGAACGGTCTCAGTCATCAGCATCCCGACGGACAGCGTCGTGGGAACGATCTCCGTCGGCACAGGCCCGGTGGATGTTCACGTTGCCCGTGACGGCAGCCGAGTCTATGTTACCAACGGCGGCAGCAACACGGTCTCTGTAATCGATCCGACGACTAACACGGTCATCCAAACGATCAGTACGGGAACCTCCCCCAATGGCTTGACCACCAGCCTCGACAACAGCAAACTTTTCGTGGTCAACAGCGGCAGCAACAACGTCAGTGTCTTCAACACGACAACTTATGCCCTCTTAACGACGATTCCCGTGGGCACGGCCCCGCAGAAGATTGCTGCCAATCCGGTAAATCCTCTTTATCTTTATGTCAGCAATTTCGGTTCCAACAGCGTCAGTGTCATTTCCACAACGACCCTCGGTGTCGTGGCTACGGTACCTGTCGGCATAGGGCCACGCGGCCTTGCCGTAACCGGAGATGGAACGCAGGTCTGGGTCGCGAATGAAGGCGACAGCTCCCTGAGCATCATCAGTACCGCAACCAATACGATTGCGGCCGCGATTCCTACCGCTTTCCCACCCCGTGGTGTAACGGTTGGCCGTGTCGGCTCCGCGCTTTCGCCCGGTGAACCCATTGATCTAACGGCTCCTTATCAACTCGAGGAGGTCACCGAATCGGTCTGCGTCATCGTGGAAAAAGTCTACGCGAGCTGTCAACAGCGGGAGTGCTTCCCGACCATCACCATTTCGCTGCCTACCGGAACCCCGCCCTTCACCTTTGTGAGCTTGACGTTTGCGAATGGTGTGATCGTGCCTGGCAGCATTCTCATTACCCCGATTCCGTCCAGGCCCAATTTCTCCAGGGCTCAATTCACGATTCAAATTCCGTACTCGCTAACCCTACGGGATGCAACGGGTGCCATCTTCACGATTCCAGGTACTTTGCCGGATATCACAAAAGACATCGTTCTTTACTTCCCGCCGACTCGACCGGAATTCGATCTCAACCTGAGGGTCGAAACCCGGAGTGAACTGCTCGCGAGCCCGCTCTTCACCGCGACCTCTGTTGAAATTGCGGTCGGCAGCTTCGTGGTCAGCAAGGTCACCGGCTTGGTTCAGCTTCTCGTCCCGTCCTTTGGCTACTGCCCAGAGCCTCCGGTCTGTGAAGAGTTCCCAGTCGGCCCCTCCAATCCTTGTGTTACCTTCTTCGATACCTCCCTTACCCCATTTCCATCCGACTTCTTCCCTCCGCAGCTTGACAACTGCTAATCCCCCTATTTCTGGGGGCGGGCAGGCAGATCCCGCCCCCAGATTTTGGGTCTCCGTCCCCTTAGGGACTTTCCTAAGACAAAAAGAGAGAGCTGTTTTTCACGGCAGCCCTCTCTTACACCTTATTCGGGTTCGCGATACGTGATAAAAAGGATGTGATTTTCATGCTGGCCCCGAAGCGCATGGCGCCTACCCCCTTGTTCTTTCTCTATAAAGAGCGTCAATATTACTTGCAGGTCAGTGCCCTAGGCGTTTCACTCTATGCACGAGGGGAGACAAAACCTCTTTATCAACTGCAAGAACCGATCCTTCTCGCTCACGGAAACGCGGGCAACCAGTTGACGATTCATCTGGCCATCCTCAAAGCCAACGGTGAACTTTGTTATGTCCTCATCCCCCAGGGCGGAACCCCACAAACCAGTGTCCTGACCCAACTCGATGTTCGGGCAACAAAATACCGTCGCCTCATCCTGCTTCCGCGTGGTGAGATGGTACATATCTTCTACGCCTATTCCCATCAGACCATTCCCGAACTCTGGTATATCGAGCACCGCCTCTGGACGGGCAAAGCCTGGCAGAGCATGCGTTTAGGGGAGATTGTCCACCCGCGCTCCCCCCTCTACCATGTCGCCTTAGACAGTCAGGGAAACATCCATTATCTCGGGATGACCTTCCAAGGACGCCAGTCTCTCCTCATTCAAAACCGCTTTCACGGAACCTTTCATCTCTGGGGAAACCCTGTGCAAACTCTGACCATCCCCAAAGAGATCGTGGACATGGCTGCGATTCTTACCCCAGACAATACCTATCACCTCTTTTTGGCCGCCAAAGACCAAAACGGTTTCGAAATCCACTGGGCGAAACGCTTCAACGCCCAGGACATTTCGGGGCAATGGCAGATGTCCTCCGCCCCTATAAAATCCGTTCCCGGCCCTTGGGGAAGCATAGGTAGCATGGAGTTGTTCGGGAACCTCTGGCTGCTCATCAAAGCCGATCAAGAATACCTTCTACGTCACGAAGGGGACATCTGGCGCCAAACTGCGAATCAAGTTCGCCACAAACCGTTGGAATTGATCCGACTGGAAGATAAAAGTTTCTACCAAGCAGCCTGGCTCGTAGATGGTGTTGAACCTTTCGCTCCTCTCTTCCACCAACAACTCGGGCTCACGCCAAAATGGATCCGCCCAGAATTTCCCCATCCCCAGCCTGTAACCGCTGCACTCGCAATTCCAGAGCACTACCTTAATCGCGAGATTGTCGAAACTTCTGTCCCCAGCAAAGCCATGCCGCCGGAGGTACAAGGCCCTGCGGTTGTCACATCTGACCAAGGCTCTCGGGATCCTCTAAATCAAGCCATCGAACCGCTTCTTGAACGTCTCTCGGCCATTGAAGACACATTGCACGCGGCTGCCCGCCAAATCGAGAGCCTAGAGCAAGACAACACCCATCTCCAAGAACTGCAAACCAACCAGTCAACCCGAGTTCAGGATTTACAGGGAAAGTATCAAGCCGAGATTCGAGCCCTTACAGCGCATTACCAGTCTGACATTGAGGGACTTTCAGCACATTATGAATCTCAGATTGCGGAACTAAAAAAAGAACAGGCGATTGGCCTGCGCTTACTTGAAGATGCCATAACCCAACATGAAGAGAAAGGATTTTGGAACAGATGGTTCAAGTAACACCTCAAACTAATGTCGGCGAACTCCTCTCCTTCTACCCTGAAACCGGACCCATATTCCGCAAATTCAGCATTCCCGTCTTTGGCTGAGGGGCTAAGGCTTATCTCATCATGAGCGTTGAGCAGGCTGCCCAACGTCATCACCTCAACACCGCCTCCCTTGTCCAGGCTCTGCAAGTCGCCATCTGGCGAAAACTTGGGACATCACCCCGATGAAAATTCTCTTTCTCAATGATGCCCCCCTCATCACCTACGGGTTCGCCTCAGGCTTGGCACCGGGTGACGAATTTCGTATCCTCCCGGTGCGGCTTCCTGACTGGGAAAGCCGTTTGCGAAACCTCATTTTATCTTGGCGTCCGGACTTCGCCTTTGCCGATGGCGTCTCCATCTCAACCATAGCTCGCAAACTCTTTGCCTTTTTAAAGAGCCGCAACATCCCCTTAGTCTATTGGGCCATTGACGATCCGCCAGACTTCCCGAATATGTCCCTACCGCTTTCACGGGGAGCGGCCTTAACCCTCACCCCTGCTGAAGAATGCCTTCCCCGTTACCAAAAACAGCGGGTCAATGCCCGCTTCTTGCACTTTGCCTGTAATCCTTCCTTTCATCACCCAACCTCTCCCTCGGTTCGCTATGCCAGTGACTTCCTCCTCGTGGGGAATTATTATACCTCCTACCCGCAGCGCAAGATTGGCCTTGAGATTCTGCTTACCCCTCTTCTTGCCTCAGACTATACGCTCCAAGTTTACGGGAATGAACACTGGCTTCAGAATACGGATCACTACCCGTTACCCGATGGGGTCTACAAAGGTTACCTCCCTTATGCCGAGCTTCCGACCGCCTATTCTTCAGCCAAGATCGTGCTGGGGATTAACTCCGTGATCGACTCTCCGACCATGATGAGCATGCGCATCTTCGAAACCTTAGGCTGTGGCGCATTTTGCCTCACACACCATTCCCCTGCTATCGAACGTTACTTCCGCAACCACGAACACCTCGTCTGGAGCCGCAATCCGGACGAAACCCCAGAACTTGCCCATTATTACCTGGTTCGGAAGGATCTGCGCCAAAAAATTGCCCGCCAAGGGCAAGCGGAAGTTTACCGCCTGCACACTTACACCCACCGGATTGAATCGCTGCGGGGGTATCTGGAACAGCTTTAACTATTTAATGAGATTTGTAATATCCATCTTTGCATAAATAATTCTATGTATTTCCACCTCGTGTGCTGTCACTACATAGAATACGAGGTATTGTTTTACATTCAACATTCTGTATTCAGCTTCAAGTGGTTGTATGGATTGATATAACTGACAAGAATAAGGAAATTGTTGAAGCCGATGTATAGATTGCTCAAAAGCATCAACCAAATCCATTGCTGCCTTGGGTGCTTTAAGGTTGTCTGCAATGTAATTTGTAATATTCCTTAAATCCTTTTGTGCTAAAGGTAGGTACTTCAACTTATACATTACCCTCTCCTAGCTTATCAGCAAGGCTTGCTCTCAAATCTGAAAATACTTCTTCGTGAGAATAGCGTAGATCAGTAGATTTTGCTTCAAGTTCTGCTTCTTTCAACGTAAAGTAAATTTCACTTTCAAATAGCTTGCGTTCATAAGCTTCAATGCTCATAACAACCATATCGCCATACCCATTTTTGGTCAAGAAAACTGGTTCTGATGTTTCATGCACAATCTTGGAAATCTCGGCAAACCTATTGCGTAAATCTGAAACTGGTCTAATCTGTGGCATAAAATTCACCCCTCATTATTATATTAGCATAATTTTATCATAATTACGCTAAGACGTCAACCTGCCTTAGACCCATGACTAACATTCATAACTGTCGTCCTTGCACCCCAGCCATATTACTCATAAAGGAGCGCCATTATGAAAGTCCTATTCCAAATCCGCCCAGATTATCTGCAAAACCCGGCTGGAGACACGGTGCAGATCGTGTCCACCGGACGCGCATTAAAAGCCATAGGAGTCGATGTCGCCATCTCGACGGATCCCAATGTACTACTTGTAGATTTTGACCTCGTTCACATCTTCAACCTAACTCGGATTAAGGAAAGCTACATGTACTTTCTCAACGCCCAGAAGCAAAAAAAGCGGGTCGTCGTTTCCCCCATCTATTGGAACCCCGACGCTTTCCTCCATCGGAAAGAAGCCAAGCCCCAAGACTTAGCCTCCTGGAAATTCACCCAGCCGATGCGGGCTCGGGTTGTCCGAGAATGTGATCTCCTGCTCCCGAACAGCCATCTGGAAATCGAAAACTTATCGGGAGATTTCCCGAACCATGCCCCTTTTGAAGTAATACCCAACGGCTTTCCCGACAGCTTTATCGGTATAGGCCCTGAAGCCTTGCGCCAGCGTTTTCCGACATTACCGCAAGACTTCGTCCTCTGCGTGGCCCGCATCTCCCCGCGCAAAAACCAACACGAACTGGCTAAAGCCTGCAAGGAACTGGATCTTCCTCTTGTACTCGCGGGGCCAGTGAATGACCGCCATTATTTTAACCTCAGCCGTTCTTTTTCCAATGTAATCTACCTGGGCACGCTGCACGGTGAAATTCTGGCCTCCGCCTACGCTGCAGCAAAAATCCATGCTCTTCCCAGTTGGTTCGAGACTCCTGGGCTTTCCAGCCTGGAAGCGGCCGCCTGCGGGACAGTAGTCCTCAGCACGGACCAAGGGAGCCCCCGTGAATACTTTAAGGATATGGCCGTGTATGTCCGGCCACTGGAGAATGAGACCTTACAGAGAGGACTAGAACAAGCCCTCAATGCCTCACCCACACCTTTAATGCACCATGTCCGTGCAAATTACCCTTGGTCTAAGGTCGCCCGTTCTAGCCTTGAGGCTTATACAAGTATGGTATAAAAAAGAGAGCATTCGCTCTCTTAATTCGATCGGTATAATCTCATGCGCTAGACTGGATCGCTTCGAATTACTCCATTTATCCAAGCGTTTAAGACTCCCACTTCTATAAGTGGGAGTGGGAATTCTGTTCTCTGCTTCGGTGACGATAGTCTCCAGTGGAGAGTATCGCCGAGCCGCCTTTCCCAATAGAAACACTTAGCGGCGACGGAGGTAGACTCCCCCACCGAAGTCTCGATGTTCAGCTTTAGCTGAACGAGTTCACTACAAATCACCTTAGGCCTGCCCTTGGAAGAAAATGTTTAAGGTGACCGCACTCGCGGCATTGACCGCACTGTAATAGAGCCGAGAATATTTTAAAAATATCGAAGAAACAAACGTCGCCAACCCGTTTTGGTTAATGGTTACATTCCCTGTCGGATCATCCTGCCAAGTTGAAGCATTCGGGCTGAGCTGAAGTTTAACCAGGGCCTGGGCACCAGTGACCGTCGCACTGTTGACCACACTGAGGGTCCAAGTCTTTAGCCCGAGCACCGTGTAAGCGGTATCCGGCGTCCCGGTCGTATCAATGATATTGGCCCTTATGGTCGATACATCAGTGGTTCCAAGGTCGGAAACCACGGTTCCTGTGACCAACAACCCACCCGTTGGGGGCGTAATAGAAAGTCCGGAAGCCGATGCCGTAACCGTCAGGCCATTTGCAGGGGCCGTGACGGCCAGTCCCGTGGAAGTGATGCTTAACCCATTCGTCGGGGGAGTTATCGCCAGACCGCCTGTGGGTGGGGTGATCGCCAGGCCGCCTGTGGGTGGGGTGATCGCCAAACCTGATGCAGGGGCCGTTACAGTTAAGCCGTTCGTTGGGGCCGTAACGGCCAAGCCCGTGGAGGTGATACTCAAACCGGCCGTTGGGGGGGTTATCGAAAGGCCGCCTGTGGGTGGAGTTATGGCCAAACCATTCGGCGGAGCGGTAATGGCTAAGCCTAGGGAGGTGATCCCTAGATTTCCGCTGGTATCCGCCGTAATTGCAATGTTGTTGCCGGCAAAGATCTTGATGCGCGCTTGATCAGGAACGTCTTGAAAAATTTTAAAATTTGGCATTCTGTCTTTCCTTCCTCCTCACATAAGCCATTTGCTCAAAAGCTCCTTGAGACACAATGGTCTTAACTTAATAAATCTGTATGATTTTTGACTCCGATCGACAAGTTGATCGTTTAGGCCTCTGATTATGATATCTTATTCGCGGAATGTCCAGATTGCCATCCCTAATCCCATCTTTTTCATCACCATCTTAAGTGTCAGACCGTCTTTTTTCTTCATATAGTACTTACAGGCAAATAAACACAAGGGGTAATTCAGACTTATGGAGAAAAAGATTAGTCTCTGTATGGTGGTTAAAGATGAAGCGAAGCAAATTGGCCGCTGTCTTAAAAGCGTCCAAGGCATAGTGCAGGAAATCATTGTTGTCGACACCGGTTCAACCGATACGACACGGGAAATTGCCGCGGGTTTTGGGGCCTTGGTCAAGAGTTTTCCCTGGAATGACGATTTCAGCGCGGCCCGCAATGTTTCCCTCGAATTGGCATCAGGCGAGTGGATACTCTTTCTCGATGCGGATGAGGAATTATCCCTGGCGGACAGTGGAGCCCTGGATCAGATCACGGCTCAAGAGGAAGCAGACGGCTATTTCATCAAAATTATCAATTACGTAGGTAATACCGGCTGGACAGAAACTTGCCCGGATCTTGTCTTTCGTCTTTTCCGCCATCGCCCGGACTATCACTTTCGGGGAGCCATTCATGAGCAAATCACGGGCGTCATTCTGGAGCACAATGATCAAGCCAAATTCCAAATCGCTGATGGTGTGGAAATCATTCATTACGGGTATTTAGACGAAGTCATTCAAGAAAAGGATAAGAAGAAGCGTAATCTTAGCCTGATTGAAAAGGAACTCAGCCGCTCGCCAGGAGACCGCTTGCTCAGGTATCATTACGGGGTTGAGCTTTTCCGGGCCGAAAGATACCTTGAGGCCGCACAGGAGTTGACCACTGCGGCTAACGGAATTGATCCAAACACGATCTACTTGCCCAAGCTTTTACGCTATATTGTCATAGCGCATCAGAATTCCGGGCATCCTGGAGAAGGACTCGAAGTGGCCGGTCTTGGCCTGCAACTTTTTCCCGATTATGCTGATCTCTATTATTATGCAGGGCTTTTGTCCCTGGAACTAAAGCACTATGGCCGGGCTCAAGAATTCCTGGAAAAAGCCTCTGCTATGCCTGAACAGCCGCCCCAATATGCCTCTTTCTCCGGAGTCCGCAGCTTCCGCTGTTACTATCATCTGGCGGTGATCGCTGAAACTTTCCTGGATGAGGAACAAGCTTTGAAATTCTACCTCGCAGCCTTGCAGAATAATCCCGATTTTACCCCAGCCCTGGAGAACATTGTCCGCATCCTTAAACCACGGGAAGATCCGGTCTACGCCAAAGCTTGCCTGGACAAAGCTTTTGTTCTGGACACCGTCAAGGCCCGGCACACCGTGGCTGAGATGTGTTTCCGACAAAATGCCTATAGCTTAGCCCTGCAGTATTGGCAAGATTCAGATGCTTTAGGGAAAAATATCCAAAGTCTTATCCCTATGGCCAATGAATTATGGCTCTGGCAGGCAATCTGTCTGATTCAGGCCGAACGCTATTTTGAAGCTTTTAAAATCCTCAATGTATTTATGCCCGACCATTCCCTTTATCCTTTAGCTAAACTGAATACACTCCTCGCTTTCCGACTCTTGGGCAACATGAGGAAAGTCCGTTCAACCATGGCTGAACTCCGCCTGTTAGGGCTCACAGAAGATACGGAAAAAGTTCTTAACCTCATCGCTCAATCCACACCCTACCCAGATCAAGAGAATATCCTACCCCTCCTGGGCAACCCGTCAGGAATGACGTTAGGGTCAGATGGAGTGGCACTTCTCATAGATGTCCTTCAACGCTTGCTGGCCCTGAACAAACCCAACCATGTTTCTGCCCTGTTGGCTGCCGTGAACCTTGAGACCCTCGCGGAACACGGATTAAACTTCGCCCAAGTTTTCCTCGCGCATGGTTTTAAGGTAAATGCGGATTATCTTCTGCAATCTTACCTAGCCAGATCCCAGGATGAGGGAAGTGCCGAAGCTTGTTTCTTGCTCGCTGAGATTTACCGGGAAACCGATCGTTTCTCCGAGGCCGAGGGCTATTATCGCCACGCCTTGGCCTATGAACCCTCTGTGCCTAAATACTACCTCCGGCTGAATGACCTTTATTCCACTCATGCACTCAATCCGTGACTCTAAGGTAGGAAAATGGTGACAGAATGAAGTTAGTGGGGACACGGAAGAGAAGGAGGATCTTTGGCCATGAACACGATTAGCCTTACGATGATTGTGAAAAATGAAGCGACCTATCTTGCCGCTTGTTTAACAAGTGTGAAAGAAAAAGTGGATGAAATCATCATCGTCGATACCGGATCAACCGATGGGACATTAGAGCTAGCCCATGCTTATGCCGACCAGGTCTACTCCTACACTTGGGAAGGGGATTTTAGCGCAGCCCGCAATTTCGCCATAACCAAGGCCACCGGAGACTGGATACTCTCCCTCGATGCCGATGAAGAACTAATTTTCCCTGGCCGTGTACCCGTTAGGGATCTGCGTGAGCTTACAGCCCAGGATGCATCTATAGAGGCCTATCTGTTGCCCCTCGACAACCCCACATCCATGCATGGAGCCAATCGGTTCTATGTACTCAGGCTTTTTCGCAATAACGGGCATTACCGTTATATCGGAAGAATTCACGAGCAAGTAACCGTTGCAAACCAGGGGGTCGTTGGGATCGCCCACACACCCATTATTTCCCACAAGCTTCTCCCTCTGCAGGAACGCAATCGCAAACGGGGACGAAACCTCACTGTTTTGCAAGAGTCTCTCAAAGAAGAACCAGAGAACTATTTTCTTAAGTACTACCTGGGAGTGGAATGGCTAATGCTTGCCCAACCTGCCCGGGCTCTCTCCTATTTACAATCAGCTTATAAAAATTTAACCGACGATCATCTGCTGTTCCGTGCCCCAGCGTTGCGGTATCTCGTCCTCTGTTTGCAAACGTTGGGCCAGCTTGATGAAGGAATCTGCCTCTGCCTGGAGGCCGCTGAGCATTACCCGGAATTTACCGATGTTTATTACCTGGGTGGCGTATTGTTGGAAGAAAAGCAAGCGTATGGCCCAGCCATCAAATGGTTTAAAACCGCCCTTGAATGTGGCACTCCCCCTGCCCTCTTCAGTCACTTGCAGGGCTCCGGCAGTTTTCTAGCCTGGTACCACCTGGGTTACTGCCAAAGCTGCCTGGGACAGAGGGCAGCAGCCCAGCAGGCCTACGTTCAGGCTCTTCGTGCCAATCCCCAATACCCTTACCCTATTTACGGCCTAATTCAGAGTTTAGAAGAGATGTACGGTGCGGCCCATACTCTGCAGCAGATCATAGACCACGGATTCCTCCAGGCTGGGGATCCGGATTCAGGTCTGAGCAACTCCGCTCTACCTTTAGCCGCAGCGGAATATTTCTTTGCCTCCGGGCACCCGGACCTGGCCCGCCGCTGTCTGGAGGAGGGTTTGGTTGACGAAGAAGTCCTCTTTTATCGGGCCAAATATAGCATCTTCTCCGGCCATCTCCGCTTAGGACTCAATGGCCTGGATAGTCTCAAGCCGGAAAGCAAATTTGCGTCCCAAGCCAAGTTTTACCGGACAGTGGCTCTTCTCCTCCTCGGTCAATTTCCCTTGGCCAGGGCCCAGGCTTTCGAATTATGGCAAGACCCGGCAACTCGCCCTCAAGCCCACCTTTTTTACCGCCTAATGCACCTCATGGAGAAGGGAATCCCTACGCTTCCCGGGCCAAACATAATCTCTCCTGGGCAAACGATCCGTGAGGTCGATCTTCTACCTCTCAGCCTGGATTACTTGAGCGAAGGTAGCTGTTTTCAGCCTGCTCCTTTAGAAACAACTCTCATATCGCGCTATATCAAGTCCTTGGAAACGTTGGTCAAAAATATCTCGCCAGAGGGACGCTCAAGATTACTGCAGTTCTACCAAAGTAAATCTGAAGAGGTGCAAAACCGCTGTCAGGCAAGATTTGGCAAGGTGGGAAACGTATGATGAAGAGCGATATCGACGTAGAACAACACGCAAACGTGAATGATGCAAAAATACCCAGCGTAAGCCTGTGTCTAATCGCCAAAGACGAAGAGGAATCCCTGCCGGACTGTCTCGCAAGCGTCCGGCATCTCGTGGCTGAAATGATTGTCGTCGATACCGGCTCCCAGGACGGAACCGCTCAGGCCGCTTTTAAATCCGGTGCCCGGGTCTTGCCCTTTGCTTGGTCCGGGGACTTCAGCTCCGCCAGAAACTTTGCCCTCTCCCAGGTCAACTCTGACTGGATCCTCATCCTTGATGCGGATGAGAGATTGGAACCGGTTGATCCGGAAACCTTTTCCCGGCTCTTAGCCAACGATAAAGTGGAAGGATACTACCTTGAAATCAAAAACCACCTCGCCCCGGGACAATCCTCCTGGGACAAGGTGGTTCGTCTGTTTCGTAATAAACCCTGTTACCGCTTCCGGGGTGCTATCCATGAACAAGTGGCAGCATCCATCCTGGAGTATAGTGGTAGCGAAAGCCTGGCTTCCGCCCCCCTGGTCATCCAGCATGCTGGCTATACCAAGGAAAAGATTGAATCCCAGCACAAGCCCGAACGCAACATGGCGATCCTTAAGCAAGAACTGGAGCACAACCCTGACGACCCTTTCCTGCTTTACTGTCTGGGCCTGGAGTACTATCAACAGAACCAGGTTCAACAGGGGATCGCTTGCCTGGAACAAGCCCTCGTCAATATGCCAGGCGGTGAAGGATATCTGGAAGATGTCATCCTCTATCTCGCCCTTGGCTATCTCTCTCTTGGTAAGAAAGAAAAACTTGAAGATTTTATTGCTAAGTGCTTGCTTATGTTTCCTGAACATCCGGATCTTCTTTGTATCCGAGGGTTCTGCCGCTCACAAGGAGATAAGCGTCAGGAAGCCTTCTCAGATTGGCAAATCTCTTTGACCCAAAGGCTCAGCCGTATGCCCCTAGATTAATCTCTGAGAAGATAGGAAAGGAGCCCTCACCATGACTCTTCGCATCCTCTTGGCCAGCCCGGTAAAACAAACGGAAATGATTCTGTCTCAATTTCTTGAGTCCCTGGAGTTCCTGAACTCCAAGGATCTTGAACTGGACTTTGCCTTTATAGACGACGGAAATGACCACAACTTGCTCACCCACTTTGCGCAAGGGAAAACCAACACCCGTATCTTCCGCCCGGGTCATGACTTCTCTGTAAGCACAGACTCCTCAGTGAACCCTCCGGGACCGGGACAAACCCTCCCTCTTGTCTCCCCAAGCCTGGATCACGTCTCTCCCGTAACTAGCTCTGAAAACCTTGATGGCCCGACCTCCTCCCCGAGTGAGCCCAGCAGCCCCTATCTCCGTGATGAGCGAACCCACTACTGGCAGGAAGACTTAGTTTGGAAAGTGGCTTTTTACAAAGACTTCCTGATTGAATTAGCCCGCACTAAAGGGTATGACTATCTTTTCCTTGTCGATTCTGACCTTTACCTGCACCCCCAGACCCTCCGTCATCTCGTCTCCCTCGCTAAGGATATCGTTTCTGAGGTTTTTTGGACCCAGTGGAACCCAGAGTTAATATCCCTGCCGCAAGTCTGGGTCAGTGATCAGTATACCCTCTATCAAGCCGCCAGAGACGAATACCCCTTGAGTGAAGCAGAAATAGCCCAGCGCACCAGTCATTTTATCGCGATGTTATCCCAACCTGGGACCTATAAAGTAGGAGGCCTAGGCGCCTGCACCCTCATCAGCAAACAGGCTTTGTCACGCGGTGTATCTTTTAAGAAAATCTATAATTTAACGTTTAGCGGGGAGGATCGGCATTTTTGCATTCGGGCCGCTGCCCTGGGATTGGAACTCTACGCCGATACCCACTTTCCACCTTTTCATATCTACCGCGAGTCTGAGTTAACAGCCCTTGAGGATTATAAGAAACAAATCCTGAACCAAGAACCACCTTCCGCTACTGACACTGACACCGACACTGACGCGCGCTCCGACCTTAAACTTAACCCCAGTCTTAACATCAACTCGAATGCTAAGATCAGTACAAGAACCAACACTGCGGCAAGTGCTAATACAATCACCTCTGGACATGTCGAGACCCAAGCGTCAAACCCAGATAAGAATCGGCTTACCCTCGTGATGCTTCTCCGCAATGAGTCCGATCGTTATCTGGACAAGGTCCTTGAGCAAGCCCGTCAGTACATCGACGCAGCGGTTATCCTGGATGATGCCAGTGAGGATAACACGGTTGAAATTTGCCGCAGGGAGCTGGCCGGCCTTCCACTAACCTTATTTTCCAACCCGGAACCGGGGTTTGGAAACGAGGTGAATTTACGGAAACAGCTCTGGACGATGGTTAGTGAGACTTCACCCCAATGGATCCTGATATTGGATGCCGATGAGATGTTTGAAGAAAGAGCCACCGCACTGCTGCGCGGACTCCTTACCGATCCGGAAGCCTACTTTTACTCTTTCCGGCTCTATGATATGTGGAGTGAAAACGCTTATCGGGAAGACGCTTACTGGAACGCCCATCAAACCTATCGCCCATTTCTTGTCAGATATGTTCCGGGATTTCCCTACCGATGGCTTGAGATCCCCCAGCACTGCGGTCGCTTCCCTCGGAATATCACCGAACTCAAAGGGAAGCAGAGTGACCTGAGAATTAAGCATTTCGGCTGGCAAAAACCGCTGGATCGTCTGCGTAAATATGAACGGTATCAAAAGCTGGATCCTGGAGCGGTCTATGGACTGGCCGCACAATATGAATCCATTCTTGATCCTCGGCCTCATCTTGTTCTCTGGCAAGAAGGAATCTAACAATATAGTATTGAAATCGTAAATCTCTATTAAATTAGGTATTGGCCCTAACTTTGAGCCTGAAACCAGACTGTAAGAGGACTCGCCGTTAACGCGCGAAACTTAAGTCGATTAAAACGCAGGAACAACGTTGGCGTGAACATAGACAGAGTGCCGGCCGCGACTTCTTGCTCCGGGGCGTCTGCTGCCCAAACCAGGCCATCGGGACTCACTTCCACCTGGATGAAGGCTGAAGCTATGCCCCTATTCATCACGGCAAACGTAAAAACACTAAAGCTGGCTACATCCACTGCTCCAGTCACATCCGGGCTAACGGTTGCCGTCACACTTTCACTGCTTTCCCAAAACCGATGTCCACTCAGCTGAACTTGCAGCGAACCATCAGGCGTACTCCCTAAGGGCCCTCCACTGCTGCTATACATCCGCACACCATCACGCGCGGGGGTTAAGGCCCGAATGTCGCCGGTTATGGTGGCCTTAACCTCTACCGGAATTGGAATAGGGCTGATCATGTGCACGGGAACCGGCTTTTGAATCTGCCCGATGGACTCCACATGTCGTATATAGAGCTGGCCTTTTTCATCAAGCCGCAAAACCCGTAAGGGATATAAACGGAAAGCCTGTACTTGGTGAATCGTAAGATCTCCTACACCAAGAATTCCTAGTTCTAAACGCAGTCCCGGAATCCCCACCTTGGTTTCAAAAACGCGCGTAAAAACCTGCGGTTCTTCCGTAGGACTCAATGAGAAAACAGCGATTCCACCCGCTCCCATATTAACCCGTGCGAAGCAGGGGACTCCAACCGGATGCGCCGCCAAAGTTAGCTGCAGCTCCCAGCGCTGATTGTCCCCTGCTTGTACAGGAACGTCAAATGCTTGCCCTATACCTGCCTTGGGCCCACCCGGGTGATGTATGGCAATAGCACGTGGACCTTGCGGGGGACCTATCCACTCCCATAATGTTGACGAATCCCCTCCAATACGCTTCCAGCCATCCGGAAAATCCGGATGGCTTTCTTGAGCCAAGAGGAAGTCACCGTTATAAATTTGGTTTACTAATTCCATGATTTTACCCCCAGAATGCCACCGCCCCACGGCTCCTGAATCCACTCCAAAGCCTGCCCTCGGGGAATAGACAGTGCCCATTCCATAGCCACCACCTCCGGTTTTCCGTATCTATGGCGCTAATATTCTATGCTGAGGACTGCTCGGGCCGCTCCTTAAACACACGAAAAAAGCAGCCTCCCTAGGGAAACTGCTCGATCCAACCTTATTCCTCCCGCTCGTCAAATACACGTCGGCTCTTTTTCTCACTCCGAGGCAGGGAACCGAAGGTAACTACCTCGACATCCACGAGGATGCCGATGCGTGACTTGATGTTGTGCTGACACGCATGCGCTACTTCCTCCCGGTTCGCCCCAGTCTCCCCTTCTACCTTAAGCAAAAGGGTATCCTTTCCTTGATGGCGAGTGAGTACGATTTTATATTCACTGCTGGCCCCGTCCGTCATTCGCAGCACATGGTCAATCTGACCCGGATAAATATTGACCCCTTTGATTTTAATCATGTCATCAGTACGGCCGAGAATCCGATCGATGCGGGGATAAGGGCTGCCGCAGCGGCAGGGTTGCAGATGCAGGCGGGTAATATCATGGGTTCGGTAACGCAAAAGTGGCATCCCTTCTTTGGTTAAGGTCGTGATCACGAGCTCCCCTTCTTCACCTGGAGACAGCGTCCTGCCTGTGGTCGGGTCAATGATTTCAAAGAGGAGGTGATCCGACCAGAAATGAATGCCCTCATGTTCGGAACAGTCAATCCCGATTCCCGGCCCATAAATCTCCGTCAATCCGTATATATCAAAGCTTTCGATCTGGAGAATGTCCTCGATCCGCTGACGCATCTTTTCTCCCCAGCGTTCTGAGCCAAAAATTCCTAAGCGGAGTTTCAACTTCTCCCGGATTCCCCGCTTCTGAATTTCTTCGGCCAAGAGAAGACCGTAGGATGAGGTGCCGATGAGCACGGTCGTCCCTAAATCCAGCATCATTTCCAACTGTTTTTCCGTATTTCCCGGCCCAGTCGGAATGGCCATCGCTCCCAGGCGCTCAACCCCGGCCTGAAAACCCGTGCCCGCTGTCCAGAGCCCGTATCCTGGCGTGACCTGGACACGATCCTTACGGGTCACACCCGCCATAGCCAGCGAGCGGGCCATCATGTCCGCCCAAATGTTCACATCCTCTTGCGTATAGGGTACGATGATTGGCTTGCCGGTCGTCCCGGAGGAGGAGTGAATACGGACGACCTCTGCTTCGGGTACGGCCATCAGCCCGAGCGGGTAACCATGGCGCAGTTCCGCCTTGGTCGTAAAAGGAACCTGGGCCAGATCCTCGAGCGTGCGAACATTCGTCGACACAATTCCGGCTTGGTCTAATTTTTCTCGATAAAACGGTGAGGTGCGATAAATTCGCTCCATGAAGTCAGGCAACATCGCTTCAGCCCGATCATGGAATCCAATTTCCTCTCTCACATAGGGTAACTCTGCTAATGCTTTACTTACGGTCATGGAATGTCACCCCTATCTTTCGACCCCGTTCGAATGCCTCTTGATTCATGGCTACCGCCTTCTTTGGTACGGATTCTAGAATCACCTGGAGGAGATCATCACGCCGAAACGGCAGCCCCGCCAAGGCTGAGAGCACGCCTAAGAGCACGACATTGACCGTTTTTGAGTTTCCAGCTTCCATAGCCAGCGCGTCGGCATCCACCAGCATGACCCGTTTCGTTTTTTGGTAGAGACTCTCCCGGATCGGTTCCTCAGCATAATGAGAAAGCCCCAGAGAAACCGAAGCTGGCACCACTTTACCTTGATTGGCGATGATAACCCCGCCCGGCTTCAACTTCATCAAGGCCCGCGCGGTCTCCGCCAACTCCAATCCGAAAAGAATATCCGCCTGCTGATCCGGTACCAAGGCCCCGTAGAGTTGTGAACCAATACGCACATGACTCACCACAGAACCCTCCCGTTGGGCCATCCCAATCGTTTCAGTTGTGCGGACTTCCCACCCTGCGGCCATGGCCGCCTGAGCGATAACCCGAGAGGCCAAAACGCTTCCTTGCCCACCGACTCCGGCGATTACGATGTCAAGCTTCATCACCGACTCACCCCCTGGATAGCCTTTTGGGGACAGATTTGGCTGCAGATCCCGCAGCCTGAACAGTTATCCTGAATGACGACCAGCGTTTTGTCCTTGGCCATGGCTGGACACCCGAGTTTTTTCAGACAGAGTTCACAACCAGTACACGCTTTTGGATCCACGACATACTTCACTTCCGGTTTGACCAAAGCGACACATTCCCGCTTGGCGATCACCACTGCTGTACCCTTGTAGACCATTGCCTCCCGGGCAGCTTCCTTCATGGCTTTCAGGTCATAGGGATCCACTTCGCGCACGAATTCCACTCCACAGGCCTTGACGATCCCCTGGATGTCGATGGCCTTCGGGTTCGGCCCGGTCGCGGTTCGTTCCAAACCCGGATGGGGCTGATGTCCCGTCATGGCGGTCGTCCGGTTGTCCAGGATCACAATCGTGATATCGGCTTGATTGTAGACCGCGTTAATCATTCCTGGAATCCCGGAATGAAAGAACGTCGAATCCCCGATGAAAGCCACGTGCTTGCGCCCTGGCTCCACCTTGCTCATCCCGATCGCCTGCGTCACACCTGCTCCCATACAGAGGCAGGTATCCAGCATATCTAACGGGGGAATCGTCCCTAGGGTGTAACAGCCAATATCCCCGGTAAAGACCGCATCTTGCCGTCGTCCTACCTCCTTAAAGGCGTAGAAACTCGCCCGGTGCGGGCAGCCGGCACAGAGTACCGGGGTACGCAAGGGCAGGGGAGGAAGTTCAAAAGAGTGTTCATGGGCTGCCTCAACGGCGCTAGCAGCCTCTGTCGTTTCCATAGTACCCAAGGTACTTTGAACCCAAGCGTGGGGTGGTTGTGCCAAGTCCTTCGGCTCTCTTTGCCTCAGAAAAGCCTTGATGATAGCGATAACCTTATCAACATTGAGTTCCCCTTCCCGAGGAACCCTTCCATCTTGTTTTCCAGATACCTCAATTTTGGCTTCTTCTTTCCAAGCCATCTGGATGAGCTGGTCTTCGACCACCGGTTCCTGCTCTTCGACCACTAATATGCGTGCACAGTGTGCAAACAGATCCAGTACAGGTTGGGATGGCAGGGGATAGGGTGTCCCTATCTTGAGAATAGACGGATGTATACCCAAAGTTTCGCAAGCTTCCATCACATAATTGTACGATACCCCTGAGGCCACAATTCCCTCGCTTGACTCAGGGTTTAGGACTAAATGGTTAAAGGGCGAATGACTAAATTTCTCTGCCAAATCCTTCTGAGCCTGGTTTAATAAGATATGCTTTTTATAGGATAGGCTAGGGAAAATGACCCACTTCGGATCTTTTTCAAAACGATAGTCTCTGGCGGGAAGATTCGCCGTCTCCATGGCGACATCCTGAGCCATGTGAGCCGTACGGGTCGTCGGCCGCAGGATGACCGGTAGATGAAATTCCTCCGAAAGGACAAACGCTGCCTTCACCATCTCCTTGGCCTCCTGAGGGGACGAAGGATCAAACACCGGAAGTTTGGCAAATGCCGCAAATTTACGCGAATCCTGCTCGGTTTGGGAACTGTGAGGTCCAGGATCATCGGCCACCACCAAGACCAAGCCCCCTTTGATCCCGATATAAGCGAGGCTCATCAAGGGGTCGGCTGCGACATTGAGTCCCACCTGTTTCATCGCTGCCAAGGCCCTCGCCCCCGTGTAGGCCGCGCCTGAGGCGACTTCTAAAGCCACTTTTTCATTCACTGACCACTCGGCGTGAAAGCCATATTCTGGAGCCAAGTGCGAAAGCGTCTCCAGAACTTCAGATGACGGTGTCCCTGGATATGCTGCTGCAACCGCCACTCCAGCTTCAACCGCCCCCCAGGCGATCGCTTCGTTACCCATCAACAACCTTTTCTCCATATCTTCCTCCATTGATCCACTAATGCTCGAACAAAGTGAGTTCTCTACATGCCGAACCCTTGAAGCCTAATCATCGCGCCGAAAGCGACAACGAAAACCATGATGGCACCTGCGGCCACATCCATGATCCCCGCTTTCAGTTCATAAAGGTGTGTGCGCGGACCACGGCCATATCCTCGCGTTTCCATGGCCAGTGCCAGACGTTCCGCCTTTTTTAGGGACATCAACACCAATGGCACAGCAATCGGCAGGTAAGCCTTGACTTTGCGAATTGGATTTGCTCCTTCTAAGACAAAAGCCCTGGCTTTTTGGGCATCGGCAATTTGACGGAGGTCATTTAAGAAACTGGGAATAAAGCGGAGCGCTGACAAGATCATAAAGGCCACATCATTCGGAAGATTAGCCTTCTCCACCAAGGCGGTCAGCAAATCTCGCGTGCGCGTCACTGCTAAGAAAACCAAGTAGCTTGATACGATAGCCAGCATCCTCAGCCCCATCGCCAGACCCAGAAATACGCCGCGTTCGGTGACCGGCAGGTAGCCTTTGCCCAAAGGAATCAGATGAAAATAGGTCTGACCTTCGTCGTAAAAGAAGACCTGAATCATAAAGAGAATAATGGCAAAGACCAAAAGCCCTTTGAACAAGCGGGCAATGAAGGGAAATACCCCAGCCCCATAGGCGGTGAGCCAAACTGAAAGCAAAATAACCGCGACATAAACAGGGTTCGTGAAGAGCAGGCTCAAAATGAGGATGACCAGCGCCCAACTTAACTTCGTTATGGGGTGTAGGCGGTGAATGAGCGAGTCTCCGGGTTGGTATTCCAGCATATCAGTCATAGCGCCACCCTCCTTGGCAGAAGTTCGGCTACGAGGTCTTCCGGTGTGAGGATATGCTGCAGGCCGAGCCTGGACGCCAGCTGGATGATTTGCGGAGGTTCGACCAGGGTGCGGCTTAATACATCGGGTTGGGCAAAAACCGTATCCACTGACCCATCAAGCAGGAGCGTTCCTTCACAGAGAACCAGAACCCGCTGGGCATACCGTGCGACTAAGGCCATATCATGCGTGATGAACAGAATGGTGTGCCCCTTACGGTTTAACTCTCCCAGCAAATCCATCATTTCTAAGGCTTCCGTTTGATCCTGCCCGGTGGTCGGTTCATCCAAGACGATGATCTCCGTCTCCATGGCAAGGACAGAGGCCAAAGCCAAACGCTGGCGTTCACCCCGGCTTAACCCTTGGGGAGAATCCTCCGCCCGCTTCTCAAGCCCTACTGCTTGCAGGGCTGCCTTGACCCGGTTTTTAACCTCCGGTTCCTCAAACCCGAGATTCCTAGGGCCGAAGGCAGCCTCTTTAGCGACGGTATCATGAAAGATCTGATGATCAGGATTTTGAAAGACGAATCCTACCGTGCGGGCAAGGGACGAAACTTTCTGGCCACGGGTTTCCTTACCGTAAATCCGTATCCTGCCACTGCTTGGGCGCAGTAACCCGTTGAAATGTTTGGCAAGGGTGGTTTTCCCAGCCCCATTTTGCCCGATCAGAGCTACAAATTCCCCCTGCCTCACTTGGAAATTAAGGTCTTTTAAAGCCTGAAACCCGTTCGGGTAAACATGGCTCAGCGCTTCTACTGTAAGCACCGCGTGATTCATAGGCGTTTCCCTTTCCACTGCCGAATCAATGAAAGCCCCTCTTCCACCGTCAAAGGCACCTCCGACAAACGAAAATGCGCTTCCCGTGCCAGGACATGGGCGAACTCAGCCACTTGCGGGATGCGAATGCCCCAACCGGAAACCCTTTCATCCGCCAGCACCTGGTTTGGCCGACCTGCAGCAGCAATACATCCCTCATGCAAAACCAAAAGCCGATCCAAGTAAGGAGCCAGCTGATCCACTTTTTGTTCAAAGATGATGATCGTCATGCCTAAAGCCTTGTTGAATTGCAAAAGCAATTGAAAAAAATCCCGGCTCCCCACCGGGTCAAGTTCCGATGCCGGCTCATCCAGCACCAAAACTTGCGGCCGCATGGCCAGAACCGAGGCCAAGGCGACTCTCTGTTTCTGCCCGCCCGAGAGCGACTTCAAGGAGCGATTCTGCAGCTGGTCGATCCCCACCGCATCCACCGCCTCCCGAATCCGCTCTTTAATCAAGGATGGAGCAGCACCGGCGTTTTCCAGTCCGAAAGCAATCTCCTCCTCGACGGTCAGGGATACCATCTGGGTTTCCGGATCTTGAAAGACATATCCAATCGTCTCAGACAGGGCCGGGAGAGTATACTCCTTCAGGAGCACACCGCGCAAGGATACACTCCCCGCCATCCTCCCCGCTTGAGCATGGGGGATAATCCCGTTCAGGCAGAGGGAAAGCGTGGTTTTGCCGGCTCCTGCCGGGCCGCAGATTCCGATGAACTCTCCCTCCCGCACCCTGAAGCTCACGTCATTCAAGGCCGGACGCTGACCCTGAGGATAGTAAAAGATAAGGTTCTCGATATCCATGAGTGCGGTTTGTTCTATCACTCCGGCCCAACTCCCGTTATAGTATTCGCGATATTCAACAGGCCTAAAAATGATCTATCAGTTCGGATTGTTCGTGTTTAAAATCTTCTGAGCTGGCAAGTAAAGCACATAGGCAATAACAGCATTAATCACAGACATGGGCAACACAACGAAGGCAAAAGCACTCAGTGCTGCAGCGACTTTCCAGACCAAAAGAACCTTGGTAATAAACACATAAACACTCCCACTCGCAAGCGTACCCAAAAAGGTGGCCAAGATGGGCTTAATAAAATACTCAGACACTTTAACTTTGGGCAGTACTCGAATCATCAGGTAAGCAACTAGGGCTCCGGTCGGTTCGCTAATCAGGTTAAGATAAGGAATCGCCGATTTGGAGGTGAGCATGCTCACCACCCCGGCAACCAAGCCGATGACCAAGGCCCCGCTCAAGGTCGGGCGGGTCAGAAGAATCGCTAAGCAATACATCGCGATCACAAAATTCGGTGTAATGCCAAAAGCAGGGGGAACAAACATCCGTAAAGCCGCACCAATGGCAATAAGCACGGCGACGATGGCAATTGAACTTAAGTTACTTTTCCGACCAACATTTTCCAACGGGGTTTGCATAAAAAATACCTCCCTTTCCTCCTAAACACAAGTAAGCCAGGCAAAGTTGCCTGGCTATAGATCAATAGATCTCAGCTCGCCTCGGCTCAACTCAACTCAACTCTGCTCAACTCCTATCTATTCAGTTTTTGATTTCCCTAGGATTCAACTCGCTCAACTAAACTCTATATACCCTAAAGCTATCTCAGCTTTGTGGTATATCTTATGCACGATTATACCAAAGGCCACGCTTGTTGTCACTGTGTTTTTTGCGACATTTTTCAACGGAAGCATTCCGATATAAGTCCATCTAAGAACATCTAAGAGTATTGCTCAGCACCTGTCTAGCCGTTATACTAAAGGAGTACCCCCAGAGGGTACCATCATGTCGATCAACAAAATCGAGCAGAGCGGGGAGAAAGAAAAATGAAAATTGCTTATGTCAATGCGAATCAATGTGACCGTTCGCCCATGTGCCCATCGAGGCGTTCCTGTCCAAGCAAAGCCATGACCCAGGAGAAGCTCGGCTTTCTCCGGCGTGGGCCGGCCGTAGTTAACCCAGACCTCTGTTCAGGCTGTGGCACCTGCGTCAAAATGTGCCCCCATGGTGCAGTTGTCATGAAATCAGGAAAGAAAAAGGCAGCCTCCCGTTAGAAACACCAAGCCTCAAGAAAACTCGGCTGGCGCTGCGAACATCCCGGTGGGATGTTCGGCGAAGGCGGCGACGCAAGTTTTCTTATCCCCCACAGACTTATACTTTCTGATCGGGACAAGAAAGCAAATCCCTGCAGGGCACGCCTTGTGGGGATTGTTCATTTCGCAGACACGAAAGCAGCCATTTCATTGATTCCTGTCTCATCGTCCTCAGCCCCCCTTGCGGGATAGAGTCTTACAAAGACTCAACCAGGCTATCCCCGCAGTTCCTGCGGTTCATCTTGATCGCTGTCAGCCTGCCAATATCCGCAGACCCTCATTGAGTATATTTATCGCCGCGTTCTCGTCACGGTCATGTGTAGTCCAACATCTCGTGAAGCATACCCCATCCGGCATCCTGAATGGATTTAGCCAATCTTCTGTTTCTGATTAAGTTCTTCACTTTCAGATCCTCGACGCACACCACTTGTCGACTTCCTGCAACCAGGAAGTCTCTTCTTCCCGTTTAATCACAGTCAGCGCCGTAGAACACTGGTTATAGGACAAACTCTTTTTCTCAGCCTTATAGAGATCCATCCGCGTGGCCAGAAACTTGTTTTAGACATACCGCGTGCAACCGATGGTTTTGTTGATTAAGGTTTTCTGTTCCTCCGTTGGATAGAGCCTTAATCGGAACGTTTTTTACACATCTTGCTCCCCCCTTTCTTTCTGAGACTCAATATACTGCCGGATAGCAGTCTCCGATACTTCACTGACGGATGTCACGAAATAGGACGGATTCCATAAATGACCGCCCCACAGCCTTTTCTTTAACTCCGGCATCTCCTTGAACAGCAGGCGAGCCGAGTAGCCTTTAACGGTTTTGACGATATCCGGGATAAAATGTTGCGGCGAACAGTCGAGAAGCAAATGCACATGATCAGGCATTACCTCCATCGTGATAATCTCAAACTTATGTTCCGTGGCGATATCCCGGAAAATCTTCTTTAATCGCTCAGCACGCATGTCTGTTAAGAGCGCATGTCTGTATTTAACACAGAACACCAAGTGGTAACGCAATGCGTAGACATAACCGCGTCCGTGCTTAATTTCCAAGCTAATTCCCTCCTACTCATATTATAGCATATGATACGGGAATACACTTGGGAATTTGACGTATTTTAAGGTGTTATTTGCATGTCATATGAAAGAGCGCCCTAACTCATGACTCAAGAAATCCAAACGTTTGGATAACTGAAGTCGCGAGTGTGCGGGCGCTGTCCATCAAACCCATCCTGTCCATGTCAGTCGAGGAGCCCTGGTTCCAGACCAGGGCTCCTCGACTCGTCGGTTGGTTTACGCATGCCCGGAATGAATGAAATCCAGAACCGCCTGACAGGTTGCATAGCGATCCGGTCCGCTCAGCAAGACGGTGCCCGGTGTCGGCTTGTTACTCCCGCCAACCACATAAAGTTTCTCGGTTGCCTGAATATCTGCGGGATCCACTGCATCCATATACGCCACCGGAGCACACAAAAAATCCGCCAGATATCCGGCAGCTCGCTCATCAGGGCCACTCTTTACAAGAATTAAATTTTTCATCTTTTTCCCTCCTGCCAAAATTTCAACCTCCTGCGCAATCGCCGTCAGAAGATCGTTCCAAGTTCTACCGTAAGCGCTTAAATACCCAATGGGATCGGTGTGATTCGTCTCATGGTACATGTTTGAAATATCAGCATGGGAAAATACATGTTCCCGAACCACCCAGCCATACCTTACACACGCAGCAGCCACAAGCCACACGGTGCGTTGCCAGACTTCAAGACATTTAACAGGATCGTATCCTGCGGGCTCACACATTTCCACCGATAAATACTTACGGTTCGCTGTGGGACCCGCATGCCAAGCCATCTCGTTTTCTGGAATGGTGCGAATAATCGTCGTCCAATCTACAAAATAATGAGCAGAAGCTTGACGATCCCCACTATTAAAATAATCGAACTCATTTTGAGCTGTTGCCCCCGGAGTATCTGTTGCATGAATCACATAACCTTCCGGATGAAGCGGTGTTCCCGGTCGATTATAGGATAGGAGCTGCTCTTCGATCGGGTAATTCGTAAGGATGCCCCCTTTCAACGCTGCTTCGGCTTAGCATACACCGTGAAAAAGTCATGCGCAAAGTTAGCGCCTTTGCCAATCACCATCCCCGTCATGATCATCCCCACTTGAGGAAAAGAAAACTTAACATTGAAGATCTCGAAGGCATTCAGACCAGTTCCATACGCCAGGATAATCCCACTGGCCAAGCTCAACAGTTCCAGAGTTATGGGTTGAAATTTATCAGGAAAAAACGGAATTACAGACACAATATCCTTAAAAAGCTGCATTATCTTCTCTAATAATACCGATAAAAACATAATTAAAACCAGGCCCTCCATCATCCTCCCCCCATTCCTTTCACAAAAATCCTTCACTACCCAGCCCTCCTATTTTTTTGTACCAGTCAGAAAGTAATCTTTGTGGATGGCAAGGCGCCAAAGGCTTGGCGCCAGCCGAGTTTTCTTTATCCCGTCAGAAAGTGTAACTCTGTGGGGGATAAGAAAACTTGCGTCGCCGCCGGCGCCAAAGGCTTGGCGCCAGCCGAGTTTTCTTTACCGCTGTCTGCAATAGCTTATGTCGTGCTACATCGTTTGGCTCAACAAAAGTTCCCTTTTGGGTCTTTGACCATGGGGAAATTTTACCCCCCTCTGAATATAGATAATGTGTCAAGAGAGGAGGGGCTGACCATGGATGATGAACAATTCCACGCTTCAGAAGATGAAGAAGCGCTGCCGACAATGCAGCTTAAAAACCTTTTGCCCTCAGGTATCGATTGGGTAAGACATACGCGAATCATCATGACCCTTGTGAGTATTGTAGTATTGCTGGTGATGGCTGGCATTGTCTTGGGAATTTACGTTTGGGATTATGGTCTGATTGCCGACGGAGTTTTCTTAAACGGAGTGGACATTGGACACTTGAGCCCGCAAGCTGCTGAGGAAAAGATAGGAAAAGAACTAAACCGATACTTAAGCCAGCCTGTCGAATTCACCTTCAATAACGAAAAACGCTTCATCACCCTAGCCACATTAGGCTATTCCTACGATCTCAAATCGGCACTGAGTGGGGCTTATGCCATCGGTCGGAAAGGGGGACTCTTTGAAAAAGTCCTTGACAAAATGAAGGCATCAAGAGGCCTCAAACTAGAAGCTGCTGGGCGTTGGAATGAAACAACGCTTGAGCAGACCTTAAAGACCGTCTTCACCCCCCTCACTCAAGCTCCAATAGATGCTTCCTTCAGGCTGGAAGAATCCGAAAGTATTTTGATTTCTCCGGAAACCCCAGGAAAGGAAATTGACCTGACAGCCTTGATCCCCGCAGTTAAAAGTCTTGACCCCACCCACCTCCACCCGATTCAGCCCGCGTGGCACACGATCCAACCTGCCGTCACCGCAGCACAACTCGAAAAATCAAAACCAACCAAGCTCCTATCCACCTACTCAACCCAGTTTAACCTTCAGCAAGCCAATCGAAGCCACAACATTCTTCTCGCCGCACAAACCATCGATAACACGCTACTAAGACCTGGAGAAGAGTTTTCTTTTAATGAGCGAGTAGGGGAGCGTACAACCGGTGCTGGCTATCTCGAAGCCCCAATCATTGTCGACAAAGCCGTGGTGCCGGGCACTGGAGGAGGAGTTTGCCAGGTATCATCTACCCTTTATAATGCAGCCCTCAATGCCGGGCTCAATATTACCGAAAGACATCCCCATGCCCTGCCCGTCGCCTACGTTCCCCCAGGCCGAGATGCCACCGTGTCTTACGGAACCTTAGACTTTAAGTTCCGTAACATATCTAGCGGATTTCTGCGAATCCACTCTGAAGTAAACGGTGGCACGGTCACCTTCTCCCTCTATGGCCCCCCCGATGCTTAATTACTGCTATTCAACAAGCTCTATTTAGAGTGAGTGCAAAAGAATGTTATGAAAAAGTGTTAGCCATTAAGCTAACACTTTTTCATGTGCCGACTGGTTATCGATAAACAGCAAAAAGATGCGAGAATTGCTCATTACTTGTCGTGGAAACAAACGCATGAGAATGACCATGATCAACAGTGGAAACTCCAGTATAACGATGGACATGACCACCGCCAGGCAAAGGAATTGACGGACCAGTTATGCCGGAATAGTGATGAACATGACCATCAGCAAGGGTAACAGTCCCTTTATAATAATGAACATGTGAAGTAACGGATGGCAACCCGCAACTTGTTTTTCCTACCATACAATGAATATGGCCAAAGACAAAAAAAGTGCGATTTTCATAGCTGTGAATATGGTTGGTGTCATCGTACAATTAACTCACCTCGCTTTACAGCCTCGGTTATAGAATATATAGTATTATATGGTAATTACGGACGGGGTGTGCTTGTCTTACCAATACTTTACTTGCCAAGTCTATTGACCTAGGACGGGCTAACGTGATAAATTTCTTATATAAAAATAGAATGATTCTCCGACATTTGCGTAAACACCCTAAATCCCTGGACGCGGGGATTCTTTTTTATCTCGCTGTCTATATCCTTTTTTTTACATTTATTACATTTTATTGTGTTGACCAACCCTAGGATTCATGGTACATTGTCGTTAAAAACTTGGGTCATTAAGACAGTTGCGCAAAACTACTTGAACCCCCGGACGCGGGGGTTCTTTTTTTCTATTCACTTTTGCCAAGTGGAAAATTGGCGTTGATTTACTTTTTCTTACGAAACGTTTCCATGGCCAAGGCCCATTGCTCACGCGCAAGGATCAAAATTCGCCGTTCGTTATTGCGGTTTGGATGTTCTGTTACCTTGGAAAAGTAATTGACAGCCTCCTGATAGTTTCCCAAGCGTCGGTGCAACTCAGCAGCAAGATACAGAACCTGCATCTCAGACACGGCGGTTCCTACAAAGTCAGACTGGACATAGGCTTCTTCCATTTCCTTGACGGCCAAGAGCAGAAAGCGTTCTTCTTCATCGTTATTATGGGCATCCCGATAAATCCAGGCAAGCCTTAAACAAAGCCCACCTAAGAGGGTGTGCTTTTCCTTTTTAAGCGTTGCCGCAAAGATCGCTAATTTGAAGGATTCGATCGCCTGCAGTTCATCCCTCATCTGGCCAAAATCACGCTTTTCCCATCTCGCTCCAATTCTCAACTTGATTTGGGCTCTTGCTTCTAAAGAAATTTCTTTAGTGAATTCTTCAGTAAACGCGAAACCACATTCAGGGCAAACATTGACATAATAATAGTTCGGGTTGGTCGTCCCTTCTCGGTAATGCGGGCAAAAATCACTGTCAATGGCATAAGGCGCTGCCATGCGTGAACGCACTTTCATGGTAGCAAATTCGTATTCGCAAAATGGGCAATGGACAGTTTTGGCGTACAGTGCTAAGCCTGATCCTGTCGGTTTATTCCCCATGCGTTCCCCTCCGTCCCTGCTTTCGATATTTAGATTCTTGTTCTTCGTTTAATACTCCTATGCTTGAATGGTTCTACATCATCTTCTCGAGTTCCTCCCTCGAACCATGAGAATTCTTTAGGCAAGACCCGGGTATTCTAAACATTATCCAGCTTAAACGTCATCCGTTGGAACCCGCTGGAGTAGTGAGTATTGGTGACTCGAAAAACGTCCATGAGCAGAATCGTACACCGGCCGATAAAGGGGGGGGCCCTTAAATTGGAAGTAGAGGATGCTTTTCATGACGAAGGCTTAATGCAAGGAGAGAAACGAAGATAGAACGCTCGTGAATAATTCCTTGCCTATCCTACATACTATGGGTTAGTAATCCCACAAGGAATATAAAGGAGGAAATGTCAGTGCCTGAAACAGGGAAACTCCAGCTGGCCCCTCATGAGACGCTTCAACTCCATGAGTTATTAGGGAGTAAAGTTGCGCTCGTCAAGAAACTCAAAGCCAGCCAAGCGATGGTTCAGAATCCCGATCTTGCAAATCTTATCGAAGATTCCCTAAACACGAAAAAATTGGAGATCAAAGAACTCCAACAGTTCTTAGAAGGAAAGGGCCTGCAAGGGACGCTGCAGTAAGGAGGATTAAACAATGGGATGGTTAGACGATTTATTCGGTACCGGCACAAAACTTACTGACAAGGATATTGCCACAGATATACTAAAGGATTCGAAATTTGCCCAATGCTCTCTCGCAATGGCGATTTCCGAAACCATTAATCCCGAATTAAGACAGATCTTAAAACGCCAAATCAATGATGGTGCCAAAGCGCATTTTCGGCTGGCTGACATTGCGACCCATAATGATTGGTACAAGCCAAACCTGACACCTGAGCAGCAGATTTTAAACGATTATCAGGAAGCAGCCAACCTCAACCAATATGAGTAAGGGGGTTAACCTGTGCAACAACAACAACAAACCTTAGCACCTCATGAGACCCTTGAACTACACGAACTCTTGCGCAGCCAAATGGCTGGGGTCAAAAAACTAGAATCGAGCTTGAGCATGATCCAAGATCAGGACTTAGCCGCTCTTGTTCAAGCCGATGTGCAGACAAAGAAACAACAGCTACGCGATATTCAGCAGTTCGTTAATTCGCATAACCTTATTCAATAGGAGGAAATAGACATGCCCATCAACATGACCGATCCCGATGTCGCGCACGATCTGCTCAAGGACTCAAAGTTTGCCCTGCATTCCCTGTCGACGACGATTACAGAAACTAACAATCCCTTAATGCGCGAAATGCTGCTTAACATTCTCAATACGACCATCGACGCTCATTATAAGCTCAGCGACCTTGCCATCAGCAAGAACTGGTATCAGCCTAATCTCGCCCCCTTGGATATGCTGAAACAAGATATCGCCGCATCGCAAAGTCTAACCTAAATACACGGGACATTCCTCGGCTACATATGATCTAGTGAGTTGCAGCATTTCTACCTTCTTAAATCTTTGTTCTCGATAGACATCTTGTTTTCTCTCCATCCATTATCGAATGCTGCAACAGCATCTCCCCAAAAGCGGATACCTCTGTTTAGGTATCCGCTTATACCATAAACATGATTAGAGGGATAAGCAATGAGCAATAAAGCAACGGATGACAACTCCGTGGTATTCCATAGCGAACAGGTTGACGAATAGCCAAAAATAAAGTAAAATAACAGTCGTCCAATAAACGCCGATGTGGCTCAGAGGTAGAGCAGCTCACTCGTAATGAGCAGGTCGTCAGTTCGATTCTGACCATCGGCTCCATATGAAACCCTTATCCCGCAAGGCTTTGCGGGATTTTTATTTTTTGGGGAGACTTGCTCAAAACAGCGATTCGTCGCCAAATCGTCGCCAAAATAAACTTAACCAAGCCTAACACTACAAAACTTTCTACTATATAAAGAAGGATTTCAGACGAGTTATATGGAATATATTTCCTCGGTGATGCGTATGAATGATAGTTCGGAGAAAAAACCAAAGGTGCGGAACAGCTTGAAATACTACCGGGAAAAGCTCGGGGTAACTCAGCAGGAAATGGAGTGGCGATGTGATGTTGGGAGAAACCAATGGAGCCGGTATGAAGCCGGCGAGCGTGAGCCGAAAATAGCGCTGGCGCATAGGTTTGTAAAGGTTTACAACGATATAGCGAAGAAAAAGGGCATTGACTTACAGTTTACGATTAACGACCTTTACCCATCCCAGGAGCAGGATTAAAAAGAGCCAAAATTTTCTTGGCTCTTTTTTTATGTCCTCTGTCATAATTAGAAGTTTACTTCATATCCATCTACCACAAATGTAGTTCCACGTCCCACAGAAAGGAGGAATCGCATGATAGGCTACGTCAAGCCAGAGCACCTGGAGGATCTTGCGGGCGCGGCTCCTCAAACGCCAGGATCGCGACATCCGGCAATCTCTCAAACGCCTCGGCCAGCTTGAGCAGGGGGAACTGTCGGATATGATTCGAGATGGCTTGCGTCATGAGCTTAGCAGGAGGGGAGTGTTGCCGACTGCCGTCCAGGAGGGAGGAGATTCTTAGCTATGACCAAAGAAAACGCACTCGATGCGATCAAGGAAGGTCTCAAGTATATCTGGTTGCACCGAAAAGGTAATGAAGCCCAGGCGGCCATAAGCGACGCGATAGACGATTGAAGACGCAATTGCTCTTGTTTAAACAAAGGAATTAACGCAGTAGACTATTTGCGGCTGTAATAGCCATGTGAGCGAGAGGAGTCGGATAAATCTTAATCGAACTCGTGGATAAAGCGCATCTGTTCATCATTTTCTCCGCCATCTCCGGACTTTCTTTCTCATCCGCTTGCGCGGGTATTGTGGGTCGATGGGTATCCATTGGCTGGGCCCAGGGAGGCAGAGCCGTTTTTGCTAAACTAGGTTTCTTCCCCCCTGAACGTTTCGCTAAGCTAGCTAATGCCCGCCGTTGCAATGAGCGACTTCCCGAAGCATCCATTGTCTCCTCAGCATGATGTTTCCTCCTCTCTCAATACTTGACTTTGTATTTATCTGCCGGCGCAGAGCCGGCAGAAACTTAGCTTCAATTAACTCCGTGTCAACTTTTTACCCGCGAACTTTTTCTTCAACTATCCCATGATCTTTTTCTTCACCACCGGAATGACGATCGGCATGGAGACAATCATACTTAGGATGAAAACCCAGATCATGCCGCCGATCCTGGCCACGGCAGTATAGGTATTTCCGTCAAACAAAGTTATGACCAGAAAAAGCAGGGTGATAGCCAGCGAAACTGTAGTATAAACCACCGACGCCTGCCTGGCGGCTTTTGCTTCTAACTCGTTCATAGCTTGTACCTCCTCCCGCTTAGCGTGCCGGTTGCGGCCTAGGGCTCGGATGCCTGCCGGATTTCCCCTGTTCTCTCCGGAAAGATGGTTGGTAGCTTTTTAAGAGAAGCGTATTCATGGTCACGGATAGTGAACTCATCGCCATAAAGAAAGAAGCCAGTTCCGGGCTGACCAGAAGTCCTGTGAAAGGATACAGAATACCGGCTGCCAGCGGAATCCCTGTGAGATTGTAAACAAAAGCCCAGACCAGGTTCTGCTTGATCTTGCGCATGGTGGCCCGTCCGATTTCAATGGCTCCAACCACATCACGGATATCGTCCTTGATGAGGATAATATCCCCGGTTTCTTTGGCAACATCTGTACCGGAACCAATGGCAATTCCCACATGAGCCTGAGCTAAGGCTGGGGCATCATTGATCCCGTCCCCCACCATGGCTACCTTCAGACCCTTCTCCTGCAGCTTTTTCACTTCGGCGGCCTTATCCTGGGGCAGCACTTCCGCCAGTACTGTCTTGATCCCCACTTGCCGGGCTATGGCCTCCGCCGTCCGCCTGTTGTCCCCTGTAATCATGGCTACTTGCACACCCATCTGGTGCAAACGCTCCACGGCAACTTTAGCATTTTCTTTCAGGGTATCGGCCACTGCGATGATCCCGGCAGCCTTACCGTCTATGGCCATGAGCATGGCTGTCTTGCCTTCTCCCTCAAGCTGCTCCATTTTTTCGTCCAAGTTTCCAATATTGATATTTTGGTGTTGCATCAAGCGGCGGTTCCCCAACAGGATCGTCTGTCCTTGATAGCCCGCTCGCACACCCTTTCCGGGTATGGCCTCAAAATCATCCGTATCCTCGATGGAGAGGCCTTCCTCTTTGGCCCCCCGCACGATCGCTTCACCTAGAGGATGCTCAGATGACTTTTCCGCTATCGCCGCCAGTTTAAGAACATCACTCCTGGCAAAACCTGCAGTTACATATATATCCGTTACGGAGGGTTCCCCTTTGGTCAGGGTTCCCGTTTTATCGAAAACAACCGCGTTCAGCTTGCTGCTGGCTTCGACGGAATCAGCCCCTTTGAACAGGATGCCGTTCTCCGCACCCTTACCTGTTCCGGCCATAATCGCACTGGGAGTAGCCAATCCGAGAGCGCACGGACAAGATATAATCAAGGTCGTAACTGAGAGGAGAAGAGAAAATCCAAACACTCCGACTTGCGCCAAGCTGTAGGGAGAGAGAACAAACCGACTCGCCGGCGAGAAGAAAGAAGCGTAACCGATAAAGAACCAGAAGACGAAGACAATCAGAGCGAGCACGTGCACCCCGGCGATGAAATGGCCGGCCACAAAATCAGCGAGTTTTTGGATGGGAGCTTTCGAAGCCTGGGCGTCTTCCACCATTTTGATGATTTGAGCCAGGGCGGTTTCACTCCCGACCCGGATAGCCCTAAATTTAAAGGATCCGTTCTTGTTGAGAGTGGCACCGGTAACCTGGGAACCGAGACGTTTTTCCACTGGCATGCTTTCCCCAGTGATCATCGCTTCATCGACTACAGAATAACCTTCGGTAACTTCGCCATCCACCGGAATGCTTTCTCCGGGCCGCACAACCACGATATCCCCGATCTCCACCTCATCGGCGGCAATCTCCATTTCCTGACCCTTACGGATGACCCGGGCTGTTTTGGCCTGTAAGCTCATCAGCTTGCGAATGGATTCCGAAGTCCGGCCCCGGGTGAGCGCTTCCAGAAAGCGGCCTAAAACGATGAAAGCCGTAAGTAAAGCGGCCGACTCGAAAAAGGTGGCTCCCCGCCCGCCGAAACCGGCATCAGGCCAGAAAGTGTTGATTGTAGCAATGATGTAGGCAGCACCAATCCCGGTCGCGTAGAGTAGGTTCATATCGGTAGCGCCGCGTTTCAGGCCGTTCCAACTGTGTTTAAAAAACTGCCAGCCTGGAATAAAAGCGATGGGAGTGGTCAAGGCCCAAAGAAGATAAACGTTGCCCAGAAACTTTGGTACGATATAAGGCAGGATCCAGTAGTCCCGGAACATGCCAATCATCACCAAACTGGCCAAGGGCCAGGCAATCCACATATTGCGGGTTTGGTACCGGAGTTCCTTTTGCCGGGCCTCTTTCTCCCGGTCCAAAGCTTCCTGACCTGTTACCTTTTCGGAAGCCTCATAACCCAAGGCATTGATTTCTTTTTTGATCCGGGTTTTGTCCACAGCCCCCGGGTAAAACTTCACTTTGGCGAACTCAGCCGGTAAATTGACCACAACGGAAGTGACTCCCGGCAGCCCCTTTACAGCTTTCTCAACTTTGGCGACACAGGCCGCGCAAGTCATGCCGCGCACGGTAAGCAGGATCTCCTCCTCCGGCACCTCGTAACCAACGTCTTGAATTGCTTTCACCATTTGGGGAACTCCGGTCTGATCACTCGCGTAAGCCACAGCTGCTTTGCCCGAAAGCAAATTGACGTGCACTTCCTGCACACCGGCAATGCTCTTCAGGGTCTTTTCTACTTTCGCTACACAAGCGGCACAGGTCATGCCCTGTACGGGCAGGCTCGCCTGCACTAAATTCCCGCTTCTCGTCGTTTCACTCACAGCTTTCACCTCCAACCGCTATTCTGTTCAGTATTCCCTTCCGACACGCCGCTCGATCATCCCTTTGATACCCCGGATTTGACCTTCGATCCGGTTCATCCTTGGCGATGAGCTCCCGGATCGTCTTTTCTTCATGCTGACTCTTGCGGTGGCCGTCTTCTTCCGATATATCCGGGCAATCACAAGAGAGAGCTTTAACCGGTTCATTCATTGGCTCACCACCATTCCTAAAATACTAATATTATAGGAGGCTATCCTAAATTTTTTACTAAAAGAGAAACTACAATGGGCTAGCCCGTTCAGGCACTACAACCCGGCAATCTCCGGAACACATACATGCATCCGCATCGCTCGGCGAACCATCAGATTCTCACCCTCTACATCTTTTAAAGCCTTTTCCACCGACATCTTGCAGTGCATGCAGGTCATTCCCTCAATTCGGAGCACTGTTTTCGGCCCGGAATCACTTGCGTCCATCGAATGACCACCCATCTCAGCCTGAGCATGTCCGGCATGTTCCATCTGACTGTGCTGCGCATGCTCCTTCTGAGTCTTACGTCCAAATCCAAACATTGTTATTTCCTCCCTATAATATGATAGCCATAACTAGTTTACGTTTAGCAATACTAAATATTGCTTTCAATTATAGGATAGTCCCCTATACCATATAAATCAACCAGTAATTCGTCCAGGTTATGAATTTCTGATGAATTTCTAATGAATTTGTTCCGCGTTAGCTCTCACGTTCTCACCCTGGGTACGTAAGTTGTTAAGACCTAGGCGCTTGACACGCTATTTGCGCCCGGCATTGGGAGTGCTCTTAGTTGCTACCGCAGTATATTTCCTGGTTGTAGGACCAGACTTCTTTGAGCATAGTTCTATGACAAGTCATAGCCATTGAGGTTCCTACATGCCTACAGGCAGACGAGGGAGAAATTTTACAAGGTAACCCGTAAGTTGAGTCAGCTTGTCGGTAAAGATCACTAAGAAATATAGAGCATCAGAAAACCGGCAAGCCGCTCAACCACGATTTGCCGACGGCGCACCCGTTGCAAGCCCTCGATCACTCAGTTAAACGACAACCCGGCCAGGACATAGGGAATAGCCAAACCGGCGGAGAAAATGAACATGACGAACATGCCGCTCAGAGGACTTTTCGTTGTGCCGGCTAAGGCCAGAATCGAGTAAAGGGTCGGACCAATACAGGGTGAGCAATGAACATGCTGGGATTACTCTATTCAGATAAATCAGTGATAGGAAAAGGCGACAACAAGGTATTTTAGCACCCTGTTGCCGCCTTTCTATGAGAAGACCGTGAAAAAATACTGAGTTTCTAATGAACTGTTCTCAATTATCTTTCAAAAACCATTAAAAGCCAACACAAAAACAAGTCAAATCAGGCTCTGACCGTTTTGCAAAAACCTGAGCAAACGAACATTGAACAGGCAAAGGTATTATTGGCACAGTCTCTGGGTAAAGATCCATCTCCCGAGCCGGTCATCAATGCTGACTGGGACAGCGCTGCATTTCAGAAGAGTTGTGTAAGTTCTGCATTGCAGGGAAACTCATGAATTGCTGCTGTTCGGGTGTAAACGTTTGGCTCATCAAGGTGACGCCCACTTCTACAAGTGGGCGTTCATCCAATCGTGAGACTCCCACTTCTACAAGTGGGAGTGGTAC
>JAIMKP010000029.1 GCA_020692355.1 Desulfosporosinus sp.
CCGAAGTCTCGATGTTCAGCTTGAGCTGAACGAGTTCACTGACTGAGGGAGGGATGGATCATGGGACAGACGATGGGACAGATGCTCCGGGAATGGGATATGATTCGAAACAACTTGCGTTCATTGTGGTACGAGGCACAGGAGCCCTGCCTCCTCTGTGGGGCAGATGAAGGGCCGATCTGTAAGAATTGTCAAGAGATGTATTTTACCTTAGAAATGGGCCGCTGCCAACAGTGCGGTAAGCTTGTTGAGCCGGATGTGGAACGTTGTGCAGACTGTGAGGAGGGCAAGGGCCCTCAGGAAATTACCCGTGCCGCTGCCTGGGGGCACTATACAGGGCTTTGGAAGGATTTTATCTGGAATATGAAGTTCAAATCCCGTCCACTGCTCCTGCGGGGACTTGCCCATCCTGTGGGCGAAGCAGCCCTACGTTACCTGCCAGCCTCAGATGGTCTCGTACCCGTTCCTCTTCATCCGGAACGCTTAGCGGAGAGGGGGTTTAATCAGGCAGAAGTAGTCGCTTCCCTTCTCCATTGGGAGCTAGGTCTGCCCTTGGTTCAAGGGCTTGAGCGGGTGCGTCCCACCCACCGTCAGGTGGGACTCAGGAGAGGTGAACGGCTAGAGAATCTTAAAGGTGCGTTTATCTTTCAGGGAGCCTCTATTCAAGGAAGGGAGTTGTGGCTCATTGATGATGTCATAACCACAGGTGCCACGCTGGAAGCTTGCGCTGAGGCTTTGCTCGAAGCTGGAGCTCGGCGGGTATATGCCTTCGCTTTAGCGGGGGGCCGGGAAGGCCAGAAGGCAAGGGAGTGAGGATTGGCTTTTGATCACAAGGTTATCCACATGAAAGGTGCGCATTTTTGCGGGCTGCGACCCTTTATCCACATTATCCACAGGGTGGCACTTGATTCTGTGGATGAAATCATAAAAAATTGACATCGGAGCAGCACGTTAGCAGGAATAATCTAAATTTTGACGAATAAATAATAGCTTAGGTTTTCGGCTATTCCGTGTTGTATAAAGATACATCAAAGTGTATAATGGCAGCACGGGTAAGCTCTAAAACAAGTAAATGAAAAAATAAACATGGAGAAAGGGGATCCGAGACTGTGCACAAGAAAAGTTTTCACCTGATTTTAACAACCCTACTCATACTGAGCTTGGTGGTTCTTGCAGGGTGCGGGACAACGACACCCACAACATCTGCACCTGCAGGAGGAACCGCTGCATCGACACCAGAGAAAATTCTTAAGGTTGGCTCCGACATTGCGTATGCCCCATTTGAATTTATGGATGAAAAGCAAAATCCAGTTGGTTTTGATATCGATTTAATGAATGCGATTGCTAAAGATATGGGTTACAAGGCTCAATTTGAGACCTCGCCATTCGATGGGTTGAACCTTTCCCTGGCGTCAGGCAAATACGATGCCGTTATTTCTGCCATGACCATTACGCCGGAGCGGGCTAAAGTGGTTCTCTTCAGTGACAAATACTTCCTGGCCACTCAGTACATTGCCGTGAAGAAGGGCTCTGTGATTAAAACAGCGGCTGACCTGAAAGGGAAGCGTGTAGGAGTTCAAGCTGCGACTACGGGTCAATATGCGATGGATAAAATGGGTGTAACGACTAAGAAGTATGACACCACCCCCGATGCTATGACGGATCTGGTGAATGGTGGGCTTGATGCGGTCGTCGCGGATTCGCCGGTTATCCTTTACTTTATCAACAAGCAACCGAACGCCAATATTGTTGCACTGCAGGGAGACTTCGAGAAGGAATTTTATGGGATTGCAATGAAGCTCGACAACAAAGCACTGGCCGAAAAACTCAACGCTTCGTTAAAGAAACTGATCAGCAACGGGGAGTACGCCAAGATCTATAAAAAATGGTTTAATGCCGATCCTCCCAGTTTAGCTTAAGCCAGGCTGATCGGACAGATTTAGAAGTCCTGTCTACCAGCTACATGAAGCTTCTTGAATTAAACGGTGTTTCAGATGTCTGAGACGCCGTTTTCTTCTCTGTTAACGCTCGCGCTGTAACGGTCAGCTTCGTTTGCAGCGCGTCTCGTTTTTCGTTCTCCTCATGGATGCTCAGCCTCAACGATTACGAGGGTTAATTTCCGATTGACTGAATGTTCCTGATAATTGTATAATGCCAAGGAATAGGTGAATAGGCATTATTAATACATCCTGGATGAGGAGGATTCTTGTGGTCATTGATTGGAGTGTGGCGATTAGGAGTTTGCCCATATTGCTGAAAGGGGCAGTCATCACCTTAGAACTCACGGCTGGTGCAGTGGCAATGGGCGTTGTGATTGGGATGTTTATGGCCTTAGCTCGCCTTTCGAAGCGCTGGCCCCTGCGGGCGTTCGCAACAGCGTACATCGATTTCTTGCGCGGGACACCGCTCCTGGTTCAGATTTTCCTGGTCTATTTTGCCGCACCACAGTTGTTCCATTTCCAACCACCGGACAAGTATCCGTACATTGCTGGGATTTTGGCGATGGGGCTGAATTCTGGGGCTTACATTGCGGAAATTTTCCGGGCCGGGATTCAATCGATCGACCGGGGCCAATCTGAGGCCGCTCGTTCGCTGGGTATGACCCAAGCCCAAGCCCTTCGTTATATCATCCTACCGCAGGCCATCAAACGGGTGATTCCCCCTCTGGGCAACGAGTTTATCGCGATGCTCAAGGATTCTTCGCTCGTGGCCGTCATTGCGATGGAGGAGTTGTTCTACTCGGGCAAACTTATCGTTGGCAACACGCTGCAATCGTTTCCGATCTATGGTACGGTGGCACTCATTTATTTAGCCATGACCATGACCATCTCCAGGATTTTAGGGGTTGTCGAGAGGAGGTTGGGCAAGAGTGATATCCGTTAAGAATTTGCATAAGTATTTCGGCAAGCTCGAGGTCCTCAAGGGTGTCAATCTCGAAGTCAAAGAGAAAGAAGTCGTGGTCGTCATTGGACCCAGCGGCTCGGGCAAGAGCACTTTTCTGCGCTGCCTCAACAAACTAGAGGAGCCCAATGACGGCGAAATCGTGATTGACGGAATTCCTCTTAGTTCGGATACGAATGTGAATGCTATCCGCCGGGAAGTCGGGATGGTTTTTCAACGCTTTAACCTTTTTCCTCACATGACGGCCTTGGAAAATATTGCACTTTCTCCCCAAATCGTGCGCAAGCTGAAGAAAGATGAGGCAGTGGCGGTTGGCTTGGAACTTCTGCGCAAAGTGGGACTCTCCGAGAAAGCCTACGAATATCCTGAACGGCTTTCGGGCGGCCAGCAGCAGAGGGTGGCGATTGCCCGGGCCCTAGCCATGAAGCCGAAAATCATGCTCTTTGATGAGCCGACTTCGGCGCTTGACCCCGAGATGGTGGGAGAGGTCCTAGCGGTTATGAAGGATCTGGCTCAGGAAGGGATGACCATGGTTGTTGTCAGCCATGAAATGGGCTTTGCCAAGGAAGTAGGGGATCGGGTCATTTTTATGGATGAAGGGGTTATTATGGAGGCAGGGACGCCTGAGGCGCTCTTTAATCGCCCGCAGAACCTACGGACAAAGGCTTTCCTCAGTAAAATTCTTTGATGATTCAGCGGAGAACGTTTACCCCTTTTGTGCGCTACATGAGGGGTTTATGTTTAAAGCGCGGCCTCAGTGGTTATCCTGCAGAGGAAGGGCACATGTTCCCTAAGCTGACATGCCCGAGATTCGAGCTATACAGGCCAGGTAAGGGATGTTGCTTATGGATTTAGATTTAAGGAGGTTGTTTTTTGGTGGTTGGCAAGGTCAAATGGTTCAGTAAACAGAAAGGGTACGGATTTATTGAGCGCGAGAATGGACAAGATGTCTTTGTCCATTATGCGTCGGTTGTCGGTGAAGGGTTTCGTACTTTGGAAGAAGGACAAACGGTTGAATTCGACGTCATCGAAGGGCCGCGGGGAGAACAAGCAGCCAACGTAATTGTGCGCTAAGAGCTTCCTTCGGCAATAGTCGTATACATCTGTACTCAGATGAGAAAACTGACACTGTTGGTTCAGAAGGCAGGGCAAACCCCTGCCTTCTCAGATCACTCTGCCGAGTTTCGCCCTTAACTCGGAAAAATTGACCAAACTAAGGGCGGAAAAAGCAGGATTTTTTCAGCACAGGGGGAATATTATAAGCATAGATCGCTAAAGGGGGGTTGTCATCGATGAACATTATGATTCGCGGCAAACATATCGAGGTGACCGATGCACTCAAAGACTATGTCATGAAGAGGGTGAGCAAGCTTGAGCGCTATTCTGATGAATTTCAGGATGTGCAGGTGACCCTTTTGGTAGAAAAGGATCGGCATCGGGTAGAGGTAACGGCCCCAATTAACGGAATGATCTTGCGGGGGGAAGAAGAGAGTTCTGACATGTACCAATCCATTGATCTCGTACTGGAGAAGCTGGAGCGGCAGATTGATAAATATCGGACGCGCATCGCTAAACGGCTGCGAACGAAGGTTCTGAAAGATCACGAAGCAGAGCATCCTGTCGAGGAAGAAGCCCATCAGGTGGTGCGGAATAAGAAGTTCCAGGCGAAACCGATGTCCGTGGATGAGGCGATTATGCAAATGAATTTGATTGGACATAACTTCTTTGTCTTTTACGATGCCGATTCCCATCACATGAGTGTGGTCTACCGCCGTAAAGACGGGGGTTATGGTGTCTTGGAGCCTGAAATGTAAGTTTATTCCAAACGGAACCCTCAGGCCCGCTTTTTGCGGGCCTTTTTCTTACCAGTCAGAAAGTATAGCTTTATGGTGGCATAAGTGCAACCTCGGCTTCTGTCGTCGCCAAAGGCTTGCCACAAGCCGGGTTTTCTTTAGCATATCAGAAAGTATAAGTTTGTGGGTGCATAAGGGCAACTAGGCGGCCGCCTTCGCTAAGGCTTGGCGCCAGCCAAGTTTTCTTTATTACAGGCGAGCGGTTGCGAGTGATTCTAGTTGATGGTACAATAAATTGATCAGCGCTGGACAGGAAAGGTGGTTAACTGATGGGGTTTCTCGGCAGTTTGTTAGACGACAATGCCCGTGAAATAAAAAAATATCAAAAAAAGGTACAAGCCATTAATGCGCTTGAACCCGAAATAAAAGCGCTTGCAGATGAAGAATTAAGGAATAAAACCGCTGAGTTTCGTGAGCGCCTGGATCAAGGAGAAAATCTGGATTCTTTGCTTCCTGAGGCTTTCGCAGTCGTACGGGAGGCGGCCTGGCGGGTTTTAGGCCAGCGGCATTATGATGTCCAGTTGATCGGGGGCATGGTACTGCATGACGGGCGCATTGCCGAGATGAGAACGGGGGAAGGGAAAACTCTTGTTGCTACCCTGCCTTCTTATTTAAATGCCTTGACCGGAAGAGGCGTCCATATTGTGACCGTCAATGATTATCTAGCCCGGCGGGACAGTGAATGGATGGGCCAAATTCATCGGTTCCTCGGCCTTTCTGTGGGCTTGATTGTCCATGGGTTGAATTATGAACAACGGCGGCAAAGTTATGCTTCAGATATTACCTATGGCACCAATAATGAATTTGGTTTTGACTACTTGCGTGACAACATGGTCACGCGACCCGATGGGTTGGTGCAGCGGGAACAGCATTATGCCATTGTGGACGAAGTCGATTCCATCTTAGTTGATGAGGCACGCACTCCCCTCATTATTTCTGGGGAAGCGGACAAACCGACGGATCTCTATCTTCGAGTGGCCCGCGTGATTCCCCGCCTCAAAGTAGAGGATGATTATCATGTGAATGAAAAAGACCGAGTGGTCACCTTGACCGAACACGGAGTGAGCCGGGTGGAGAGCATGTTGGGGGTGGAGAATCTCTATGATGATCTGCATACTGAACTTCATCACCATGTGAACCAGGCACTGAAAGCCCACACCTTATTTCGACGGGATAGGGACTATGTCGTGAAAGATGGGGAAGTTATCATTGTTGATGAGTTTACAGGGCGTATGATGTTTGGGCGGCGCTACAGCGAAGGCTTGCACCAAGCGATCGAGGCCAAAGAAGGGGTTAAGATCGAGAAGGAATCCCAAACGCTAGCGACGATTACGTTCCAAAACTTCTTCCGCATGTATGAAAAACTCGCCGGGATGACGGGTACTGCCATGACAGAAGAACCAGAATTCAAAAAGATTTATAAGCTGGAAGTCATTGAAATCCCTACCAATCGTCCGATGCGACGGACGGATCTTCCAGATGTGGTCTACCGGAGCGAAGATGGGAAGTTTAATGCGGTGGTCGAGAGCATTGTGGAACGGCATGAATTGGGCCAACCCGTGCTGGTCGGAACCATATCGATTGAGAAATCAGAGCGCTTGAGTAGCATGTTGGAGCGCCGGGGGATAACGCATCAAGTCCTCAATGCCAAGTTCCACGAGAAAGAAGCGGAGATTATCGCTGGAGCGGGCCAGCCTGGCGTGGTCACGATTGCCACCAACATGGCCGGACGTGGTACGGATATCATGCTCGGCGAAGGGGTGGCGGATCGGGGTGGCTTGCATATCATTGGCACCGAGCGCCATGAATCGCGGCGGATTGACAATCAGTTGCGCGGCCGGGCTGGACGCCAAGGGGATCCAGGTTCTTCGCAATTCTTTATTTCCCTAGAAGATGATCTCATGCGTTTGTTCGGATCAGAAAACATTATGGGGATTATGGATAAATTAGGAATGGATGATTCTGTTCCTATTACCTCGAAAATGATCACCCGCTCGATCGAAACGGCCCAGCGCCGGGTGGAAAACCGGAACTTTGATATCCGAAAACATGTGCTTGAATATGATGATGTCATGAACCAACAACGCGAAGTGATCTATGCCCAGCGCCGCAAGGTACTTATGGGCGAGAGCTTGCGCGACAATATCATGGAAATGCTGGAGAAAGTGGTTGCGGATACGATCGGAATGTTCAGCGGAGCAAGCCCGTATCCGGAAGAATGGGATCTGGCGAGCTTCCTGGAGTACTGTGAGAACGCCTTCCTGCCAGGTCATGACTTGACCGCAGAGGAATTAGCGAACCAAACGAAAGAGGAAGTGGAAGAACTCTTGCTGGGGCGGGCACAAGCTCTCTATGAACAGAGAGAGGCCCTTTTCGGGAATGAACTCATGCGCGAGATTGAACGGGCGGTCATGCTTCAGGTTGTGGATGCCAAGTGGATGGATCATCTCGATGCCATGGATATGCTGCGGGAAGGAATTGGCCTGCGAGCCTATGGACAAAGGGATCCCTTGGTAGAATACCGTCATGAAGGGTATGATATGTTCCAGGCGATGATTGATTCCATCCAAGAGGATATTATCCGCTACTTGATGCGTGTCACTCCCCAAGTTCGGGAGCAGGTGCCGGAAGAGCCTCAACACTTGAGCACGAACCGTGATCAGGAAGAACCGCAACGTCCCGTGCACACGGGGGGGAAAATTGGGCGCAATGATCCATGCCCCTGTGGCAGTGGCAAGAAATACAAAAACTGCTGTGGGATGAACAAATAGGAAAAGGGTGATTGAGCCATGTTAAGCGACTGGAAACGTGATATTGAAACCCTAACAATGCGTCTGGCAGATTTGAGGGTTTCTCTTTGACGTGGCTGTACGTCTGGAAAAGATTGCAGCCCTAGAACAGGAATTTCACCGCCCGAATATGTGGGATGATGCAGCAGCGGCCCAAACGATTATGCAGGAACTCTCTTTCCACCAAGCCAAGGTGAAAACTTATCTCGATCTGGCAAGGGAACAGGGGGATTTGGAAGCGCTTTGGGAGCTAGCGGTTGAGGAAGATGATGCTAGCCTGGAAGCGGAGATTAAAGAAGGAGTGGCACATCTCAAAGAGCGGTTTGAGGCCCTGGAATTAGAAATCCTACTGAGTGGACCTTATGACCGCAATAATGCCATCTTCACTCTGCATGCGGGTGCGGGAGGAACAGAAGCCCAAGACTGGGTTTCCATGCTTTACCGTATGTATGTGCGCTGGGGAGAGCGGCATGGCTATAAAGTCGAAACCCTCGACATTCTGCCAGGGGAAGAGGCCGGGATCAAGAGCTGTACCGTCTCCTTTTCCGGCGAAAATGCTTATGGCTATGCGAAAGCGGAGAAAGGCGTACACAGACTCGTGCGCATCTCCCCGTTCGATGCATCCGGGCGTCGCCATACCTCATTTGCCTCGGTCGATGTCATTCCGGAAGTGACAAATGAGGCCGAGATCGAGATCAACCCGGAAGAATTAAGAGTTGACACCTATCGCTCAGGTGGGGCTGGCGGCCAGCATGTTAATAAAACCGATTCTGCGGTCCGGATTACGCATTTGCCGACAGGTATTGTTGTCCAGTGTCAGGCTGAACGTTCGCAGACCCAGAACAAGGCAGCGTCAATGCGCGTCTTAGCCGCAAAACTTTTGGAGTTACAACGTAAGCAGCAGGAAGAGGAAATTTCCGAAATCCGAGGTGAGCAGCAAGAGATCGCTTGGGGGAGTCAAATTCGCTCCTATGTCTTTCACCCTTACAGCATGGTCAAGGATCATCGTACGAATGTGGAGACAGGGAATGTCTCGGCCGTCATGGATGGGGAGATCGATCTTTTCATAGCGGCGCATTTGCAGGCGACTAAGGGGGCGAGCTAGGGGTTTCTCTCCAACCCCCGAACCATAAAGATCGCAAAAGGAGGATCGCGTTGTGAACGTTATAGACTTAAAAAGGATGGCGAACCAGATACGCCAGGATATCATTACGATGCTGGTGCCGGCGAAGAGTGGGCATCCGGGCGGAAGCCTTTCAGCTGCGGATATCCTGACGGTTTTGTATTTTCAGGAGATGAGAATCCGACCGGATGAGCCGCACTGGGAAGAACGGGATCGGTTTGTCCTCAGTAAGGGGCACGCTGCACCGGTGCTTTATGCGGCCTTAGCTGAAAAAGGGTATTTTCCCAAGGAGGAACTTCTGGGACTAAGGCAGACCGGGAGGATGCTGCAGGGTCACCCCGATATGAAAGGGATCCCTGGAGTGGACATGTCCACAGGCTCCCTGGGACAAGGGTTCTCAGCGGCGAATGGCATGGCCTTGGCTGGTAAGATGGATGGCAAAGATTATCGGGTTTATGCCTTGCTCGGAGATGGGGAGTTAGCGGAAGGGCAAGTTTGGGAGGCGGCGATGGCAGCAGCCCATTTTAAGCTGGACAATCTAACCGCTATTTTGGATGTTAACGGCCTCCAGATTGATGGAACAACCGATGAAGTGATGTCAAGTGCTCCGCTTCCGGATAAATGGCGAGCTTTTGGCTGGCATGTGATTGAACTCGATGGACATGACATCGAGGCACTGCTCAAGGGGTTTGACGAAGCGCACCGCGTCAAGGGCCGTCCGACCATTCTTATTGCTAAGACGGTCAAAGGCAAAGGGGTCTCTTTTATGGAGAATGCGGTGGGTTGGCACGGAAATGCGCCGAATGCCGAGCAAGCGGAACAGGCGCTTAAAGCGTTGCGGGAGGAGGCGGTCCAACTTGGCTGAGAAACAAGCGACACGGGAAGCGTATGGAAAGGCTTTGATCGCTTTAGGCGCTGAAAATCCCAACATTGTAGTTTTAGATGCGGATTTATCAAAGTCAACGAAGACGGCTGAGTTTGCCAAAACTTATCCAGAACGTTTTCTTAATATGGGGATTGCGGAACAAAACATGATGGGTACGGCAGCGGGACTTGCCACGTCTGGGAAGATCCCTTTTGCCAGCACCTTCGCCGTGTTTGCAACCGGAAGGGCGTTTGAACAGATTCGCAACTCCATTGCCTACCCTAAGCTGAATGTCAAAATCGCCGCGACCCATGCAGGGATCACCGTAGGAGAGGATGGAGCGACCCATCAGGCGATAGAAGATGTAGCGATTATGCGGGCGTTGCCCAACATGACGGTGCTCGTCCCGGCTGATGGAGTGGAAACGCGTCAGGCGATTTTTGCGGCAGCGAAGCATCAGGGGCCGGTGTATATCCGTATGGGACGTCTTGAACTTCCGGTTCTTTTTGATAAGAATTATCATTTTGAAATCGGCAAAGCCAACATCTTGCGGAAAGGTCGGGATGCGGCCATCGTCGCGAACGGCGTGATGGTCGCTATCGCCATGGAAGCCGCTGAGGCGCTGGCTCAAGAAGGGATCTCAGTGACCGTCGTCAATGCGGCATCGGTGAAGCCTTTCGATAGGGAAACTTTGACTTTGGTTGCCAAGGAAGTGAAAGCGGTAGTGACTGCGGAAGAGCACACCGTCATCGGCGGGCTGGGAAGTGCCGTTGCGGAAGTGTTAGCGGAGGAATGGCCCCTGCCACTCGTCCGCGTTGGCTTACAAGACACCTTCGGTGAATCGGGTCGTCCCTACGAGCTGTTAGAGAAGTATGGATTGACGAAGGAACGCCTCGTTGAGGCTGTGAAGCAGGCTTTAAGTAAAGCGGGCAGTTGAGTCACATCGGGTCAGGCCGATTATGAGCGTCCAGGTAAAACTGGGCGCTTTTTATGTTTTTGCTTCAGCACGACCCGTCATATGCCAAAAACCGGAATTGCTGATTTTTTAACAGGAAATTTTGATTTAATGTCGAATTTATATCTATTAGCCCCAGGGAGAATCAGTGAGACCAAGGAGGGCCCCATGATTCAGTTGAACAATGTAACGAAAATATATCCCAATGGTGCGAAGGCTTTAGTGGACGTTAATCTGCGCATTAGTAAAGGGGAGTTTGTTTTCCTCGTGGGACCCAGCGGGGCTGGCAAGTCAACCCTCGTGCGTCTGCTTTTTCGGGAAGAAGTGCCGACACGCGGGCAGGTTACATTAAATGGCAGGAATCTCGTGCGCATGCGGGAGCGGGAAGTCCCGTTGCTGAGGCGGACGATCGGGGTGATCTTTCAGGATTTCAAACTATTGCCGAACAAAACGGTGATAGAGAATACCGGATTTGCCCTCGAAGTGTTGGGTGTTCCGGCAAAGGAAGTACAGGCACGCACGCGCAGTGTACTCGATATGGTGGGCCTCTCTCACAAAACACGGGCCTTTCCGGGTGAGCTGTCCGGGGGGGAACAGCAAAGGGTCTGTGTAGCGCGGGCAATCATCAATAATCCTGCGTTATTGGTGGCGGATGAGCCGACCGGAAATCTGGATCCGGAGACGGCCTGGGAAATCATGGACTTGCTTTACAACATCAACAAACGGGGAACGACGGTTATCATGGCTACGCATGCGAAGGATATTGTAAATCAAATGAAAAAAAGGGTAATTGCTATCGAAAAAGGCCGGATTGCCCGCGATGAAGAGAAAGGGGCTTACGGGTATGAGCTTTAGTTCGGCCCAATATATCCTGCGGGAGACCCTGAATTCCCTTAAACGCAATCCCTGGTTGAGTGTAGCCTCTATCGTTACGGTCATGGTGTCATTGGTTATTTTGGGTTTTTCCGCCTTTTTTCTGGCCAATGCCTCCAACATGGCCAACATGTTTGAATCCCAGGTTGAGATTGCCGCCTTTGCACAGACGAATCTGAGCCAAAGCGAGGTTTTGGCTTTGGAAGACCGCATCAAAAGCATGCCCCAAGTAGCCTCTGTAGAGCTTGTCACTAAGGATCAAGCCCTCTTAGAATTCGGTCAGAGTTTAGGGGGGAAAAAGGGTGATCTTCTCTCTGACTTAGGGGGAACCAACCCGCTCCCCGACAAACTGACAGTGAAAGCCAATGACCCGCAAGAAGTCGCGGGATTGGCTGCTGAACTGACAAAACTTCCCGGCCTGGAAACCGTGAGTTATGGGCAAGGGGTTGTGGACAAGCTTCTTCCATTCACCCGTTGGCTACGCTGGTTGGGCGCTGTTGTGGTTGGCGCTTTTACGGTAGCTTCCCTTGTATTAATTTCTATTAACATTAAGATGAACGTCTTTTCTCGACGCCGAGAAATCCAGATCATGAAACTCGTGGGTGCGAGCAATTGGTTTATTCGCTGGCCCTTCCTTGTGGAAGGATTGATTTTGGGCTGGGTCGGTGGGATTTTGGCCGCCCTCATTGTCGGGCTGGGTTACCGCTGGCTGGCAGATTACGTTCAGATGACACTGGCCTTCCTGCCGATGGTACAAAATTCTGCCCTGTTTTGGCAAGTGCTCTTCGGGCTGATCTTTGCCGGCATGGCCATCGGAGCGGTGGGGAGTGCATTCTCGTTGCGCAAATTTTTGCGGGTCTGACGCTGAATGCTATGAAGAGGAGGGGGAAAAGTGAAGCGCAAGATAATACCGATGGTGCTGGCCTTTTCTTTGTTCGGCCTATCTGGCTTTCCTGTGCACGCCGATGAGCTAAGTGATGCGCTAGGACAGCAGCAGACTATCCAGCAACAACAGTCGCAAGCCAAGGGCCGTTTAAATCAACTCAAATTTACTACTGATAGGCTCAAAGCTGAGGTTGCCCAGCTGAATGCGCAGGTGGCTGCAGCGGAAACGAACTTGAAGGCCAAGCAGCAGGCTTATTCCCAGGCTCAGATGCAGGTGCAGGCGGCTGAAAAGGAGCTGGTTCAAAAGGGGGCAGAACTCGACAAACGGAGAGAGACATTGGCTAAACGCCTGAAAGGGATTTATGAGAATGGCCAGGTCAGTTATCTGGAGCTTTTATTTCAGTCCTCGGATCTGACGGATTTCATGACCCGGCTTGAATACCTGGGGAAATTGGTTGTGAATGACCAAAACATTCTCGCCGGAATTCAAGAACAGAAGGCTCAAATTGCCACGAAAAAAAATGAACTGGTTGCGAAACGGGATCAGGCGGCCAAGCTCCAGGTTCAGGCTGCCTCAGCCAAAACGGATCTTGACCGAAAAAGGGTACAGTACCAGAAGGCCTTAGCCGACAATAAGGCAGCGGAACAAGATGCCCTCGATGACATTGAAAAGTTAGAGGCCGCCTCCAATGCTTTGATTGATAAGATCAAAAAGCTCAGTTCTAAACACGGGGTGATTGGCAGCATCAAAGAGTGGCCTTTGCCAGGGAACTACGAAATATCGAGTCCGTTCGGTTGGCGAACTCATCCGATTACGCATAAGAAGAGTTTACATACTGGGGTTGACATTCCGGCCCCGTCCGATACGCCGATTCATGCGGCGGGCGACGGAGTTGTTATCTACACAGGGTATTTCGGTGCCTACGGAAATGTAGTGATTATCGACCACGGCGGCGGGTATTCCACCCTCTATGCGCATCAATCCAAGGTTGGTGTTTCAGAGAATGAACAGGTCAAGGCTGGTGAGATCATTGGCTACGTCGGTTCCACAGGTTGGAGCACGGGTCCCCACTTGCATTTTGAAGTGCGGGTCAACGGCAACCCTACCGATCCGTTAGCCTTCTTTAATTGAGAGCGGAATTTGAACTCGTGGATAAGCATATAATAAGACAAACTGTATGGAGGCTCACTCACTGAGCGGGCTCCAAGGGAAGGGGCAACACATGCGGGAGAGGAATTGGGGAAGGACGTGGAGACAGGTTGGGATCGTCCTGCTCGTTATGAGTGTGCTGATCTCCAGCACGGTCACGGGGTTTGTTCTGTTGAACGCGAATCATATTGGACGGCTGGTGAATGTTTTGTGGCTCGTCCACTCCGAATATTTAGAAAATATTACCACCGAGCAGTTGGTTGACGGGGCTACTAAAGGAATTGTTGATTCCCTGGGGGATCTCTACTCGGTTTACATGAATGCTCAGGAGAATCAACAACTTCAGGAAATGATTACCGGTAAATTTGGCGGGGTGGGGATTGTCCTCAGTTTAAAAGATCCGAAGAAACTGGTGGTCTTGCGTCCCATTAAGAACACCCCTGCAGACAAAGCGGGGATTTTGCCTGGTGATGTAGTCACCAAGATCGATAATGTGGATACCTTAGCGATCGATCAGGACAAGGCTGTCGCCTTAATGCGCGGCGACCCGGGGACCAAGGTCACCTTGGCCCTCTACCGGGAAAGCTCGAAAAAGACGTTGAGCCTGACCCTCACCCGCGAAAATATCAGTGTGCCGACAGTGGAGGCACAAGCCCTTCCGGGACATCCGGATCTGGCGTATATCAATATCTCCCAATTCTCATTAGACACGGGAAATGAGTTGGCCGAAGTGCTAAAGAAGATGGACATCCAGAAATACAAAGGAATTATCCTGGATTTGCGTTACAATCATGGCGGAGAATTAGGGGCAGCGGTACAAACGGCGAGTTATTTCGTCACCCCAGGCCCTGTGGTCTACATCGTGGATAAGAAGGGGCACGTCGACCAGAAAGATGCCCTGAGCACTTACTTAGGTAAGCCTTTAGTGGTTTTGGTGAACGAAGAGAGTGCCTCCGCTGCGGAAATTGTGTCTGGGGCTATCCGGGACAAAGGTACAGGAACCTTGGTTGGTGTTAAAACTTTTGGCAAGGGGATCGTTCAGACCATCTTTCCTTTGGACGGCGGGACGAGTGTTAAGTTGACCACCGCCAAATATCTGACACCGAATAAGATCGATATTCACAAGAAGGGCATCGAACCCGATGTCAAAGTGGAATTGCCGAAAGGAAAGGATGCTACCCTCATGCCCACGGACACGAATTTTGATCCCCAACTCCTTAAAGGGGCGCAGATGCTTCAGGAAAAAGTGAACTTGTCCAGCTAAAGCTTAGATCACGAAAGCCCCCGATAAGGGGGCTTTTTGCGTCGATCAGAGCATGGAATAGCATAGGGTGCTCACCCTGCGGATTCGGGCCGCATACACTACCGTGAACGAAAACAAGCGGGGGGAAGCAGGAATGGGCAGCAAAGCGTCAGTGCGCCATTATTTTGCAGAAGGATTCACTCTCAAAGGGTACATATCTCTTTTACCAAGCCGTTTGCCAACCTGGGAAAGGACTTATGTTTTGCTGGGAGGGCCAGGCACGGGAAAATCCACCCTGATCAAGGGGATTGGCTTGGAATTGCTGGATAGAGGGTATGAGCTGGATTTCTTGCGCTCGGTTCATGACCCAGATGCCATGGCAGGGTTCATTCTGCCTCGCCAGGGCATCACTATGCTTGATGCCCTGAAAGTTTCGCCTCTGCGCTGGAATGTTCCCGGCATTGTCGAACGTTTTGTCGATTTTTCGCCCTATACGGAAAGACACCGTTTGGAACAGCGCCGGGGGGAGATTATGGCTTTGCAGGCGGCCTATGAGCAGGCCCAGAATCAGGTCGAGGAAGGGATGCAGCTCGAATTCGGAGAACGGCTGCGAAAAAAAGCGACAAAATATGAGCCCATGATCTTGGCATTAGGCTTGGAAGAGCAGGCAACCCCTTTGCTAGACAACGCTGCTCCGTGGCCGATAGCGGCTAGAGCTTTGGCACAATTACAACGAAGCACCCTGCACCCCTGTTTTGTCCAGGGGTTGACATCTGAAGGCTGGCTCAACTTAGCCCCTTATTTCCTCGGGGACTGTGATCAGATTCACTTGGAAGGGGAGGAAACCCCGGATGCCTTAAACTGGCTCCTGCGTGAAGTTCAACACCTTGGCCAAGTGGTGGACATTGTGCTTCACCCCTTGGATCCGGACGAAATCATCGGGATTGTTTTCCCAGAGCGGCATTTGGCTATTTGGCAGGGAAACCCGGAACGTTTACAGGATCAGGGACTGAAGGAAGCTGTGGGGCCAGACCTCAAGGAAGCTTTGGCAGCACGTGCCCACATCCAAGCCCAGTTGAAAGGGCTCTATACAGAAACCGTGGATTTCATTAAGGTTGACAGTCTTCGCGAACAAGTGCTCAATGAAATTCTCAGAGAACTTGAGGCAAAGGACTTGTTTAGCTAATCAAATATATTGGGATCGCTCATGAGATCACCCAAGTCGGCGAGGAGCAAATCGATATCCTCTTCTTTTAATTTCAAAAGAGCAAGGCTTTCGGGGCGTAGCGGATTGAGAAAACTGTCAATCCCACCGCCGACTCCCAGGATGTTTGCCAGGACATTGGCCACATGGATGACGGCGGCGAGCACGGGTTCGACCAGGGATTTTTCGGGGTAGTGGTGGTGGGTGATCGTGTCGACTAAAGGTTCAGGGAGGTTCCAATGCTTGATAATAAATCCGCCGACGGTGGCGTGGTCAAAACCGATCACTTTCTGTTCCATTTCAACGTAGGACAGCTTTTGCTGTTCTATTTTTTTGAGCAGGTATCCCCCAACCTCCTGGACATAGATGGAAAGGATCAGCTTGCCGATGTCATGGAGGAGCCCCGCAGTGAAAGCCGTTTCTCCAATGGGCAGGCGCAGGCGGCGGCATAATTTGCGCGAGATGAGGCCAACCAGCAAGGAATGTTTCCATAGGCCCTCTTGGTCCAAGGAATACCCAGTTAGTTCTGTTTTAAGCATAGGTGCTACGGCCGCAGACAGGGTCAGACTGTGGATCGTTTGAAATCCGAGTAGCACCACCGCTTCCGCTAAAGAAGCGATGCGACGGGCATACCCATAAAATGCAGAGTTGGCCTGGCGGAGAATGCTGGCAGCTAAAGCGGGATCCTGGCCGATGAGATCAGCCAGGGCATTCACATCAGTATCAGAATTTTTGGTTAAATTCATCACACGCGTGGCCGAGGTGGGTAAAATAGGCAGCGTTTCGACCCGCTTTAAGACATGTTCCAATTTTACGGGCAAATCAATCACCCCTCATCATGTTATGCAAAGATGTGGGACAAAATAATGCTGATTACACTCAGAACCAAGGCCCCAATGACGGCGCTGCCGAAACTACGGATGCTGAAGCCAGGCACGAGATGGGCGGTGAGGGAGAGCATGAGGCCATTGATGACCAAAGTGAAGAGGCCGAGAGTCAGAAATTGTAGTGGCAGGGTGAAAAACGACAAGATCGGCCGGATGAGGGTATTTGCCAGTCCCCAAATAAGAGCGGCACTCAAGGCTGTCCAAGGACTGGCGAGATGTAAACCACGCACGAATAAGGTTGTTAGGATCAGGGCTAAAGCATTGATTAGCCAGCGAGCAAGTAAACCAATCATTGGAACCCCTCCGTTTGTATGTTTGGATTAAACCAGGGGAAAAATAAGATATCCGGGCATGGAAAGGAGCGTGACCCATGCTTAAACGAACGACCCATTTATCCATCATGTTGCTATGTCTTAGTTTAACCATATCCGGCTGCAGTCTACAAGACCTTTTAGGAAATAAGAAGAAATCAACGGCTCAAGATAGTCAAAAACAAAAGCCAGTCATTGCTGTGGCCTTGGATGATAATGATCCAAATCAGGTGCTGATTAAAAAAGGAATCGAAGACATGGCCAGCAAGGAAAACGTCCAGATCAAGTACCTTTCCCCTTCAGGAACGGGCGGTCAACAGGCGCAGGGGCAATCCAGCCAGGATCAAAAGAGTAGTTCAGGGCAAACGGGAAGTTCCGGTTCTAAAGGTGGTGGGGACGATCCGCTGCAAGGAGCCAAAGTTCTCGTGTTCCAAGGGGGCAACCCGGAAGTTATACAGAGCGCGTTGAGTAAAAAAGTTCCAGTTCTAGCCCTCGGACAGGTGCCGCCGGGGAGTAAGCCCGCAGGGGTAATCCTCCCGAATCAGGAAAAGGTCGGCGAACTGATGGCTCAAGCGCTTGTCAATAAGATTCAAGAAGGGCAGGCCATTATCCTGCAAGGGAACCCGAATGAAAACGGAACTCAGGAACGTTTGGCGGGGATGCGCCAAGTGCTTGGCAAATATCCCAAAATCAGTGTACAGGTGATAGCAGGGCAACCGGGGTCAGAGTCGCTGGCTAAGCAAGCCTTGGTAGAATATATCCGCAAAAACCCGGATAAAGTCCAAGCGGTTTTGGCAGACAGTGAAACGACGGCGGCTCAGGCAGCAGAAGTCTTGCGCCAGACGGGTTTGGATAAGAAGGTTTTGCTCGTGGGCGGGCAGGCTAATGTGCTGTCCCTGCAGCGCATGGCCGGTGGAAATCAAAGTGGAGATGTGGATGTGGCTCCTTATCTTCAGGGTGTCAACGCCTATCAATGGGCTCAAAAGCTTCTCAAGAAGGAACCCTTGGATGTCAATGATTCGGTGACCAGCGATCAGGGCGAGATTCCGGCGAAAGTGCTTCCAGTCAAGGCGGTCACTCCGGAAAACCTGGCGATAACCCAAAAGAGCTACACCAAAGCTATCAGCATGGCCGAACAGGCGCAAAAGAGCCAGACGCAGCAGAGTGCTGCTGGAGCGAAGAGTTCCAGTAGCGGCGGAGACAATAAGGACTCCAGCAGCAGTGGGAGCAACCAGGACAAAAGCGGCGGTTCCAGTAGCCCCAGCGGAGCGAGCAGTGCCCAGATCCCCCAAGGGGCGAGCAAAGTTACCGAACACGTTAAGACAACCATCACCAGGGAGTACTTGAATGATAAGGGCACCGTCTTAGGAACCGAACAGAGTGCCAACGAACAAGTGCGTACCGTTCCCGCTGACGTGATTAAAAAGGAGCTGGAACAACAGAAACAGCCAGGCGGTCAATCCGGAAAATCCGACCAAAAAAGCGGCGATAAATCCGGTGGAGAAGGCCAGAGCAAGTGAACTCGTTCAACTAAAGTTGAACATCGAGACTTCGGTGACGAAAGCCTCCAGTGACGTTAGTGTCCTGTGGACACTAACGCCGAAGCCGCCAACTGTCAAAGGATGACCTCACGACTGAGGATGGGTTTCGCCGAAGCAGCTTATCCCAAAAGGATACTTCGCGGCGAAGGGTGGAGTCTACCCCCACCGAAGCAGGGTACGGGGTACCACTCCCACTTGTAGAAGTGGGAGTCCCACGATTGGATCAAAAAAAGTCAAATCAGTAAATACTCGAATGGGTGTTCCCACGAAGACCAAAATAGTGTAGAATGAGTGTGTGCTGCAGGCATTGCGGCTACTATTCGTCAAGTACGAGGAGGCTCCCCATGGATTTTCGTCTAAAATCGAATTATCAGCCGTCTGGGGATCAGCCTCTGGCTATTGAGGCTTTGGTCGCTGGAACCAAGGGGAATAAACGCCATCAAACCCTTCTAGGGGTGACCGGTTCGGGCAAGACGTTTACCATGGCGAATATTATCGCAGAGGTGCAGAAACCGACTCTGATTTTGGCCCATAACAAGACACTGGCTGCTCAGCTTTACAGCGAATTCAAAGAGTTTTTCCCAGAAAACGCCGTGGAGTACTTTGTCAGCTATTATGATTATTATCAGCCAGAGGCCTATGTGCCGTCAAGCGATACCTTTATCGAAAAGGATGCTTCCATTAACGACGAGATCGAGAAGTTGCGCCACTCTGCGACCGCTGCTTTGTTCGAGCGCCAAGATGTCATCGTCGTGGCGAGCGTTTCCTGTATTTACGGTTTGGGCTCTCCGGATGAATATCGGGATCTGGTGCTTTCCCTGCGTCAAGGGCAGGAAGTGGATCGGGACGAGATCTTGCGCAAGCTTGTTTCTATTCAATATGACCGGAACGACATGGCCTTTACCCGGGGTACCTTTCGGGTTCGTGGCGACGTCGTCGAGATTTATCCGGCAGCATCCACGGAACAGGCTATCCGGATAGAGATGTTTGGGGATGAGATTGAACATATTTATGAAATGCAGGTCCTGACCGGCGAAATTCTCGGTGAACGCCGACATGTCTCTATTTTCCCAAACTCTCATTATGTCACCGCTCGGGAAAAAGTTCTTTTGGCCGCAGACCAAATAGAAAAAGAATTAGAGGAACGATTAAAGTTTCTCAAGTCTCAGGACAAGCTCTTGGAAGCTCAGCGCTTGGAACAGCGCACTCGCTATGATTTGGAAATGCTGCGCGAGATGGGTTTTTGTAACGGGATTGAGAATTATTCCCGGCATTTGACCTTCCGAGAGCCGGGAGAAACGCCCTATACCTTGTTGGATTATTTTCCGGAGAACTTTCTTCTCTTTGTCGATGAATCTCATGTCACCTTGCCCCAGGTTCGCGGGATGTATGAAGGCGATCGCTCGCGGAAGACGACGTTGATTGAGTATGGGTTTCGGCTTCCATCCGCCCTGGACAACCGACCTCTTCGCTTCGAAGAATTTGAACGGAGGGTGCCTCAAGCTGTCTATGTGAGTGCGACACCGGGGCCATATGAACTGGAGCATTGTCCGGTCTTGGTTGAGCAGATCATCCGCCCGACCGGGCTGTTGGATCCGGAAGTATCGGTGCGTCCGACCAAAGGCCAAATTGATGATCTCTTGGGGGAAATCAAAGCCCGCATTGCCCGAGATGAACGGGTTTTGGTGACAACCCTGACAAAGAAAATGGCCGAGGACTTAACCGATTACTTTAAGAACTTGAGCCTAAAGGTTAAATATCTACACTCAGACATTTCCACTTTGGAACGGGTGGAGATCTTGCGCGAGCTACGCCTTGGCGAGATTGATGTAGTCGTTGGCATCAACCTCTTGCGAGAAGGCTTAGACTTACCGGAAGTCTCACTTGTGGCCATTTTGGATGCAGATAAAGAAGGATTCTTGCGGGCTGAGCGTTCCCTGATCCAGACAATTGGCCGGGCGGCCCGGCATGCCAATGGACAAGTGATTATGTATGGGGATCGCATCACTGAGTCCATGCGGGTTGCCCTTTCGGAAACGAATCGCCGCCGAGCCATCCAGAAAACCTACAACGAGGTACACGGCATTACCCCTCAAACCATCCGCAAGCGGGTGTATGAAGTTCCGGAAGCGACCATGGCGGCTGAGAAGAAAGGGGCTTACGGCAGTAAGCTGCCGCCTGAAGAACGCACTCAGCTCATTAAGAGCCTCGAACAGCAAATGCGCCTTGCAGCCCGCGATCTCGACTTCGAACGCGCCGCCGAACTCCGGGATGCGATTATCGAACTCAAAGGGGAAGAAAACAAACACCGCATTCCAGGGCAATACAGAAAACGAAGTCCGAGGTCCGAGGCCCGAAGTACGAAGGGCAAGACATAGGGGACGGTTCTTGGTGTCGCAATACAGAGGCCTGAGGTCTGGTTCAGAAGTCAGAAGTCAGAAGTCAGAAGTCAGAGGTTAGAGGTTAGAGGTTAGAGGTTAGAGGTTAGAGGTTAGAACAGGGACAGGAATGGAGTGAAAAACAAAAAAAGCTTTCCTTGGTAAATTGAGTCAAATTATAGTATAATATCGACAGGTACAATGAAATAGGTAGGGTGGGTGGCCAAACCTCCGGAAAGGGGGTGAGGCCAGATGGATAAGTGCCAAAAAGTTTTAAAGATCGCTATGTTCATAGCGACATTGATCGTTGCGGTACTGAAATTCGTCCTTGACATACTGAAAAAGTAGCCCACCCTAGAAAGTAGCTACTTTTTCAGTCCCTATGATATAGCCGCTCATTCTGTGCGGTTTGTTGTACCTGGGAACGCGAGTGTTCATTGCATTCGCGTTCTCTCAGTTTATTATACTCTACTTATTGGGAAATATGCAAGTGAACAACACTAAAAGCGAGGAGGACTCTATGTCGGACTACCTTCGAGTGCGGGGAGCCCGCGCCCATAATCTCAAAAATATAGATATTGATATTCCCAGAGACAAGTTGGTCGTCATCACGGGCTTGTCTGGCTCGGGCAAGTCCTCTTTGGCCTTTGATACGATTTATGCCGAAGGACAGCGGCGTTATGTGGAGTCTTTGTCCGCTTATGCCCGTCAGTTTTTGGGTCAAATGGACAAGCCGGATGTGGACTATATTGAGGGGCTTTCTCCCGCTATATCAATCGACCAAAAGACCACGAGCCGTAATCCCCGTTCCACCGTAGGCACTGTGACGGAAGTCTACGATTATCTCCGCCTGCTCTATGCCCGTATTGGGCATCCCCATTGTCCACGCTGCGGTCGGGAGATCAGCCAGCAGACCGTACAACAGATGGTGGATCAGGTGCTGCGCTTACCGGAGAAAACCCGGCTTCAGATTCTTGCCCCTTTGGTGAAGGGGAAAAAGGGCGAGCATGTAAAGCTATTTGATGAAGTTCGTAAAGCCGGATACGTCCGGGCTCGGGTAGATGGGGAAACTCTTGATTTAAGCGAAGACATCAAACTGGAGAAAAATAAAAAACACTCCATCGAAGTTGTTATTGACCGGATTGCCCTTAAACCCGACAGTGCCGCGCGTTTGGCGGATTCCTTAGAAACCGCATTGCAGCTCGGGGAAGGGAGCGTCATCGTGGATGTGACCGGCGGGGAGGAGGTTCTGTTTAGCGAGAACTTTGCTTGCCCGGATTGTGGGATTGCTTTAGAGGAGATTTCGCCGCGCCTTTTTTCCTTTAATAGCCCCTTTGGGGCCTGTCCGGCTTGCACCGGGCTGGGGGCAAATCTGGAAGTAGATATCGATTTAGTCATACCGGATCGGAGCAAGGCGTTGTCGCAAGGGGCTATCGCTCCTTGGGCTAAGTCAGCATCAAGTTTTTACCCGGAACTCTTGCAGGCTGTTGCAGATAACTTGGGCTTCAGCATGCTAACACCGCTGGCTCAGTTAACTGATGAGCAATGGGACGGATTACTGCAGGGCACGAAAACTCCGGTACGGTTTCGTTATTTCAATATTTTTGATCAACATAAAACGTATAATGCTCCGTTTGAAGGGCTGATCGCCTATTTCCAACGGCGGTATCGGGAATCAACTTCTGATATGGTGCGCACTGAGATCGAAAGCTATATGAGCGAGCGGCCCTGCCCAGTTTGCCAGGGTAAGCGGCTCAAGCCGGAGGCCTTGGCCGTTACCGTAGGGGAGTTGTCGATTGATGGCTTAACCCAATTACCGATCGTAGATGCTCTGGACTTTTTTAATCAGCTGGAAATGACAACCAAGGAAGAAACTATCGGTCGCCAAATCCTGAAAGAGATTCGGGAACGCCTCGGATTTCTCGTGAATGTCGGGCTTGATTACCTCACGTTGAGCCGGGCGGCAGGCACGCTTTCCGGCGGGGAAGCTCAGCGGATCCGTTTGGCGACCCAAATCGGTTCGAGTCTGATGGGGGTTCTGTATGTCTTGGATGAACCAAGCATTGGCTTGCACCAGCGGGATAATGCCCGCCTCTTAGCGACACTGCAGCGCTTGCGCGATTTAGGAAATACCCTTATCGTAGTGGAACATGATGAGGAAACGATGCGGACTGCCGATCATATTATAGACATTGGGCCGGGAGCAGGAGCCCATGGCGGCTATGTCGTAGCAGAAGGAACCTTGGAAGACATCAAGGCTCATCCGGATTCCATAACCGGGCAGTATTTAAGCGGACGTAAACAGATTGAGGTGCCCGTAGCGCGGCGTCAGCCTAACGGGAAATGGCTGGAGGTTGTTGGGGCACGACAGAACAATTTGAAAAATATCCATGTGCGTGTTCCCCTTGGGGTGTTTACTTGTGTGACCGGGGTTTCCGGTTCTGGCAAGAGCACCTTGGTGAATGAGATCATTTACAAGGGCTTGGCATCCCGCCTCAATGGGTCGCGAGTGAGGCCAGGGGCTATGAGTGAACTTCGGGGACTGGAGCACTTGGATAAGGTCATTGATATTGATCAGTCCCCGATTGGGCGCACGCCCCGTTCCAATCCGGCTACTTATACGGGGGTCTTCGACTTTATCCGCGAACGGTTTGCCCAGACGCCGGAAGCGAAGATGCGGGGGTATATGCCAGGGCGTTTCAGCTTTAATGTCAAAGGCGGACGTTGTGAGGCCTGTCACGGAGATGGTATTATTAAGATTGAAATGCACTTTCTCCCGGACGTCTATGTCCCGTGTGAAGTCTGTCATGGGCAGCGTTATAGCCGCGAGACGTTAGAAGTGCGCTATAAGGGGAAGAGTATTGCTCAGGTTTTGGATATGACCGTGGATGAGGCTGCAGAATTTTTCCAGGCCGTTCCGAAAATCGCGCGCAAGCTCCAAACCCTGCAAGATGTGGGCTTGGGCTATATCCACCTCGGCCAGCCAGCGACCACTCTGTCCGGGGGAGAGGCCCAGCGGATCAAGCTGGCGACTGAATTGAGCCGCAGGAGTACAGGCAAAACCATCTATATTCTTGACGAGCCCACGACAGGCTTGCACATGGCCGATATCGATCGCTTGCTCCAGGTGCTACACCGTTTAGTAGAGGCAGGGGATACCGTACTGGTCATCGAGCACAACTTGGATGTCATTAAAACCGCAGACTATTTAATTGATTTGGGCCCTGAAGGGGGACACCGAGGTGGTGAGGTTTTGATCGCCGGAACCCCAGAGGAGATTGCAGCATTTGCTGGTTCTTATACCGGACAGTTTTTGAAACGGTATCTTCACTAAGACCCTCATGAACTGCTATGCGGCTACCTTCTGAACACGAACATCATCCCACGGATCCCTTCTAGGGCACGGGAGACACGTTTTTTCGAACGCCGAATATCGAACATCGAACAAGGGGGTATTAAATTTGGGAGTTCGGCTGATAGCCATGGATTTAGATGATACGCTTTTGCGTAATGATTTAACGATTTCGTCCCGTGTGGTCAGTGCGATTCGAAAAGCCAGAGAGCAAGGGGTCATGGCCACTATCGCGACGGGACGAACTCCTGTGTCCATGAAGCGATATGCACAACAGCTCGAGATCGACGTGCCAGTGATTACGTTTCATGGAGCGCTGATTCAGCAGGCTCTGAGCGGGGAAATCCTCTTCCGGCGAGCCATATCGAACCGCTTGGCCACGGCGATTGTTTCAGGATTACTCGCTAAAGGGATTCATATTCAGATCTATATTGGCGACCATATTTTCGTTCAGGAAGAAAATGAGTGGTCTGAAGGGTATACTCGCCTATCTTCTGTGCCGATTGAAAAAGCGGAGTTACTGTCACTCCTTGCGCAAAATACCGAGGGTGTGGAGAAGATCCTACTCATCGGGGAAGAAGCAGATTTGGAGGCTTTAGCCCCTTCGCTCGCAGCGGCCTACGGCGAGCGGATTCATCTGACAAAATCCAAACCTTACTTTTTGGAGATGACGGACATCTCGGTGAACAAAGGGATTGCCCTCAACGCCCTGGCCCAACGCTTGGGCATCGCTCAGGAAGAGGTCATGGCTATCGGAGACAGCTTCAATGACCTGGAGATGATTCGCTATGCCGGCCTCGGTGTTGCTATGGGGAATGCCCGCCCGGAGATCCTTGAGGCTGCAGATGTTGTCACAACCACGAATGAAGAAGATGGTGTCGCGGAAGCGATTGAGAAATATGTGCTGAAATAAAATCGAGGAGGCCATCGTGATGAATATCCAAGAAATTAGCCAATCCGCGCGTGAAAAACTTAAAGGCTATTGCCGGGTCTGTCCCGAGTGCAACGGTCGGGCTTGTGCCGGGGAAATGCCCGGGATGGGCGGAGTTGGCACAGGGGCAGGATTCAAGCACAACGTTGAATCTCTCGCAGCGGTGAAGATTAACTTAAGAACTCTGCATGGAGCCAAAACCCAAGCTACATCATTCAAATTGTTCGGGCGGGAACTCGCGGCTCCGATTCTCGCAGCTCCGATTACGGGAGTGACATTTAACATTGGTGGAGCCTTAAGTGAGGAAGAATGGGCTGAGGTTGTGGTCCAAGGCTCCCTTGCAGCCGGGATGCTGGCGATGACAGGAGATGGGCCCAATCCCGTAATGTTCCGTTCAGGTTTGAAGGCCATTGAGCGGGTTCGCGGCCTGGGGATCCCCGTGATTAAGCCAAGGGAACAAGATGAGGTCTACCGCTACATGGCGATGGCTGAAGAGGCAGGAGCCTTGGGTATTGGGATGGATGTGGATGCAGCCGGAATTCTCCCCATGGCCTTGGCGGGTCAGCCCGTAGGGCCCAAAACACTCTCTGAGCTTAAAGATATCGTGGCCCATACCTCGCTCCCGTTTATTGTCAAAGGGATCATGACTGCGGCTGAAGCGGAAATCGCCGTGGAAGCGGGGGCAGCCGCCATCGTTGTCTCCAATCATGGTGGCCGGGTGATTGACCACACCCCGGGAACAGCAGAAGTCTTGCCGGAAATTGCAGCCAAAGTCAAAGGGCGTTTGGCGATTTTGGTCGACGGAGGTGTGCGCACGGGCCTGGATGTCCTGAAAATGTTGGCTCTGGGCGCAGATGCAGTTCTCATCGGTCGTCCGTTATTGATTGCAGCAGCCGGCGGCGGGCACGAAGGAGTCGCCTTAGTGCTGCAAACGCTGGAGAAAGAACTCAAGCATGCCATGCTCATGACCGGGTGCGCGAATCTGGCACACCTTCGCGACGCAATCCGCTAAAATCGCTAAGCGTGGCGGTCCGAGAAGATAAACTTAACACGAACAAAGAACCAGGAGATTGCTCTCCTGGTTTTCGATTGAGATCGTGAGAGATCCTGTGAGCGTATGGCAAGATCCTAGTGACGCGTGTCGGAATAGGGTGAAGTTTATAGCCTGGGGAATGCAGGAATTTTACAAAATGACTCGAAATATGTAATGATTGCTTGCCAGGAGGAATGAACCGTGAAGAACCCTTTCCTTACGTTTTCGAAAAAAGCATCCGCCCCCGTGAGAATCAGCGCCTACTACGCCCTCATCAGCGGTATCTGGATTCTCTTTTCAGACACACTGCTTCACAGGTTGATTTCGGATCGCCAGATCCTTCTGCACCTCTCTGTGTTTAAGGGCTGGTTCTTTGTTGTTCTGACCACCGTCTTTCTCTACCTTTTCATGTTTCGGAGCTGGCAGGCGCTGCATACGGCCGAACAGACCATCCGGAAAAACTATCAGGATTTAGAGGCGAGCCACGAGGAACTCGTCGCGGCAGAAGAGGAATTGCGCCAGCAATTCGTTGAACTTGAACGTCGCGAAGCGCATTTTCACCGTATCTATGATAGCGTTGCCGATGGGGTGATTCGACTAAATCCTTCAGGAAACATTCTCCATGCCAATCCTGCCGCGTACACCCTGCTCGGTACTTCCTTGGGCGAACTGACGCCCGATGTTTTTCCAGTCCAATCGTTTTCGAATTGGGATGCGCAGAACACCCCTTTTACCTGGCAGGTGCATGTTGCTAAGGTCCTCGCTGCTCCAGAATCTTATACGGAATGCTTCCTTGTGCAGAGCGCTCCCGATCGGCCGAAGCGTTGGCTGCGCCTGTACAGCATACTCCTCAAAGACTCCCAGGGGAAAGTGGAAGAAATTGTAAGCACACTCGCCGATCTCAGTACGCAAAAATACGTTGAACAGAACGAAGCGCTGCTCAATGCGATTAACCGTCGTATTTTGGCAGAGCAACCTCTCGGCGAAATCTATCAGTTTATTTGTCAGGAGTTAGTGCAAACCTTCGCCTATGCAGCTGTTTGGATCGGCCTTAAAGAGACAGATGGCGCTGTGAGAGTCGCGGCCCATGCGGGCCTGGGCGAAAAATACTTAAAAAGCCTCAATGTGCGTTGGGATGAGACCCCGGAAGGCCAAGGAGCGGTTGGCAGAGCGATCCGCAGCGGTCAGTCCCAAATCCACAATCTTATTGGCAACCCTCAGTTCAAACCCTGGTGGCATATTTATGAGGATCTCAACCTCCAGTCAATTGCCGTGCTTCCCCTCAGCACGCATGGACAAACCCTGGGTACGCTAGCCTTGTTCTCCCCCTCCCAGGATTATTTTACGCCAAAGCTGCTCATGCCACTGGAAGCCATGGCCGGTCAGATCGCCTTAGCCATGCGCTTCGCGGACGACCGCCGGCAACTTCTCATTTTGAATACCGCCCTCACAGCAGCAGCCAACGCTATTGTTTTAACCGACCAAACGGGGTATCTTATCTGGGCCAATCCTGCCTTCACCCAACTGACAGGCTATCCCCTGGAAGCCATCCTCGGTCAAAACCTGCGTTTTCTCAATTCCGGGCGTCAGGATCGTGCTTTCTACCAAACCTTGTGGCAAACCATCTTAACGGGGAGAATATGGAATGGAAAGCTCGTGAACCGTCGGGCGGATGCGACGCTTTACCGGGAAGAGATGACCATCACCCCCATCCGGGCGGAAGGCCAAGACATCACCCACTTTATCGCGATCAAGCAGGACATCAGTGAACGCTTGGCTTACCAGGAAAAGCTGGAGAGCAATGAAGAACGCTACCGGGAAATGTTTGAGCATATGAGCAGTGCGGCGATTGTCTTCGATATGGTTGATCATGGAGCAGACTTCCGGATCAAAGCCTTCAACCGAGCTGCGGAGGAAATGGAGAATGTTGATCGTGGCCAGGTTATCGGCCAATCGCTCTCCGCAGCCTTTTCGGTACTGCATCTCATGGAGCTTCCCGTTCTCCTCCGCCGTGTGTTCCATACAGGAAAAGCCTTGCACTTCCCGCCAACGTTCTTCGAGGACAAGCCGCTCTCCGGCTGGCGGGAAGGCTTTGTCTATAAGCTCTCCAGCGGAGAAGTGGTCGTGCTCTATGAAGATATCACTCCGCGCAAATTGGCAGAGGATGTGATTTGGTTCGAAAAAGAACGGGCTCAGGTTACTTTGGAGTCCATTGGGGATGCAGTGATCACCACCGATGCCCGAGGTTTGATCACTTACCTTAACCCTGTTGCGGAGGAGCTGACCGGATGGGCCAACCGCCAGGCCAAAGGATTACCCCTTTTGCACGTCTTTAATATCGTCAATGAAAAAACCGGCCAGGCAGTGAAGAATCCAGTGGCTAAATGCCTGCGCGAGCAGCGGATTATATCTCTGGCCAACCACACCCAACTGCTCCACCGAGACGGTCACGCCTTCGCCATAGAAGATTCGGCTGCCCCCATCCGCAACCGGGAGGGAACAGTCATCGGAGCGGTGCTGGTTTTTCATGATGTCAGTGACAAACGCAATTTGATCAAGCAGCTGGCTCACCAGGCCCATCACGATGCCCTTACAGGCCTGCCTAACCGCTTGCTGTTTAATGATCGCGCCAACCAAGCTATGGCCCAGGCCCAGCGACGTCAACTCCAAGCCGCGGTACTCTTTCTTGACTTGGATCGCTTTAAACTGATCAACGACACGCTCGGACATGCACTTGGGGATCTACTCCTCAAAGCGGCTGCTGAGCGTTTAACTGCCTGCCTACGGGAAGGAGACACCGTAGCCCGGCAGGGAGGAGACGAATTTCTCATTTTCCTGCCGGAACTGCTTAAGGAAAATCAGGCTGCCTATGTGGCTCAGAAGATTCTTAAGCTCTTTGCCGAACCGTTTCACCTGTTTGAACAGGAGGTCTACATCACTCCCAGCATCGGGATTGCCCTTTTTCCCACGGATGGACAGGATTTGGACAGCGTGATTAAGCATGCCGACACTGCCATGTATCATGCCAAAGAACAAGGGCGCAACTGCTATCAGTTCTATACCATCGCTTTGAACCAAAGTATCTCTGAGCGCCTATCCCTGGAAAATGACCTGCGCCGGGCCCTGGAACGCGAGGAATTTGTCCTTTATTATCAACCCCAGTATGACTTACGCGATGCTCGGCTCTGCGGCGTGGAAGCCTTGGTGCGTTGGCAGCATCCGGAAAGAGGGCTCATCCCCCCTGGTCAGTTCATCCCCATCGCTGAAGATAGCGGTCTCATCCTCCCGCTCGGGGAATGGGTCTTACGCAGAGCCTGCACTCAAAACCAACAGTGGCAAGAGAAGGGCTATTCGCCGATCCGCATGGCAGTTAACCTCTCCGCCCGGCAGTTCCGGCAGATTAACCTGGTTCGCACCATTGCCCAAACGCTCCAAGCAACCGGACTGGAACCTCAATGGCTGGACTTGGAAATCACGGAAAGCATGAGCATGGAGAATGTGGCTTTCAGTATTACGATCCTCCAACAGTTGAAAGACATGGGTATCCGCATTTCTGTGGATGATTTTGGTACGGGCTTTTCCTCGCTCAGTTACTTAAGTCGTTTTCCGCTGGACACCCTGAAAATCGATCAGTCTTTCGTCCAGACGATTGCTGTCAATCCGGACAGCAACGAAATCGTCACAGCCATCATCCGCCTGGCCCGCAGCCTGGGGCTTAAGGTCATCGCCGAGGGTGTGGAAACCGATGATCAACTTAGTTTTCTCCGCCAGAAACAATGCGACGAAGTGCAAGGTTATTTGTTGGGCAAACCTGTGCCTGCAGGGGAGATGGAGAAGCATTTTATAGGAAATAGAAGCATCAAATAATAGTACATCGAACAATCGTGAAGAAGGCGGTACCAGGTGAAAAAGTTACAACTAACCCTAATCGTATTGATAATCCTTTTGACGAGCGCTTTAATCATGGCAAAATCTAGATTAGGGAAAATCGAACCGATCAGCGCTAGTCACACGCCAAGTAAAATCGAAAGTACTGAACATCAAATTCCTGAGGCCGTTAAACTTGCCTTGGAGAAAGCCGCGCCAACAAACCCAACGCAGCAATTGCGCAAGTTTCCTTTTCCTTATGACGCCATGTTGGCGATTTCGTCCGATATCGACCTGACAACGCTGGAGGAATTTGAAGCCTATCATCGTTTTTTAAATACTAAAGAGGTAACCCCCGCTGGCCCCGGTTTAGGGTTGGATATCGGGGATTCAGCCTGGCTGTATATCGCCAGCGATTATCCGGAAAAAATTGATCAAGAAGGCCATTCCATCGAGTATTCCATGTCCTTTTTTCAGGGGTTGGATCCGAGCCTTAAAGATGCGGACAAAATCAGCCATTATTTTAAGGTAGGGTGGATTGATTCCCTACATACTTTTGGCGATTTTTCTCGTAATGATCGGCGCATCTTGTTTACGCGTGATTTGGCGATTGCAGCTTGGAAAGCTATGAATCAGCGCGGATTTAAGCCTAAAGTTTGGATTAATCACGGTAGTGAAACCAACGTGCAAAACTTTGGGGCCTATAACCCTAAGAGGCCTTTTTTTAACTATCAGGCCGGTGATGACCCAAAATCCCGGTTTTACCATACCGATTTAACTTTGGGAAATGGTATTCGTTATGTTTGGAATTCGATCGGGATGAATCAATTTTCTTATGATGACCCCTTGTTTCCCCTAAAACTGCGGGATGGGCAACAGGTCTGGGGTTTCTACCGGTATACGCATGAAATCGTCAAGGGCAAATATCAGTGGACGTGGGAAACCCATGAACTACCCCATCAACTTACGAACCAACGCTTACAGCAGTTGGTTCAAGAAAGAAAGTATTCGATTGTCACGCAACACCTCGGCAAGGGAAATGAAGGGTTTCCTTTTAATCCGACCGATATTCAAACGCTGCGGTTACTTAAATCCTATCAAGATGAAGGCAAGATTTTGGTGGCCCGTACCGTACGCTTGTTGGATTACGCGAGAACCTGGAAATATGTTCGTTATGCCATGGCCTCAGTGGATGGCAAGACATATATCAACATTCGCGCCATTAAGGATCCTGTCTTGGGCTCGACAACCCCTTCTCTGGATGAAATTCGTGGACTTACATTTTATGTTGATGACCCTGACCATACGCGTCTGTTATTAAATCTCACCCCTATTCCGGAAAATGAAATCCAGCGTAATAGTGTCGACAAAGAGGGGAAAAAGAGCATAGGGGTTCGCTGGTTTCAACCGGATTTTACGGATTATACGAAAACTCAGCGAAACGGTGTTTAAATTGATGCCAATGGACTTTGGATCTTCGACAAATTTCAGCGGAATTATCCTGGAGATCATGCTAGAATAAAGAAACGTTATGATGAACAGGAAAGGAGGCAAGAGCGGGTGGAGCCCATCTTCGAGAAAATCCTAACCGAACTGCAAGCCCTCCGTGAAGGACAAGCCCGTTTAGAGAGTACGCAGCTCCAGCAAGGGCAAGAGCTGAAAGCCCTGCGAAAAGATGTTGCCGAGGTGAAAGTTGAGCTTCGGTATGTATGGGAAGATATCAAAAAACTGGATAAGCGGCTCGATGCCCAGGGCGAAGAATTGGTGATCCTCAAACGACTTAAGTGAAAATCGAGCAAGATAATCAAGAGATGCTGGGCACTTATCAACAGCGGTTATCAGAAGCCGTAGCTGCCCCTGGCGTTATGCTCAATACGGACGAAACCGACTTTGTCAAAAAAGAACATGATTCGGTTGGTGTAGTAACGGATCTGAAACTGGCTCCGGACGAAAAACGAGGAGACAGGTACATCATTTCAAACTCAGAAACGACGACCTGTCCCTCTGTTTACTTTCCGTAAAATATACTTTATGAAATGAGCTCTTTACGAGTAAGGAGCCGCAGATACCACGGGCCGGGGTAATCTACTCCCGGATCACCAAGACCGGGATCGTGGAATAGCTAACCACTTTTTGCGCGACACTGCCCATGAGAAGTCTCTTGAATCCGCCTAAACCACGCGTGCCGATGACGATCAGATCCATCTTGTTTTGCTCGGCGTATTCAAGCAATTGTTCCGTTGGATGCCCGCTCAGGATAACCGTTTGGATGTCGCTCCCTAGGCTGGAGGCATACGAACGTGTTTTTTGTAACACCGGCTCATAGTAAGCTTGTGCCTGATCGAGTTCTGCCACTTCGCCCCCACCGGGACTGAAATCCGGCAAATGCACGACCGTCAAGGTAGTCACTGAGGCACTCAGTTTGCGTCCAAGCTCTACCGCAGCGCGAAAAGCTTTTTTACTGCTTTCTGAACCATCTAGACCAACAAGGATACGACGAATATCCATAAAATCAACCCTCTCTATAATTTAAGATCTTCTTCTTAGTTTAGCCACCGTTCAAGACGCTCACTTCTATCAAGTGGACGCTTAAAACCAACGCAACGTAACGTACGATACGGCTGATACCACGATCGAACCAAAAAACATGGCGACTAATGGTCGTAAGGCCCGTGTTTTTAAGTGGGAAAGATGAACATTTAACCCTAGCCCTACCATAGCAGCTGCTAAGAGAAAGGCGGCAACGGTGGAGATGCTGTTTAAGACGGTCAGGGGAATGGACAGATAAGTTCCCATAAGGCTTGTCAGCAAAAACCCAAACAGGAACCAGGGGAACGGAGTGCTCTTCCTGCTCTCAGAAGTGCCTTTGCGGCGCATCCAAGCAGCCAGAACAAAACTCAAAGGTAGTATCAAAAACACCCGGCCTAACTTAGCCAACAACCCTTCGGCTAAAGCTTCGGCCCCGGCGGGTGCGGCCGCTGCCGCGACATGGGCTATCTCATGGAGACTGATTCCACTCCAGATTCCGTATTCCACGGCGCTCAAGGGAAGATAGGGACGTAAAAAGGTATACGCCAAGGTAAACACCGTACCCATAAGGGCTACGATTCCCGCGCCCATGGCCGTGTCCTCATCATCCGCATTGAGAATTGGCGCCACCGCGGCGATGGCGGCCGCCCCGCAAACTCCTGTTCCGATACCAAGCAGCAGTGAAAGTTCTTTTTCCGCCCGTATGAATTTGGCCAACGCCAGCGTTACGGCAATTGCCAAGATGATGGTCAGCGCACCGTGGAGCAAAAGGGGAAATCCCTTATGTAACACGATGTCAATGTTCAGCTTAAACCCATAAAGAATGATGGCAAAGCGCAGAATTTTATGTCCCGAAAAGCGGATACCTTCCCGCAGGGGCTCGGGATAACCCAGCAGATTACGGTAAAGGATTGCGATCAGGATCGCAGTAAGCATGGCCCCGACACGGTTGACCCCTGGGAGATTGGCCAAAGCCGTACCGGCTGCAGCTACGGCCATGGTGAACAAAATGCCCTGGATAAACAAGCGCCATGATGCCGACACGGGCACATCTGTTTTCTCTTTGTCTTGAAAATTCCCTGATAGATAAAGTACTTCCTCTTTCTCCGATAGTGACATCTTATACCTCCTTGAGCGTTTACGATTCCCTTCGAATCATAGGAACACTATAAGGGAGAGAATCGGAAGCGAGCAACACGAATATCTTATGAAGGCGATAGGAAAAACTCATAACTGCGTTTATCGATCCTCCATGGCCCCAAAAAAGCCCCGTGTTCTTCCTCAGAACACGGGGCTAGATTTTGTTTATTTTTAAAGCAATTTTGCTTTTGTTGCGGCCTGTATCTCTGCGAAAGTCACTCCGGGGGCCATTTCCTGAAGAACCAGGCCTTGGGGAGTAACCTCCATAACACCCATATCAGTGACGATCAGATTGACCTGGTGGGCTGCAGTCAAGGGCAACGAGCATTGCTTTAGTACCTTTGGAGTGCCGTTCTTGGCAGTGTGTTCCATAGCGACGATCACCCGGCGCGCACCGACGACCAGATCCATGGCGCCTCCCATACCCGGTACCATTTTCCCTGGTATCATCCAGTTGGCCAGATTCCCTTCTTCATCGACTTGAAGGGCTCCGAGCACCGTTGCATCGACATGGCCGCCCCGGATAATTGCAAAGGAAAGGGCACTGTCAAAACAGCTCCCTCCCGGTAGGATGGTGCTGTATTTTCCCCCGGCATTCACTACATCTGGATCCTCTTGCCCTTCCTGCGGCGAGGGTCCAAGACCTAAAAACCCGTTTTCTGACTGAAGAATGATCGTGATGCCCTCCGGTAGGGCGTTAGCTACTTTAACGGGCATGCCGATACCCAAGTTCACGACATCTCCTGTTTTGAATTCGCGAGCGACGCGTTGAATTAGCCACTCCATCCGTGCCTCTTTATCCATGCTGAGCGACCCCCTTTGGCCTCGCTTGAACCAGATAATGCACAAAGATGCCCGGAGTCATGACCTCATCCGGATCAATTTCCCCGAGAGGGACGATCTTTTCAACTTGTGCAATCACGGTCTTGGCCGCAGTGGCCATCACGGGATTAAAATTGCGGGCTGCACGGCGGTAGACCAAGTTTCCGGCCGGATCCGCTTTATAAGCCCTCAGCAAGGCGACATCCGCACTGAGAGGGAGTTCCAGGAGATATTCCTTATGGTCTATACTGATTTTTTGTTTTCCCTCCTCGACAATCGTTGCAACACCGGTAGGAGTCAGAAACCCTCCGAGACCGGCTCCGGCAGACCTGATTTGCTCCACCAGAGTGCCCTGAGGCACGAGTTGGACTTCAAGCTCGCCCGCCAGCATTTGTTTCCCTGTTTCCGGGTTCGTTCCAATGTGGGAGGCGATCACTTTGCGAAAGCATCGGTTCACAATGAGTTGAGACAAGGCGTCTCCGAGAATTCCCGTGTCATTGGCAATCAGGGTTAAACCCTTGATACCACGTTGGGCCAACAACTCCAAGATTTGATCCGGCGCTCCGGAACCGATGAACCCTCCGACCATCACGGTCATCCCATCTTCTATTTTATTCACAGCTGCTTCAAGAGGAATTTGCTCCACCACGTTCGAGCCCTCCTTCAGTGTTTGCGCATTTCCGTGGACGGCGGGTAACTCACTCTACCCTTTTCTCATGAACAGGCGAGTCGCAGGCTCACGCTCCACGGCCCGCCCAGACGTTGAATCCCTAAGCAAGAAACCCTAGAATACAGGCGGAAGATAAGGCAGGGTATTGGCCAACAGCCAGAGCATAAAGATGACCACAGGCGCGTGGAAAATCAGCTGCAGGATCGAATAGCCTGCCAGATCCCTGGCTCTCACGCCCATCAAGCCCATCAGCGGCAGCATCCAGAAGGGATTGATAAAGTTGGGCAACGCTTCAGCGGCATTATAGACCTGCACGATCCAGCCCATATTCACATGGAGTTGCTTCGCTGCTTCCAGAACATAAGGGGCTTCAACAATCCACTTGCCTCCGCCGGAGGGCAGAAAGAGTCCCAAGATAGCCGAGTAAATACCGACAATCGGTGCCAGGGTATTATGATTGGAGATGGAAACAAAAAACTTCATGAGGACATCGTTTAACCCTGAACCCATCATGATCCCGAAGATTCCGGCATAGAGCGGGAATTGGATTAGCACTCCACTGGTAGCGGGTACTGCTTTGGCTGCCGCGTGCAAAAAGTTCCTGGGTGTCCAATGCAGAAGCATCCCCAGCATCAGAAACATGAAGTTATAGGTATTCAGATCGAGGGCTGCCAGGCCGCCTTTGGTCGCGAAAATATAAGCCAGATAAACCACTCCGAGAGCGACCAGGATCAAAGATAAGATCGGGCTATATTCCAGGCGTTCCGCAGGTTTTTGCGGTTTTCCCGTCGGATAGGAAATGTCACCATATTGAATGCCTGCTGCTTCTGCTGTTTTGGCTTTCTCGGCCGATGGAGCGGAAAAATAGGCAATCCCTACGGAGAGAACGACTAAAACGATGATCATGACCAGGTTTTGCCAGGTGAAGATCGTTTGAGACATGGGAATGGTGCCGCTGATCTTCAAAAGCGCTGGGGGAATAGAAGTTTTCGTCGCCATAAGCAAGCTGGCAGACGATGATAAGCCCAGGGCCCAGATACTCCCGAGTCCCAGGTATCCCGCCGCGCCGATGGCCCGATAGTCAATTCCCTGGACACGTTTACTGACTTCCTTGATCAGTATTCCGCTGAAAATAAGACTAAATCCCCAACTAATCAGCGAAGCAGCCATGGCAAAAAAAGCAACAAAGGCAATCGCTGTTTTGGGGGTTTTCGGAATCGTGGCCAAGGTTTCGATCAAGCGGTGTACCGGTTTGGAAACCGCGACGATATAACCGGCGATCACCACGAAAGCCATCTGCATCGTGAAGGGAATCAAATCCCAATAATGCGAGCCAAAATCGATAGCAACTTTCTGGGGACTGCGACCCATCAGCAGAGCGGCTGCGGCAACAATGATCACGGCCAAGATCGCAAAAACATAGGCGTCAGGAAACCAGCGCTCACTCCAATCGGCCAGGGAAACCCCCAGCCTGGCTAAAAGACCATTTTTTTCATCTTCCTTACGTCCTAAACTCATCAGAACAGCCCCTTTCGTCTTTCTTTTCAGATTTTACTGAATATAACGTTTGGAACAGGCTCAGGAAAACATGCGCATCACCCCCTTCGTCCACTTAGAATGCAATTCCTGTTCCAGCTCATAGCAGCGCTGACCGTCCGAAACCAACAAAAAACACCCGCTCACAGACGAGGGGTGTGTAACTTTTTCACAGCAGCCATGCAGAATTTGCGCAGTGATGTGGGGGTTAGAGATGGTAATCTTGAATCTTGTAGATGAGGGCACGGCGCGAAATCTGCAAGAGGTTGGCAGCGTGCGCTTTATTGCCTCCGGTGATGGCCAGAGCGTCCGCGATATGTTTTCTCTCGGTCTCGGCCAGGACCTCCCGCATCGAGCGAAAGGGAAGCCGGGGGGTTCCATAACTTGTTCCGGCTCCCTCGCCCGTTAAATGGAGGGGGAGATGCTCCGGTAGAATGACTTTGGTGTTGCTCATGATCAGAGCGCGTTCAACCGCATTTTCTAATTCGCGCACATTGCCCGGCCAAGGATAATGCCGAAAGATTTCACTAACCTCGGGTGAAAACAGGATCCCTTCCTTATCCGTCCCAGCGGCGAAGCGATGCAGGAAATAATCGGCCAAGAGCACGATATCATCGCCGCGTTCACGCAAGGGCGGAAGATGCATGGTTACGACATTGAGACGGTAATAAAGATCGAGGCGAAAACGTTTTTCTGCGATTTCCTGGGTTAAATCACGGTTGGTTGCGGCAATTACCCGGACATCCGCACTCAGCGTTTTGGTGCCCCCGACGCGTTCAAATTCGTGCTCCTGCAAGACCCTCAAGAGTTTCACCTGCAGACTTGGGCCCATCTCGGCAACTTCGTCCAGGAACAACGTCCCTCCTTCAGCCAGCTCGAATTTTCCCGGTTTCTGATTCCAGGCCCCGGTAAAAGCGCCCTTTTCATGTCCGAAAAGTTCGCTTTCCAATAAGCCTTCCGGAATCGCTCCACAGTTAATTTGCAGAAAGGGCTTCTGCCAACGTTCACTGCTATAATGAATCGTTTTGGCCACCACCCCTTTGCCGGTTCCACTGTCACCGGTCAACAACACGGTGACCGTAGAATTGGCAATGCGCCCCACATCTTTGTAGATTTCTTGCATTTTCGGGCTCTCCCCGATCAGCTTGACGCTGCCTTCTACCTCTTCGCTTAAGGCCTTCACTTCGCGGGCCAGCATGTCCACTTCACGGGCGAGTTTGCGCATTCTGAGGGCACGCTCGACCAGGATTCGGACTTCTTCCACATTAAAAGGTTTGGGTATGTAATCGAAGGCACCTCGTTTCATGGCCTCTACCGCCATTTCCGCACTGCTGAAGGCCGTCATCAAAATAACGGGCAGATCGGGTTGTTCCTGATGGATTTCATAGAAACACTGTAACCCATCCATTTGAGGCATGCGAATGTCCAGCAAAACGACCTCATAATCTTTTTCCCGGACTTTCTGCAAGGCATCAACCCCGTTTTCTGCGGTATCGACCCTGAAACCGGCTTTTTGTAAGACGGTTTGCAGGATAATGCGTAGACTCAACTCATCATCCGCCACCAAAATAGTTACGGCCTCCGACATATGGAACCATTCCCCCT
>JAIMKP010000030.1 GCA_020692355.1 Desulfosporosinus sp.
ATTAACTTCGGGTCGGAGGAATGTCCCCATTAAATACTAGGCAAAAACAATTCCGGATTTCAAGAAAAAAGGATGAAAGGATGAATACATCCTTGACTTTTCCTTAAGTTTTTGGTATCCTTAATAATTGTTACTGTAAGTAAATTGGTAGATCCTGCCCATTCTTCACGACGACTGGGAAAAGATCCATGCATAAGCCAAGAGTATTGGGGAGATAATAATTGGGTGTTTGTACCTTAAACCGGGAAAACCCATAAATAGTGGAAGCGAGGTTGTTTTTGGCCTTGCTTTTAGCTGTTTATGTCATATATTAGGAGCCTCAGGAGAGGAAAACAAACTCGAGGGGTGAAGCATTAATGTTCTATCCTGTTAAGGTTGGGACGCGGGAGCGCTGGAGTTATTCCAGGATCCGGGAAGTTCTCGACATGCCAAATCTGATTGAAATCCAGCAGAACTCCTATCGCTGGTTTCTCGACGAAGGGTTGCGCGAAATGTTTCACGACATTTCTCCGATTCAAGATTTTACAGGCAACCTCGTTTTGGAATTTATTGATTATAGCTTGGGTGAAGCTAAGTACGAAGTTGAAGAATGTAAAGAACGCGATGTAACTTATGCGGCACCCTTGCGTGTGAAGGTTCGCTTAATTAACAAAGAAACGGGTGAAGTGAAAGAACAGGAAGTCTTTATGGGGGATTTTCCTTTAATGACCGATAAAGGTACCTTTATTATAAACGGGGCCGAACGCGTGATTGTTAGCCAACTCGTGCGTTCTCCCGGGGTATACTATGCGGAACATATTGACCCCTCCGGGAAGAAGCTTTACGGGGCCACGGTGATTCCCAATCGGGGGGCTTGGCTCGAGTTTGAAAGCGATTTGAATGACAATCTTTATGTGCGTGTGGATAGGACACGGAAACTCCCCGCTACCATTCTGATTCGGGCGTTGGGTTATAGCAGCAACGGCCATATTCTTGAATTATTCAATGATCATTCGCATGTGAGGGGGACGCTGGAAAGAGATAATTCTGAATCCACAGAGGAAGCTTTAGTTGAGATCTACAAACGGCTGCGGCCAGGAGAGCCTCCCACAGTCGATAGCGCCCGCTCCCTTTTAGAAGCACTTTTCTTTGATCCAAAACGCTATGATCTGGCCAAGGTTGGTCGTTATAAGCTAAATCGCAAATTAGGCCTAGATATTCCGATGGATGTCCGCCATTTAACTAAGGAAGACATCATTGCCTCTATGAGACGCATGCTTAGCCTCATGGAGGGTGATGGACATAAAGATGATATTGACCACTTGGGGAATCGACGTCTGCGTTCAGTGGGTGAACTTCTACAAAATCAGTTTCGTATTGGCTTGTCAAGAATGGAACGGGTTGTCCGCGAGCGCATGACGATCCAGGATGTCGATGTGATCACACCACAAGTGTTGATCAACATCCGCCCGGTTGTGGCGGCGATCAAGGAATTTTTCGGAAGCAGCCAACTTTCTCAGTTTATGGATCAAACCAATCCCTTAGCTGAATTGACGCATAAACGGCGTCTAAGCGCCTTGGGGCCAGGAGGATTGAGCCGTGAGCGCGCTGGGTTTGAAGTTCGTGATGTGCATCATTCCCACTATGGCAGGATGTGCCCGGTCGAAACCCCTGAAGGTCCGAATATCGGTTTGATTGGCTCGCTTAGTACCTTCGGGCGGATCAATGAATACGGTTTCATTGAAGCGCCTTACCGCAAAGTAGATAAAGAACGGCATATGGTAACCGACGAGATTCATTATGTGACAGCCGATGAAGAGGAAAAATATGTCGTCGCCCAAGCGAACGCTCCTCTGGACAAAGATGGGGTATTCCTCGGAGAAAAGATCGACGCAAGGCATGGACCGGACTTCGTCTTGGTCGCTCCGGAGCGAATTGATTATATGGATGTTTCCCCGAAACAAATGGTCTCCATTGCCACGGCTCTTATCCCTTTCTTGGAGCACGACGATGCCAACCGGGCCTTAATGGGCTCCAACATGCAGCGCCAAGCGGTTCCGCTCTTGCGGACAGATTCCCCTTACGTTGGTACAGGAATGGAGTACAAAGCGGCCAAAGATTCGGGTGTCTGTGCGATCGCAAAAAAGGCCGGAGTGGTGGAACGCTCCACTGCGGACGAAATCATTATTCGCCATGATGGTGGAACTTCAGAAAAACATAAGCTTTTGAAATATCTTCGTTCCAACCAAGGAACCTGCATCAATCAGCGTCCGATCGTGATGAAGGGCGAGCGGGTCGAGGCTAACCAGATAGTGGCTGATGGGCCTTCCACCGATCACGGGGAGCTGGCTTTGGGACGAAATGTTCTCGTCGCGTTCATGACCTGGGAAGGGTATAACTATGAGGACGCGATTCTCATCAGCGAAAAGCTGGTGCGCGAGGATTATTATACGTCTATTCATATCGAAGAGTATGAAGCGGATGCTCGAGATACAAAACTAGGTCCAGAAGAGATCACTCGCGATATTCCCAATGTCGGTGAAGATGTGCTGAAAGATCTGGATGATCGCGGAATCATCCGTATCGGGGCCGAAGTCCGCCCTGGAGATATACTGGTTGGTAAAGTGACTCCTAAAGGGGAAACGGAACTGACCGCTGAAGAACGCCTGTTGCGGGCGATATTTGGCGAAAAGGCTCGCGAGGTTCGTGATACCTCACTGCGGGTGCCCCACGGTGAGGCCGGTAAAATTGTCGATGTCAAAGTTTTTACCAGGGAGAATGGGGATGAACTGGCACCCGGCGTCAATGAATTGGTTCGGGTGTACATTGCGCAAAAACGCAAGATCTCGATCGGGGATAAAATGGCAGGTAGGCATGGAAACAAAGGGGTTATCTCCCGGATTATGCGCCAGGAGGATATGCCATTCATGCCAGATGGTACCCCGGTGGAAATCGTGCTCAATCCATTGGGCGTTCCCTCCCGGATGAACATCGGCCAGGTATTAGAGACCCATTTGGGATGGGCTGCGAAGTCGCTTGGCATACGGGTTGCTACTCCAGTGTTTGATGGCGCGCGTGAAGAAGATGTGTTTGAGACACTTGCCAAAGCGGGTCTGCCGGATGATGGAAAATCCATGCTCTATGATGGCCGTACAGGGGAACCGTTTGACAGCAAAATTACCGTTGGCTACATGTATGTTCTCAAACTGCACCACCTAGTTGATGATAAGATCCATGCCCGGTCGACCGGGCCATACTCCCTCGTCACTCAGCAGCCCCTTGGCGGCAAGGCCCAGTTTGGCGGCCAGCGTTTTGGAGAAATGGAAGTGTGGGCACTTGAGGCCTACGGAGCAGCCTACACGTTACAAGAGATTCTCACGGTAAAATCAGACGATGTGGTCGGTCGCGTGAAGACCTATGAGGCGATTGTAAAGGGCGAGAATATTCCCGAGCCCGGAGTTCCTGAATCATTTAAGGTTCTCATCAAAGAACTTCAAAGCTTAGCCTTGGATATCCGGGTTCTCTCGGAAGATGATCAGGAAATTGAAATCCGGGAAATTGATGAGGATGTGACTGAAACCGCGAAGGAATTGGGGATTGATCTGCATGAAGATTTGCCGATTGTGCAGACTCCGGTAGCCTCTGACGAAGAGGAAAAGGATTTCTTGGATGAAGAGGAGTCCTTGGATGAAGAGGAGTCCTTGGATGATGAGACTGGGTTTGATGATCTAGAGTAGTCCCTGCGGGCGAAAGGAGAGAGAATCTTGCTGGACGTCAACAACTTTGACCGCATGCGCATAGGCCTAGCTTCTCCGGAAATGATTCGCGATTGGTCCTATGGCGAAGTTAAGAAACCGGAGACCATTAACTATCGAACACTCAAACCGGAACGGGAAGGGCTCTTTTGCGAGAAGATTTTTGGACCTACCCGTGACTGGGAGTGTCACTGTGGCAAATACAAACGGGTTCGCTACAAAGGGATAGTCTGCGACCGCTGCGGGGTAGAAGTTACCCGTTCGAAAGTGCGGCGGGAACGCATGGGACACATCGAGCTGGCGGCACCCGTATCGCATATCTGGTATTTCAAAGGGATCCCGAGCCGGATGGGGTTGTTGTTAGATATGTCCCCGCGGGCTTTAGAAAAGGTACTCTATTTTGTTTCTTATATCGTCACCGATCCTGGGGATACTTCGCTGATGAAGAAGCAGCTGCTTACGGAAACTGAATATCGCGAGTATCGCGATAAGTATGGCAACCGTTTTGACGCGACCATGGGTGCCGAAGCGATTAAGAAGCTCCTGGTTGAGATAGAACTGCAAAAACTGAATGATGAGCTAAGGACCGAACTCAAAGAAGTATCCGGGCAACGCAAGATTCGGGCGATACGTCGTTTGGAAGTCGTTGAGGCTTTTTTACAGAGTGGCAACAAACCGGAGTGGATGATCTTGGACATTGTGCCCGTGATTCCGCCTGAACTCCGACCCATGGTACAACTGGATGGCGGTCGGTTTGCGACCTCCGACCTTAACGATCTGTATCGCCGAGTCATTAATCGGAATAATCGCTTGAAGCGCTTGCTTGATTTAGGCGCACCTGACATTATCGTCCGCAATGAGAAACGCATGCTTCAGGAAGCGGTTGATGCCTTGATTGACAACGGTCGACGCGGACGTCCGGTCACTGGTCCGGGAAATCGACCGCTCAAGTCTTTGAGCGACATGCTCAAAGGCAAGCAGGGTCGTTTCAGGCAGAATCTCTTGGGCAAACGGGTGGATTATTCGGGTCGTTCAGTCATCGTGGTTGGTCCGAACTTGAAGCTTCATCAGTGCGGTTTGCCCAAAGAAATGGCATTGGAACTTTTTAAGCCGTTTGTCATGAAGAAACTCGTGAATGAAGGGCATGCTCATAATATCAAAAGCGCGAAGCGTATGGTGGAGCGGGTTCGGCCTGAAGTATGGGATGTTTTGGAAGAAGTTATTTCCGGACATCCGGTGCTCCTAAACCGTGCTCCAACCCTCCATCGCCTTGGAATTCAGGCTTTTGAGCCGATTCTAGTTGAAGGCCGCGCCTTGCAAATCCATCCCCTCGTCTGTACAGCGTATAATGCGGACTTTGACGGGGATCAAATGGCGGTTCACGTTCCTCTTTCAGCGGAGGCTCAAGCCGAGGCCAGGCTGCTCATGCTTTCTTCGCATAACATCCTAAATCCGAAAGACGGACGCCCGGTGGCATCCCCCACTCAAGACATGGTCTTAGGTTCGTATTATCTGACGGTCGAACGCCCTGGGGCTTTCGGGGAAGGTAAGATTTTCAAGGATCAAGATGAAGCGATCCTGGCCTATGAGGCCAAGGTGGTACACCTTCAGGCACGCATCCGGGTTCGTTACAAAGGCAAACTGATTACAACGACCGTGGGCAGGCTAATCTTTGATTCCGTGATTCCCCCGGAAATTGGCTATCTGGATGGCCCAGAGAATCCCAGCGGCGAGGTGTTTGATAAGAAAGCGTTAGGCCGGATTGTTGCGAAGACGTATCGCCTTGGCGGCTATGCCGCTACGGCCAGCTTACTCGATGGGATTAAGGCTCTCGGCTTCAAATACTCGACTAAAGCTGGAATTACCGTTGGTCTGGCTGACATCCAAGTGCCTGAACAGAAGAAAAAAATCTTGGCTGAGGCTGATGCCGTTGTGGCTAAAACAGAACAACAATATCGGCGCGGTCTGATCACGGACGAGGAGCGCTATGGGCTGGTCATTGATACTTGGACCAAGGCCACCGATAATGTGACGAAAGCCTTGATGGAAACCTTAGATAAATTTAATCCCGTTTATATGATGGCAACTTCCGGTGCCCGCGGTAATATCCAGCAACTTCGGCAGTTAGCGGGTATGCGGGGCTTGATGGCAGATCCTTCCGGACGCACAATTGAGCTGCCAATTAAAGCTAACTTCCGTGAAGGACTGACTGTGTTGGAGTACTTTATTTCCTCCCACGGTGCCCGCAAAGGCTTAGCCGATACCGCTCTACGGACAGCAGATTCTGGTTACCTTACACGGCGTCTGGTGGATGTGTCCCAGGATGTCATTGTTCGTGACGAAGACTGTGGCACCACTACTGGAATTACCGTAGAAGATGTTAAAGATGGCCCTGAAGTCATTGAGAAGCTGGAGGAACGTATCGTAGGACGTTATCTGCTTGAGCCCCTAGTGGATCCAGAAACCGGAGAAATCCTGGCTACTCCTGACGCAGAAATCAATGAGGAGCAGGCGAACAAGATTGCCAATTTCTATCGAACGGTAACTATTCGTTCAGTGCTCACCTGTAAAACTCGATATGGGGTTTGCCGCAAATGTTATGGTCGCAACCTGGCGACCGGACGGCCCGTAGAGATGGGCGAAGCCGTTGGAATCATTGCGGCCCAATCCATCGGGGAGCCTGGTACTCAGCTTACGATGCGCACCTTCCATACCGGGGGTGTCGCAGGAGATGACATTACGCAGGGTTTGCCACGCGTTGAAGAGCTTTTTGAAGCACGCAAGCCTAAGGGCCAGGCGATTATTGCCGAGATTGGTGGCAAGGTTTCTGTGCGTGAGGTCAAACTTCGGCGCGAGGTTGAAGTCCTGGGTCTGAACGAGGAACATGCGACTTACACCATCCCGTATGGATCAAGGCTTCGTGTCCGCGATGGCCAAGAGGTTGTGGCCGGAGACGAATTGACAGAGGGCAGTGTGAATCCGCATGATATGCTCAAAGTTAAAGGGATGCGCGGCGTCCAAGTTTATCTCTTAAGCGAGGTTCAGCGGGTTTATCGCCTGCAAGGGGTGGATATTAATGACAAGCATATCGAAGTCATGGTACGTCAGATGTTGCGTAAGGTGAAGGTTGAAGAATCGGGGGACACCGCCCTCCTGCCAGGCGGTCTCATCGATGTCTTCGATTTCCAAGAGGAAAATGCGCGCGTGATCGCGGCAGGCGGGGAACCGGCAGTAGCCCGTCCTGTGCTTCTGGGAATCACCAAGGCCTCTTTGGCCACCGATTCCTTCCTCTCCGCCGCATCCTTCCAAGAGACCACCCGGGTCCTGACCGAAGCCGCGATTAAAGGCAAAGTCGATCCGCTTCTTGGTCTCAAGGAAAACGTCATCATCGGCAAGCTCATCCCTGCCGGTACCGGCATGTCCCGCTACCGCAACATTAAGGTGACCAAAACGGTGGAATAGGTGCATTCGACATCTTCTTGACACAAACGGACTCCAATGATAAAATATCACAGTGTGATTTTGTGGCCATTAGACAAAGGGGGAAAGCATCTTAATGCTTGATGAATCCTTGAAGCACACGAAAAACAAAACCATAGGGATTAAGCAAACTCAGCGAGCATTGGAAAAAGGAATTGTCAGTAAGGTGTATGTTGCTCGTGATGCCGAAGCTCAAGTTCTGAAGCCGATCATTGAGTTGTGCCGCAACAAGCAGATTGCGTGCATTGAAGTAGGAAGCATGACAGAACTTGGGAAAGCCTGTGGAATTGAAGTTGGGGCCGCTGTGGCGGCGGTTATGGCCGAATAATTCTAGTGGCCATAAGGTGGAAAGAAAGTATGTTTTGGAATGGCTTGCCGTATGCTGGCGCAAGCAATTCCTGGGTCAGGGGACACACCAAAATCAGAAGTCAGAGGCCAGAGGAATGTCCCCATTAAATTTATATCCGTCAGGGAAGGAGGTGTAGGCATGCCGACGATTAGTCAGCTCATTCGTCATGGACGTTCCAAGATTGAAAAGAAGTCAACAGCTCCTGCATTGCAATGGGGCTATAATTCCCTGGAGCGCAAGCAGTATCCTTCAGGTGGGTCTCCGCAGAAACGGGGCGTTTGCACTAGGGTATACACGACAACCCCGAAAAAGCCGAATTCGGCTTTGCGTAAAGTGGCTCGTGTGCGTTTGACCAACGGGGTTGAGGTGACCTCTTATATTCCGGGTATTGGTCACAATCTCCAAGAGCACTCTGTCGTGCTCGTTCGAGGAGGTCGGGTCAAGGATCTGCCTGGTGTCCGTTACCACATCATCCGTGGTGCTTTGGATACGACGGGGGTGCAAAAGCGCAACCAGGCCCGTTCTAAGTACGGGGCCAAACGTTCTAAGAAGAAGTAAATCCTAAGGTCAGGGGACACACCTCGTCTTTCGGGAATGGACTCTGGGTCAGAGGAATGTCCCAACTAATGTTAGGGGACACACCTCGGCTTTGAGGTGTTGATCTGGGTCTGAGGAATGTCCCCATTAAGAGTACTCTAGGCGCAAAGGGGGGGAATAATTTGCCACGCAAGGGTTATATTGCCAAACGCGAAGCTCTGCCGGATCCGATCCATAAGAACAGAGTAGTCGCTAAGTTTGTTAACCAGATTATGCTAGACGGTAAGAAAGGCCTGGCAGAATCGATTTGTTATAACGCTTTCAACATTATTCAGGAAAAGACCGGAAGAGATCCCGTCGAGGTGTTTGAAACGGCACTGAAGAATGTCATGCCGGTGTTGGAAGTAAAGGCTCGCCGGGTTGGAGGGGCGAACTACCAAGTTCCGATCGAGGTGAGACCCGAGAGGCGTCAAACACTGGGTCTGCGCTGGTTAGTGTCGTACTCCCGAAAGCGCAGTGAAAAGACCATGGAAGAAAAGATCGCTGCAGAATTATTGGATGCAGCCAATAATACGGGCGGATCTGTGAAGAAAAAAGAAGACACGCATAAAATGGCCGAAGCTAATAAGGCATTTGCGCATTACCGCTGGTAATTGGACGAGGGTAATGACTTTGGCAGAAAGGGGGATTATCAGTGGCAAGGCAATTTCCATTAGGGAGGACTCGCAATATCGGCATTATGGCTCACATCGACGCAGGCAAAACGACGACGACGGAGCGTATTCTCTTCTATACCGGTCGTGTGCATAAGATTGGGGAAGTTCACGACGGTGCCGCTACCATGGATTGGATGGTGCAGGAGCAGGAGCGTGGCATTACGATCACCTCAGCAGCCACAACATGCGAATGGAAAAACCACCGGATAAACATCATAGACACACCAGGACACGTTGACTTCACCGTAGAGGTTGAGCGTTCTTTGCGCGTGTTGGACGGCGCAGTGGCCGTATTCTGTTCTGTCGGCGGGGTAGAGCCCCAGTCGGAGACGGTTTGGCGTCAAGCGGACAAGTACGGGGTTCCGCGTATCGCTTATATCAACAAGATGGACCGGATGGGTGCCGATTTCTTCCGAGGAGTCTCTATGATTGCTGACCGGTTAGGTGCGAATCCTGTACCGATTCAGATTCCAATTGGAATCGAAGATTCTTTTAAAGGAATCGTGGATCTGGTTGCGATGAAATCGATCATCTATACCGATGATCTGGGCACCACCAGTGACATCGCCGATATCCCCGGAGACTTAGTCGAACTAGCCAACGAGTATCGTGAGAAGTTAGTCGAGGCCGTGGCTGAGACTAATGAAGAACTCATGATGAAGTATCTTGAAGGTGAAGAACTGACAGAGAAAGAGATTCGTGACGGTATTCGGCACGGTACAATTGCGTTGAAGTTTATCCCGGTACTTTGCGGTTCTTCGTTCAAGAACAAAGGGGTACAACCGTTGTTGGACGCGGTTGTCGAGTATATGCCTTCCCCGCTTGATGTGCCTGCTATTAATGGGGTGCATCCGGAGACGGGTGAAGAGGATCAGAGGCATTCGGACGATAGTGAACCTTTCTCCGCCTTGGCCTTTAAGATCATGGCTGACCCCTATGTGGGTAAATTGGCATTTTTCCGGGTTTATTCGGGAACTCTGGGTTCTGGCTCCTATGTCTACAATTCCACGAAAGGCAAGCGGGAACGCATCGGGCGAATGCTTCAGATGCACGCCAATCACCGGGAGGAAATCCCGGAAGTGCGTTCAGGGGACATCGCAGCGGCGGTTGGCTTGAAAGATACCACAACCGGAGACACACTTTGCGATGAGAAGAGTCCTATCATTCTCGAATCTATGCAATTTCCTGATCCTGTTATTTCTGTCGCGATTGAACCGAAAACTAAAGCAGACCAGGAAAAGATGGGTGGAGCCTTAGCCCGCTTAGCGGAAGAAGATCCGACCTTCAAGATGCATACGGATACTGAGACAGGACAGACGATTATTGAGGGAATGGGTGAATTGCACCTTGAAATTATCGTTGACCGCCTGCAGCGCGAGTTCAAAGTGGAATGTAACGTTGGGCGTCCGCAAGTAGCCTACAAAGAAACGATTCGGAGAACCGTTAAATCTGAAGGAAAGTTTGTTAGGCAATCCGGTGGGCGCGGACAATATGGTCACTGCTGGATTGAGCTTGAACCCCTTGAGCCGGGAAGTGGTTTTGAATTTGTCAATAAGATTGTGGGCGGTGTTATTCCGAGGGAGTATATTGCTCCGATCGGTGCAGGCATCGAGGAAGCGCTGCAAAACGGTGTTTTGGCAGGCTATCCGGTTCTTGATGTGAGGGCTACCGTCTATGACGGATCCTATCATGATGTTGACTCTTCGGAGATGGCTTTTAAGATTGCAGGTTCGATGGCATTCAAGGCCGGTGCCCTTAAAGCCGATCCAGCGATTCTTGAGCCGGTAATGAAGGTCGAAGTCACAGTTCCCGAGGAATATATGGGAGATGTCATCGGTGATATGAACGCACGCCGTGGACGGATTGAAGGCATGGAGGCCCGGGCAGGTGCCCAGGTTGTACGCGGATTTGTGCCGTTGTCTGAGATGTTCGGTTATGCAACCGACCTGCGTTCCCGAACTCAGGGCCGAGGTACCTATGTGATGATGTTTGATCATTATGAAGAGGTTCCTCGCAACATTGCTGAAGGGATCATTTCCAAACGTCAAGGGGCGTAACTCGAAGTTCGATGTTTGACGTTCGAAGTTCGAGTTTGGATCTTTCCTTACTTTAATTTTTATAAAGGAGTGAAAAACTCAAATGGCAAAGCAAAAGTACGAGCGTACCAAACCCCACGTTAATGTCGGCACCATTGGTCACGTTGACCATGGCAAGACGACGACCACGGCGGCTATCACCGTAGTGCTCTCCAAGTCCGGCGGTGCTGTTGCGACCGCATTTGATCAAATCGACAAGGCTCCCGAAGAAAGGGAGCGCGGGATCACGATTTCTACTGCTCACGTGGAATATGAGACGGCTACCCGTCACTACGCTCACGTTGACTGCCCAGGCCACGCCGACTACATTAAGAACATGATTACGGGTGCGGCTCAGATGGACGGCGCGATTCTGGTTGTGTCTGCAGCGGACGGCCCGATGCCGCAAACCCGCGAGCACATTCTCCTGGCGCGTCAGGTCGGTGTTCCCTATATTGTGGTTTGGCTCAACAAGGCTGACATGGTCGATGATCCGGAACTGATGGAACTGGTTGAAATGGAAATCCGCGAACTTTTGAGTGAGTATGAGTTCCCTGGTGATGATATTCCCATCATTCCTGGTTCCGGCCTCAAGGCTTTGGAATGTGGCTGCGGCAAGCGGGAATGCGAATGGTGTGGTAAGATTTGGAACCTGGTGGACGCTGTCGATTCCTATGTTCCGACGCCTAAGCGTGATACAGACAAGCCGTTCTTGATGCCTGTTGAAGACGTATTTACGATTACTGGTCGTGGTACAGTGGCCACTGGCCGTGTCGAGCGTGGAATGGTTAAGGTTGGCGATGAAGTTGAGATCGTCGGTTTGACGGATGCGCCCCGGAAGACGGTTGTAACGGGTGTAGAAATGTTCCGCAAGTTGCTCGATCAAGCTCAAGCTGGGGACAACATCGGTGCACTGCTCCGCGGTGTTGAGCGCAAGGATGTCGAGCGCGGACAAGTTCTGGCTAAGCCGGGTAGCATCAAGCCGCACACTAAGTTCACGGCTGAAGTGTACGTCTTGAGCAAGGAAGAAGGCGGTCGCCATACTCCGTTCTTCAACAACTACCGGCCACAGTTTTATTTCCGGACAACCGATGTGACGGGTGTCATTACTCTTCCCGAAGGAACCGAAATGGTTATGCCTGGTGACCGGGTTACGATCAATGTAGAATTGATTACCCCGATCGCTATGGAAGAAGGCCTCCGTTTCGCGATCCGTGAAGGTGGTCGTACGGTAGGTGCAGGTGTCGTAGCGAGCGTCATTGCGTAATAAGGTCAGGGGACACACCTCATCTTAAAAGAATGAACTCTGGGTCAGAGGAATGTCCCCATTTAAGGTGTCTTGGGTGGGTATGGTTGGCCAAGCCAGCCATACCCCGTCTGGCGTTTGACACTTTGATCAATGCCGGCAAGCCCGAAACATGAGGCTTTTGGGTCGGTCGAAGCGTAGAAGGTTGCCGTCATTGGTGACTCCGCCGCTTGTCGGGTAATTTCTACGCCATTTGCCTAATGAAGGCTATAAGGAGGTTGCAAAAGGATGAGTCAAAAGATTCGGATTCGCTTAAAAGCGTTCGATCACAAAGTGCTTGATCAGTCAGCGACAAAGATTGTGGAGACCGCTAAACGAACAGGGGCCCAAGTCAGCGGACCTATTCCCTTGCCCACTGAAAAGAGCATTTATACCATTTTACGTTCCCCTCATGTGAATAAGGATTCCCGTGAGCAGTTTGAGATGCGCACGCACAAACGCTTGATTGACATTCTGGAACCGACGTCAAAGACGGTGGATTCGCTCATGCGTCTGGATTTGCCAGCCGGTGTTGACATCGAGATCAAGCTTTAAAAAAATACTAGCAGAGTCATTCTTTTTGTGATAAAATAATTTTGTTTGTGGCGCGAAACGCCCGGCGGCGTGGAGTGCAAAAATATAGCAAACGCTCTCGTGCTCCGGAACACTCGGTGCACTTCAAAGCGTTTAGGAGGTGGCATTCGTGTCAAAAGGAATCTTGGGCAAAAAAGCCGGCATGACTCAGGTGTTTTCGGAAGATGGCAAGCTCATTCCCGTGACGGTGGTTGAGGCCGGCCCCTGCTATGTCGTGCAGAAGAAAACGACACATACGGATGGTTACAATGCTATTCAGGTTGGATTTTCCTTCAAACGGGAGACCTTGGCCAACAAGCCTGAGAAAGGTCACTTTCAAAAGGCCTCTCTGAAGCCGTTACGGTTTATTCGTGAGTTTAGGATGGATGATGTTGATGCCTATCAAGTTGGCCAGGAAATCAAAGCGGATGTGTTTACGGCAGGGGATTACGTTGATGTGGTTGGAATCTCCAAGGGTAAAGGCTTTGAAGGCATGATCAAGCGCCATGGCGCACGGCGTGGGCCGATGAAACACGGTTCAAAGTACCATCGTCGGACAGGTTCCCTTGGCGCGAAAGGCCCGGCTCGTGTATTTAAGGGGCGGAAACTACCCGGACGTAGCGGTGGTGAGCGCGTGACGGTGCAGAACCTCGAAGTGGTTCGGGTTGATGCGGATAGAAATATGATCCTTATAAAAGGGGCTGTCCCCGGTGCCAGAAAAGGATTGCTCATTCTGAAGCCTTCCGTCAAGGCGAAATAAGGCGAGAGAAAGGAGGAATAAGCAATGCCGAAAGTACAAGTGCTCAACATGCAAGGTGCTCCCGTAGGAGAGATGGAATTAAGTGAAGATGTGTTTGGGATTAAACCGAATACACATGTTTTACATTCTGCAGTAGTAGGCCAGCTGGCCAGCCGTCGGCGTGGAACCCAGTCAACGCTGCTTCGCGGCGAGGTGCGTGGCGGAGGTCGCAAGCCGTGGCGGCAAAAGGGAACCGGTCGCGCTCGGGCAGGAAGCAGTCGCTCTCCGGTATGGAGAGGTGGCGGTGTTGTTTTTGGCCCTAAGCCGCGTCAGTATGGATTTAACCTGCCCAAGAAGGTTCGTCGCTTGGCTTTGCGCTCGGCTCTCTCAGCGAAAGTTCAAGTGGAAAATCTGATCGTACTGGATGATCTTTCGCTATCAGAGGCCAAGACTCGCGAGATGGTCAAGGTCTTAACAGCTCTGAATGTCGGCAAAAAGGCTCTGGTGGTGACTGCTGAAACGGATGAAAGCGTGCAAAGAGCGGCGCGGAATATCGTGGGAGTAAAGGCTATGGCTATTGAAGGCCTGAATGTTGTCGATCTCCTTTATCACGATGTACTGGTGCTAACCAAAGAGGCCGTAACTAAAGCGGAGGAGGTGTTTGCGTAATGCGCGATGCTCGTGATGTCCTCCAACGTCCGGTCATTTCCGAGAAGTCGGTGGCTTTGGCAGAAGAAAGCAAATACTCGTTTTGGGTGGCCACTGCAGCCAATAAGATTGAGATTAAGTATGCGATTGAACAAATGTTCAAAGTTCATGTGGTTGAAGTCCACACCATGAACGTAAAAGGTAAAATGAAGCGCGTCGGTCGTCACGTTGGTAAAAGGCCTGACCGCAAGAAAGCGATCGTTACCTTGCGGGCGGGAGAAAAAATCGAAGGCTATGCTGGCCTCTAAGTCTAAAGTAAAGGAGGTAAACCTATGCCGGTTAAAGCATTTAAACCGACCTCGCCTGGACGCCGCCAGATGACGGTATCCACGTTCGAGGAGATCACGAAAGTTGAGCCAGAGCGCGCACTGACAGCGCCTTTGCGTAAGAAGGCCGGACGCAATAACGACGGACGGCTGACGGTTCGTCACAAGGGAGGCGGTCATAAGCGTCTCTTTCGAGTGATTGATTTTAAACGAAACAAGGATAGTGTTCCTGCCAAGGTGGCTGCGATCGAATATGATCCAAATCGCTCAGCCAATATCGCGCTGCTTCATTACCTGGATGGTCATAAAACCTATATTTTGGCCCCAAATGGCTTAAAGATCGGTTCGATGGTGGTATCCGGTGCGGATGCCGACATCAAGGTGGGCAATGCGTTGCCGCTACGCAACATTCCGGTCGGTACCCTCATCCATAACATTGAGATGAAGCCTGGCAAGGGAGCGCAGCTCGTCCGTACAGCTGGAGGATCGGCTCAATTGATGGCCAAAGAAGGAGCCTATGCGACGCTGCGTCTTCCTTCCGGAGAGATGCGTCTTGTTCATCTGGATTGCCGCGCGACCATTGGCCAAGTGGGCAATTTGGAACATGAGAACCTCCATTTTGGTAAGGCAGGCCGTAGCCGCTGGCTCGGGGTGCGCCCGACGGTGCGCGGTTCTGTGATGAATCCGGTGGATCATCCGCACGGCGGCGGCGAAGGCCGTAACCCGATTGGCCGCAACCCGGTCACGCCTTGGGGCAAACCGGCTCTTGGGGCGAAGACACGCAAGAAGAAGAATCCCACCAACCGGTTCATCGTTAAACGCCGGAGTAAGTAAAAAGGTTAGGGGACACACCTGAGTCAGAAGTCAGAAGTCAGAATGAAAGAACTGTACCTGAAATACCGGACAGCAATTCTTGCATCGAACTTCGTGCAATCCTCAGTCGTTAAGTCATTCTTTGACAGTTGGCGGCTTCGGCGTTAGTCACTACCGGAGACTAACATGAACTTCTAACCTCAATTTTGGGTAAGAGGAATGTCCCAGTTAAGGTTAGGGGACACACCTCAATGAATGATTGATTATGGGGTGGAGGAATGTCCCCATTGAAAGTGTTTGGGTGAAAGGAGGCCTACGAATGAGTCGATCTCTGAAAAAGGGACCCTATGTTCAAGCCCGTCTCTTAGAGCGGGTTGAAGCCATGAATAATTCTGGCGAAAAGCGCGTTTTAAAGACGTGGTCACGCCGTTCGACGGTTTTTCCCCAGATGGTAGGACATACCATCGCGGTTCATGACGGGCGCAAGCATGTTCCAGTGTATGTTACAGAGGATATGGTCGGCCACAAGTTTGGTGAGTTTGCGCCGACCCGTACCTTTAAAGGACATGCGGGCAGTGAGAAGTCTAGCGGGTTGCGCTAACAGGAGGAGGTATTGAAATGCAAGCAAAAGCGATTGCCAGATATGTGCGGATCTCTCCTCGTAAAGTGCGCCAAGTCGTTGATCTCATCCGCGGCAAGCATGTGAGCGAGGCCATGGCTATCTTGCGATTTACACCGAAAGGTTCTACAGAACCTGTGACGAAAGTGCTTAAATCAGCGGTTGCTAATGCAGAACACAACCTTGAGCTGAGTGCCGATGACCTTTATGTCACAGCAGTCTATGTTGATCAAGGGCCGACGTTAAAGCGTATTAAGCCCCGCGCCATGGGACGAGCGGATCAGATCCGGAAACGGACGAGCCATATCACTGTGGTTGTCGGCGAAAAGAAGGAGGGCTAATCGGTGGGTCAAAAAGTTAATCCTAAAGGCCTTCGCGTCGGGATTATCCGTGATTGGGAAGGCCATTGGTATGCAGATAAGAACTATTCGGAGCTTCTGCATGAGGATTTGCGGATCCGGAAATTTGTCAAGAAGAAACTGGCGCAGGCTGGGGTGCCCAAAGTAGAGATCGAACGGGCGGCTAATCGGCTGAAAGTTTCCGTACACGCGGCAAAACCGGGGATCGTCATTGGCCGTGGCGGCGTGGAAGTTGAGAACCTGCGCAAACAACTGGAAGCTCTGACAGGTAAACAAGTTGCGGTCAATATCGTGGAAATCAAGAAGCCGGAATTGGACGCTCAGCTTGTGGCTGAAAATGTGGCCCAACAGCTGGAGAAACGTACTTCCTTCCGGAGAGCCATGAAACAAACGGTAGGCCGGACGATGCGTCAGGGAGCCCAGGGGATCAAGATTTCTTGTGCTGGGCGCTTGGGCGGAGCGGAAATCGCGCGTACCGAGTGGTATAACGAAGGCAAAGTCCCCCTGCATACCCTACGTGCCGATATTGACTATGGCTTTGCCGAAGCCAATACGACGTATGGTAAGATCGGGGTCAAAGTCTGGATCTACAAAGGAGAAATTCTTCCCGCCAAGAAGGTTACTCAGGTGGAAGGAGGAAAATAGATGCTAGTCCCAACCAGAGTAAAACATCGGAAACAACACCGGGGCCGGATGTCGGGCAAGGCAACCCGTGGTAATACCGTGACGTTTGGCGAATACGGCTTAGTCGCTTTGGAACCCGCCTGGATCACGAACCGACAAATTGAAGCTGCCCGTATTGCGATGACACGTTACATCAAACGTGGCGGCCAAGTGTGGATTAAGATCTTTCCGGATAAGCCGATTACTGCGAAGCCGGCTGAGACCCGTATGGGAAGCGGCAAGGGCGCGCCGGAATACTGGGTGGCTGTGGTTAAGCCTGGCCGGGTTATGTTCGAACTGGCCGGGGTAACTGAAGAAATTGCCCTTGAGGCTTTGCGTTTGGCGACCCACAAGCTTCCTGTGAAATGCAAGGTTGTGCGCCGGGCCGAACTCGAAGGAGGTGGCGCAAATGAAGAGTAAAGACATCCGCGATATGACCGATGAGGAAGTTTTGAAGCAGATTGACGAACTAAAGACCGAACTGTTCAATTTGCGTTTTCAATTGGCTACGGGGCAGCTGGAAAATGCCATGCGCATTCGAGACGTGCGCAAAGGGATTGCCCGGGGCAAAACAATTCTCCGTGAGCGCGAGTTGAAGATTGAGCGTGCTTAATCGACGGAAAGGAGACTTCGCTGTGGAAAGAGCCCAACGCAAGGTGCGCATTGGCAAAGTTGTCAGCGACAAGATGGACAAGACCGTGGTTGTGGCCGTTGAGACCAAGGAACGGCACCCGATCTATAAACGGACGATGACATTGACTAAGAAGTTCAAGGCTCATGATGAGAATAATGAAGCCCGTGTAGGGGATACGGTTGTCATCATGGAAACCCGTCCTCTTAGCAAAGAAAAAAGGTGGCGTGTTGTTGAGATTACCGAAAGAGCGGTTGTTCTCTAACACTCCGGACGTCAATCGAAAGGAGGTTTTTAAGGATGATCCAAGTCCAGTCAACGCTCAGGGTCGGCGATAATACAGGTGCTAAGAAACTTATGTGCATTCGTGTTTTAGGTGGATCGATGCGTCGCTATGCGTCGATCGGCGATACCATCGTCGCTTCGGTTAAAGAGGCAACACCAGGAGGCGTTGTCAAAAAGGGAGACGTCGTCAAGGCAGTCGTCGTGCGTACGACGAAGGAAATTAAACGGCCTGACGGTTCTTATATTCGTTTCAGCGAAAACGCTGCAGTTATCATTAAGGATGATAAAAGCCCAAGGGGCACACGGATTTTTGGACCCGTAGCACGGGAACTGAGGGATCGTGATTTCATGAAAATCATTTCTCTAGCCCCCGAAGTGATCTAAGCGTGCATGGCACTGGAGGTGAAGAAAGTGGCTGCTGAGAGGCAAAAAATACACGTCAGAAAAGGTGACTTGGTGATGGTCATCACGGGTAAGGACTCCGGCAAAAAGGGCAAGGTCTTGCAAGTCCTTCCGAAGAAGGGCCGCGTGGTTGTGGAGAAGGTGAATGTTGTCAAGCGTCATACGAAGCCTTCCCAAAGCATGCCGCAAGGCGGAATTATCGAGAAGGAAGCTCCAATCGCCAGTTCCAACGTCATGCTTTATTGCTCGGAGTGCAACTCCGTGACGCGGTTGAGCGTGAAGATGACAGAGGCTGGCAAGGTTCGCGTCTGTAAGATGTGCGGTGTAAACCTGCCTGACACCAAGTAACGAAGGGAGGGACCAAAGTGGCTCGCCAAAAAGAAAGGTTTGTTAAGGAGATTGCTCCTGCTTTGCAGCAGAAGTTTGCTTATAGAAACGTAATGCAAATCCCAAAGCTGGAAAAGATCGTTATCAATATCGGAATGGGGGAAGCGGTCAGCAATTCGAAGGCGATTGACGCCGGTGTAGGGGATCTGATGAAGATCACTGGCCAACGACCTGTTGTTACGCGTGCAAAGAAATCCATTGCTGCGTTTAAACTGCGTACAGGGATGCCGATTGGCGCGAAAGTCACCCTGCGCGGAGAGCGGATGTACGAATTTATGGATCGGCTCATGAATGTGGCGTTGCCGCGTGTGCGCGATTTCCGCGGTGTTTCTGGAAAATCATTTGATGGCAGGGGGAACTACACCCTAGGACTCAGAGAGCAAATCATTTTCCCTGAAATCGAATATGACAAGATTGATAAGATCCGTGGCATGGATGTCGTTTTCGTAACCACGGCAAAGACGGACGAGGAAGCGAAAGAACTGCTTCGCCAGTTCGGAATGCCGTTCCGCGACTAGGAAAGAAGGAGGGTCCAAAGCGTGGCTAAGAAGTCAATGATTGTCCGCCAAGCAAAATCGCCCACTTTTACGGTGCGTGTGCATAACCGCTGCAAAATCTGTGGCCGTCCCCATGCTTACATGCGGAAGTTTGGAATTTGCCGGATTTGCTTCCGGGAATTGGCCTATAAAGGCGAACTTCCTGGGGTAACCAAGGCTAGCTGGTAAAACACGGTTAGGAAGGGGGAAGATTATAGTGTCAATGTCTGATCCAATTGCTGATTTTCTTACTCGCATTCGCAATGCGGGCATGGTCTATCACGACAAAGTCGAGATTCCGGCCTCCCGTGTTAAAAAGGATATGGCTGAATTGCTGAAAACCGAAGGCTTCATCAAGGATGTCGAGACGATTAAGGACGACAAGCAGGGTGTCATACGACTCTACCTGAAATACGGTCCCAACAGGGAGCGTGTCATCACAGGGTTGAAGCGTATCAGCCGCCCGGGCTTGAGGGTCTATGCCAAGAAAGACGAGATTCCGAAGGTGTTAGGTGGCCTCGGTATAGCGGTCATTTCCACCTCCAAGGGAATCATGACGGACAAACAAGCGCGCAAAGAAGGGCTTGGCGGAGAAGTGGTTTGCTATATTTGGTAAGAGAGACAACGGAGGTGCAGTGAATGTCCAGGATTGGCAAGCTGCCCATTGGTGTTCCCAGTGGCGTAGAGGTCAAAATAGAGGGCAATGTGGTTTCGGTGCGCGGCCCCAAAGGGACGCTTCAACGGGAAATGCACCCAGCCATTCATATTGCCTTGGAAAACGGCAAAGTGCTGGTGACGCGCTCGAGCGACGAGCCGCTCGACCGTTCCTTGCATGGGTTGACTCGTACGCTGGTCGCGAATATGGTGCAAGGGGTGACCACGGGATTTACGAAAGGCCTTGAGTTAGTCGGGGTGGGCTACAGGGCTTCTAAGCAAGGGAACAAATTGGTTCTCTCAGTCGGCAAATCCCATCCCGTGGAACTGATACCGTATGAAGGGATCGAAGTCGAAGTCCCAGTACCCACGAAGATCTTGGTTAAGGGTATGGACAAGGAAAAGGTCGGAGCCTTTGCTGCGGTCGTCCGTGCCCAGAGAGAGCCAGAGCCTTACAAGGGTAAAGGTATCAAATATGAGAACGAAGTGATTCGCCGTAAAGTGGGTAAGACAGGCGGCAAAAAAGGCGGTAAGAAGTAAGGTATAAAGGGTAAGGGCCAAATCTCTTGCCAGTGGAAAGGAGCGAATTTCGTTGAAGAAGACCGTAAATCGCCAAGCAATTCGCAGGCATAATCATAAGCGTGTCCGGAAAAGCGTTTCTGGGACGGCTGAGCGTCCGCGTTTGGCGGTGTTTCGCAGTCTGAACCATATGTACGCTCAAGTTATTAATGACGAACTCGGGGTAACGCTAGCCACAGCTTCCTCCCTTGACCCTGAATTTAAAGCGTCTGAGCTTGCCGGGGGCAATATCGATGGAGCACAGAAGGTTGGCGAACTGGTCGCCAAGCGGGCGTTGGCTCAAGGAATTACTCAGGTCGTATTTGACCGCGGAGGATATGTTTATCATGGTCGGGTGGCTGCAGTAGCGGAAGCGGCACGCGAGGCCGGGCTGGCATTCTAGGACAGGGCAAAGGAGGGAAAATCATTGGCGAAGATCGATGCGAGCAAGCTGGAATTGACAGAGAAAGTAGTGCATATCGCTCGGGTGGCAAAGGTTGTCAAAGGCGGTCGCCGCTTTAGCTTCAGTGCCCTGGTTGTCGTCGGCGACGGCCAAGGCCATATTGGTGCCGGGCTCGGAAAAGCGGGCGAAGTACCGGAAGCGATTCGTAAAGGGATTGAAGACGCGAAGAAAAAGTTGATTGCTGTTCCACTCAAAGGAACCACAATTCCCCACGCTATTCTCGGGGTGTTCGGAGCCGGCCAAGTTCTTTTGAAACCGGCTGCGCCTGGTACAGGCGTTATCGCAGGGGGCGCAGTCCGTGCGGTACTTGAGGCCGCAGGAATCCATGATATTTTGACCAAATCACTGGGTTCTGCGAATCCGCACAACATGGTGAATGCCACCATGGCAGGCCTCACGTCTTTGAAACGTGCAGAAGACGTAGCCAAACTCCGTGGCAAGACGGTTGAAGAGATTCTGGGTTAGGAGGGTTGACCGTGAAAATCAAAGTAACACTGGTAAAAAGCCCGATCAGCCATCCAGAGCAACAGCGGAAGGTACTGCAGTCCCTGGGGCTAGGCAAGATCGGCTCCAGCGCCGTTCATCATGATTCGCCTGCCATTCAAGGCATGATTCGCAAGTGCGACCATTTAGTTTCGGTAGAAAATGTCGCTGAATAAGGGAGGTGTCTGCAAGCATGAAACTCCATGAACTGAAGCCCGCAACGGGAGCGACCCATGCTCCCAAGCGTTTGGGCCGGGGAATTGGCTCGGGAACCGGCAAGACCAGCGGAAAAGGGCATAAGGGACAAAAAGCCCGTTCGGGCGGCGGCGTGCGTCCTGGTTTTGAAGGCGGCCAACAGCCGCTTTATCGTCGCTTGCCGAAGCGCGGATTTACCAACATTTTTAAGAAAGAGTACACCGTGATCAATGTCGGTGATCTAGAAAGCCGCTTTGAAAGCGGTACAGAGGTTACCATTGAATCCCTCTTCGAGGTCGGTTTGATTAAAGCCGTCAAGTATGGTGTGAAGATTTTAGGAACAGGAGAACTGACCAAGGCCTTGACCGTTAAAGTTGACAAGGTCAGCGGGGCTGCCAAAGATAAGATTGAGGCGGCCGGCGGAAAAGTCGAGGTGGAATGAGATGATTCTAGATTCCCTGAAGAATGCTTGGAAGGTCGCGGATCTCAGGAAGAAAATCGGTTTCACCTTGCTCATGTTTCTGATCTTCCGCATAGGTGCTCATATCCCAATTCCGTTTGTGAACCATAACGTGCTACGCGACATGCTCGGCAGCGGCAGCATTTTCGATTTTTTCGATACGATATCAGGTGGTTCCTTTAAACGGATGACAGTGTTTGCCTTAAACATTACTCCTTATATTACCGCCTCTATTATCCTGCAGCTTTTGACGATCGTCATTCCTTCCCTGGAGCGTCTGGCGAAGGAAGGAGATTATGGCAGGAAGAAGATCACGCAGTATACTCGTTATGGAACGGTCATTCTGGGGTTTGTGCAAGGTCTTGGCCTGACACTTGGCATCCGAAATGCGTTGCTTATTCCGAGTGAAGCCTGGAGGTGGCCGACGTATTTATTGATCACAGTGGTATTAACTGCAGGTACTGCCTTCTTGATGTGGCTCGGTGAGGCTATAACAGAGAAGGGAATAGGGAACGGGATTTCACTGATCATTTTTGCTGGGATTGTCTCTCGTGTTCCAGATGGACTGAAGTCCATTTACAGCATGTTAAAGGTCGGCGAAGTGAATGCCTTTTCCGTCATCATTTTGGTGGTGCTCGCTCTTCTGGTGATTGCGGGAGTCGTTTACATTCAGGAAGGCCAGCGTCGCATCAACGTACAATATGCAAAGAGGGTGGTAGGCCGCCGGGTCTATGGTGGGCAAAGCTCACATATTCCTTTAAAGGTCAATCAAGCGGGGGTTATCCCCATTATCTTCGCCATCTCCCTCTTGGCATTTCCTCAAACCATTTCCACCTGGATGCCGACATCAGGTCTTGCCGTGTTTGTCAACCGCTGGTTTAGCATGAACGGAACGGTTTACTCCATTCCATATTTAATTCTCTACGGAGCGATGATTCTATTTTTCACCTATTTCTACACCGCTGTAACCTTTAATCCGGTCGATGTAGCGGATAACCTAAAAAAATATGGGGGATTTATACCAGGGCTGCGGCCAGGACGTGCTACTGCTGATTACCTGGCGAAGGTGCTTAACCGTATTACGCTGGCAGGTGGTCTATTTTTGGCAGTGATTGCAGTCTTGCCGAGCATGTTCATCGGCTTGACGGGTTTTAAGAATATTTATTTTGGGGGCACTTCTCTTCTGATCGTCGTTGGGGTGGCGCTGGATACGATGAAACAGCTCGAGTCCCAACTGATGATGCGGCATTACCAAGGGTTTATGAAATAGAGGGGGCGAAGCTATGAGAACCATCTTGATGGGCCCGCCGGGGGCCGGAAAAGGAACTCAAGCAACGGTACTCGTCGACCGTTTTCATATTCCGCACATCTCCACAGGAGATATGTTCCGGGCTGCGATGAAAGCGGGTACTCTGCTGGGCTTAAAAGCGAAGGAATATATGGATACTGGAGCCTTGGTTCCCGATGAAGTGACGATTGGAATCGTTGAAGAGAGGCTTCATGAGCCGGATTGTGCCAATGGATTTCTCCTTGACGGCTTTCCACGCACCGTCGCTCAGGCCGACGCTTTAGGGAAAATTCTCCATAAAATAGGTCTTAAGCTTGATGGTGTCTTGAATCTTCGGGTGGATGAAGAAAAACTCTTAGCGCGTCTGACCGGGCGCCGGGTCTGTCGCAAATGCGGAGCGACCTATCATGTTCTTTATAATCCCCCTGCCCAAGACAGCGTGTGCAACGAGTGTGGCGGGGAACTGTATCAACGCAGGGATGATACCTTGGAGACGGCTAATAACCGGCTGGCCGTTTACAACCAGCAGACGGAACCCTTGATTGCTTACTATCGGAATCAGGGGCTTCTTAAGGAAATTGAAGGGGATCAGGAAATAGACCTGGTCTTGCAGGACATTCTTGTTGCTTTAGGGCAGGCGGTATGATTGAGTTAAAGACACTGAGTCAAATTGCGAGCATGCGCAAGGCAGGCCAGATTGTAGCCGAAACGCTCGCCCTTATGCGCGAGATGGTGCACCCAGGGGTTACCACCGAAGAACTCGATCGGGTTGCGGAGGATTATATCCGCAAACAGGGAGCAGTTCCCGCTTTTAAAGGGTATAACGGTTTTCCGGCTACGCTATGCACATCTGTGAATGAGCAAGTCGTTCATGGGCTACCGGGTTTAAGGAAATTGGAATCTGGAGATATTATCAGTATCGATTGTGGAGCGGTCATTGATGGATATTTTGGAGATGCAGCTGTCACCCTGCCAGTCGGGGACATCGCGCCGGAAGTGAAACAGCTGTTGCAGGTCACGGAAGAGTCCTTGCACCAGGGGATAACCCAGGCTGTCCGTGGACATCGCCTTTACGACATCTCCTATGCAGTCCAGTCCTACGTAGAACGTTATGGGTTTTCTGTAGTTCGCGATTATGTAGGACATGGTATCGGCAAGGCTATGCATGAGGAACCACAGATTCCTAATTTTGGAAAGCCCGACAGGGGCCCACGGCTCGACGTTGGCATGGTGCTGGCGATTGAGCCCATGGTCAATAAAGGAACTTTTGAAGTAAGAACCTTAAATGATCATTGGACCGTTGTGACGAAAGATGGCCAGGCTTCGGCCCACTTTGAACACACTGTTGCTATCACCGCGAATGGCCCAGAGATATTAACTCGCTGTTAACCGCACAAGATGCCTGAGGAGGGTTTGACGCATGTCCAAAGAGGACGTCATTGAAGTTGAAGGCAAGGTTTTGGAGCCACTGCCGAATGCCATGTTCCTAGTAGAACTCGCCAATGGACACAAGGTTTTAGCGCACGTCTCCGGAAAAATCCGCATGAATTTTATTCGGATTCTTCCGGGTGATCGGGTCACGGTGGAGCTTTCTCCCTATGACCTATCCCGGGGACGGATCGTGTATCGGTTTAAATAATAAGGTTAGGGGACACACCGAAATCAGAGGTCAGAGGTCAGACTGAAAGTATGGTTTTCCCCAAAGGGGATAATAGGAAAGGGGACACACCTCAATGCATGCTTTAGCCTCGGGTGGAGGAATGTCCCCATTTAATGTCGGGTGGAGGTATGTCCCGGCTAAAGCAAAGGGAGTGGATGCGGTGAAAGTTAAACCTTCTGTCAAACCGATCTGTGAAAAATGTAAGATTATTAAACGTCACGGTAAAGTCATGGTGATTTGTGAGAACCCGAAACACAAGCAAAGACAGGGTTAAGGATGTGCGGCGCGCGGCTGCTTGGGATGAGTCCCAAGGCGTCAATGGTCTTTGGCCTTGTCTAGAGACATGAACAATGGACTTGAAGAACGGATATTTGGGGGTGTACTGAATAGATGGCACGTATCGCTGGAGTTGACTTGCCGCGGGAGAAACGGGTAGAGGTGGGGCTGACTTACATTTTTGGGATTGGCGCGCCTACTTCCCGGAAGATTCTCAAAAAAACTGGTGTAAGCCCGGACACGCGTGTGCGTGACTTGTCCGAAGAGGAAGTGACGCGCCTCCGGGAAGCAATTGATAAAGAGACTAAGGTCGAAGGTGACCTACGCCGGGAAGTATCCCTCAACGTGAAGCGCCTGATGGAGATAGGTTCTTACCGGGGCTTACGTCATCGCCGGGGACTTCCTGTGCGTGGCCAGCGCACGAAAACGAACGCCCGTACCCGCAAGGGACCGGCCCGTACCGTTGGCGCACGTCGCAAGAAGTAATAAGGGGGGATAACCGAGATGCCGCGTAAAGTTGTACGGACAAAGCGCCGGGAACGTAAGAATGTTGCGAGTGGAATTGCGCACATCAAGTCCACATTCAATAACACGATGGTCACAATTACCGATACGAGCGGAAATGCGATTTCCTGGTCCAGCTCAGGCTCCTTGGGTTTTAAAGGCTCACGCAAAAGCACGCCATTTGCTGCCCAAACCGCTGCCGAGACGGCTGCCAAAGTGGCTATGGAGCATGGCATGAAGGAAGTTGAATGCTTTGTGAAAGGCCCAGGTGCCGGTCGCGAGGCAGCTATCCGCGCCCTTCAGGCTGCTGGCCTGGAAGTAAACTTGATCAAAGATGTGACCCCGATTCCGCATAACGGCTGTCGTCCGCCGAAACGGAGAAGGGTTTAAGGAGGTGTAATCATGGCAAGATATACAGGGCCTGTTTGTCGTTTGTGCCGTCGTGAGGGCATGAAGCTGTTTCTTAAAGGGGATCGTTGTTATACCGGCAAATGTGCTATCGACCGTCGGAGTTATGCTCCTGGTCAGCATGGCCAAAGCCGGGGTAAGAAACCGACAGAGTATGGAATTCAGCTCCGTGAGAAACAAAAAGCCCGCCGGATTTATGGCGTCATGGAAGGACAGTTCCGCCGCTACTTCGCAGAAGCGAATCGGGAGAAAGGGATGACAGGGGAAAACCTCCTGCGCCTGCTGGAACGCCGTTTGGATAACGTGGCTTATCGGTTAGGGTTTGCCTCTTCCCGGCCAGAAGCTCGTCAGCTTGTACGTCATGGGCACTTCACTGTGAATGGCAAGCGCGTGGATATTCCTTCCTACCTCGTTCGCGTTGGCGAAACCATCGCTGTGAAAGAGGATAGTAAGAATTCACCGCGGATGAAAGAGATCCTTCAATCCCTGGGGACGAAAGGAGTTTCCAGTTGGTTGAGCTTGGATGCAAACGCTGCAGCCGGAACCGTCACCGCTCTACCTACTCGAGAAGATATTCAACTTCCCATCCAAGAGCATCTCATCGTCGAGAAATACTCCCGCTAAAATCGGAGGTCAGAGGTCGGAAGTCAGATGTCCGTATTTCCATTCTCTACTGGAGATGGACAGCATGATTGTCTGCTCTGAAAACTACGCTGAGACAAGATGTTAAGGATGGATTTGAGTCAAGTTCCCGAGAAAGAAGGTGCATTTCGATGTTAGAAATCGAGAAGCCCAAGATTGAATGTGTTGAACGTTCTGAACACAACACGTACGCAAAATTCGTGGTTGAACCTCTGGAAAGAGGGTATGGGATCACTCTGGGAAACTCGCTGAGAAGGATCCTGCTCTCTTCTTTAGAGGGAACAGCAGTAACATCTGTGAAAATTGAAGGGGTTCTGCACGAATTTGCCACGATTCCAGGTGTGCTAGAAGATGTGACGGATATTATCCTCAACTTAAAGTCCTTAGCCCTAAAAGGGCATACGGATGAGCCTAGGATCCTCCGCCTCGAGGTTGAGGGGGAGGGCGTCGTGCATGCCGAGGACATCCTAACGGATCCGGATGTGGAAATTTTGAATCCAGAGTTAAAGATTGCCACCCTTGATCGCGATGGTCGTCTCTTCATGGAAATGGTTGTGGAAAGAGGCCGGGGCTATGTTTCTGCAGACAAAAACAAAAAGCAAGAGGATATCATCGGGGTAATTCCGATCGATTCCATCTTTGCCCCGATCTACAAAGTCAACTACACCGTTGAGGATACACGGGTGGGGCAGGCCACCGACTATGACAAGCTCACTCTTGAGGTCTGGTCGAATGGAAGTATCTCGCCAGAGGAGGCGACCAGTATGGCCGCCAAAATCCTTAGCGAGCATCTGCGTCTTTTTATGGGCCTTACGGACAAGATACCGGATGGCCAGATCATGGTAGAGAAGGAAGAGGAGCCGAAAGACAAGATTCTTGAGATGACCATCGAAGAGTTGGATCTCTCGGTTCGCTCCTATAACTGCCTGAAACGGGCTGGGATCAATTCTGTTGAGGAACTGACGCAAAAAACGGAAGAAGATATGATCAAGGTGCGCAACCTGGGTCGCAAGTCTTTAGAAGAAGTCGAACAAAAACTGGGTGCTTTAGGCCTTGGTTTCCGTAAATCTGAAGACTAATTCAGGCAAAGGAGGGGAACGTAATTGGCTTATCGTAAACTGGGAAGAAACACGGGTCACCGTGGTGCAATGCTGCGCAATATCGTGACTTCCCTCTTCAAATACGAGCGCATCGAGACGACAGCGGCACGGGCCAAGGAACTCAATGCGATTGCTGAGAAGATGATTTCGCTGGGCAAGCAGGGAGACCTGGCAGCACGTCGTCAGGCCATGTCTTACATGCTTGATGAAGATGTGGTCAAGAAGCTGTTTGATAAAATCGCGCCAGAATACAGCGACCGTCAAGGAGGCTACACTCGCATCATGAGGGTTGGTCACCGCCGTGGCGATGCTGCGGAAATGGTTCTGGTTGAACTGGTGAAATAGGGATTTCAAGATGCTCTTCAGTGAGCATCTTTTTTTTGCTATCCAGAAAGCATAATTTCACGGCGCATCAGAAAACTTGCGTCGCCGTCTTCGCTTACGCAAACAGGAACTTTAAGATTAGAGCGCCGCCGAAGTAACAAATGAACTCGTTCAACTAAAGTTGAACATCGAGACTTCGGTGACGAAAGTGTCCAGTGGACACTTTCGCCGAAAGCGCTTAGCCTTTAACGAACGCTATCGCGCTGAAGGATGGAGTCTACCTCCGTCGCCGCTAAGTGTTTCTATTGGGAAAGGCGGCTCGGCGATACTCTCCACTGGAGACTATCGTCACCGAAGCAAAGTACGAGGTACCACTCCCACTTGTAGAAGTGGGAGTCTCACGATAGGATCAAACGTATTTTGCTTAAGCACGGAGGCTTGATTTTAATCCCCATGGTATTGTAAACTAACAATATAGATGATGGTTTACGAATAGCGATGCCTTCAAGGGGGAACAGAGTGTACGATTTGGTCATAAACGCGAATAATCTGAGTTACGGTCAGATCCTTCATGACCTCAATTTTACTTGGTATCAGGGAGAGACGATTGCTCTCATGGGGCCGAACGGTTCGGGTAAATCGACGTTAGCCAGGTTGATCGCTGGGTTGATCGAAGCGACGGCGGGGTATGTCGAAATAACGGCTAAGGGAGTACCGCTCAAGCGGGGACCCTATGGGCGTTGGCACGCGGTTGGTTTGGTAGGGCAACATCCGCGCAGGCAATCCATTGGTGCGAGTGTGGCCGAAGAGTTGAGTTTTGGCTTGATCAACCTGGGACTTCCCAATCATGAGGTTAAATACCAGGTAAGGGAAATTATCCAGGCCATCGGCCTGGAGGGAAAAGAAAATCAATCTCCCGCAACCCTCTCAGGAGGGGAGCGGCAGAGACTCGTGGTCGCTGCCGTTTTGGCTATGAAGCCCCAGTTTGTTCTTTTTGATGAAGCGTTATCGATGCTGGATATTCGCTCTCAGGAGCGAATTCTTGCACTTGTGCACAATATGGGAAAGAAAGCAGCAAAGCTATGGATAACCCATGATCCCGAATTAGCTAGAAAGGCGGACCGTCTCTGGCTGTTACAAGATGGCCAATTATGGGATGCTGGAAAACCGGAAAATGTTCTTAATGCCCCCCAGTTGTGCCAAAATTTCCATATTCAGAATCGTTGTGAAGGGTTAGAAGCTCGAATCAAGCGTAAGACCCATAAGACCGGTAAGACGGACAAAACGGAAAGTGCGATTCCAGAAAGCCCGGCCTTACAATGGCTCGATGTCGAAATCGAGAATCGACTTAAGCTAAACAAAGCAGTGCAAGCGGGAGAGTTTATCGGTATCGTCGGTGCCTCAGGTTCGGGAAAATCTACGCTATTAGAAAGTGCCATCGGACTAATAGCGCCCTCTGCAGGTAGTATCCGGGTTAGTGGAGTGAGGCTTAATAAAAAGAACCTACCCGCTGTGCGCCGGAATATCCGGATTCTCTTGCAGGAAGCAGGAGAATATTTACTCGATCGCACGGTGCGTCAGGTGATCTTTTGGGGGGAAAAGGGAGTAGACTCCGTTTCAGAACGGCAGTATCTCGAACGGTTTGACATCGACCCGGTGTTTCTCGCCAGAAGCCCGGAGACACTCAGCGGTGGAGAGCGGCAAAAGGTTGCGCTAGCTGCGACGCTACGAACAGAGCCGGAGGTTCTGTTGCTCGATGAACCGATGTTGGGTTTGGATGCCCAAGGTCGCAAGGCTATGACTCGGGTCATCGAAGAACTTAGTTCAAGCTTGGCGACATTATATGTAACCCACGACCTTTGTGAAGTCCTGCCTTATGCAAATAGGCTTTGGTTGGTTGACAAGGGTCAAGTCGTTCGAGATTGCGAGGCAGAAGACTGGGACAGGTACCGGGAGGAGTTTCGGAAGGCCGGCGTGAGGATACCGGTTTGAGAAGTCGGAGGTGGGAAGTCGGAAGTGAGAAGTGAGATGTCGGTAGTGGGACATGACAAGTGGGGGGCTGAAGGGTGAGCTAAAGCTGAGACGTAGAAACGAAGCCAGATATTGGAGTGAGGCATTAGGGGAGGGGAGAGTCTTGGAAGAGATATATCAGCCGGGATCCAGTGTTTTGCACCGCCTGGATCCTCGTTTTAAGACGGCTAGCCTGGCGATGCTTTCCGGCCTCACTACGGGTATCGGATCCTGGGGCCTATTAGTTGATGCACTTGGCGTACTGGCCTTAATGGGACTCAGCCGACTAACATGGAGAGCCTATCGTCCGGTATTTATGGTTGTTTTTTGGCTCGCTCTTTTCTATGGATTGACAGCTGGGTGGGTTTGGAACGGTTGGCGCATCTGGGAGGGGCACTGGTCAAACGCAGGTTTAGCGCTTGCTGGAATGATGACCGTCAGAATTGCCCTTATATTTGTCCTAACCCGGATATTTGCCGCCGTGACTCCCCCGCTGGAACAAGGACTGGGTATCGCCTATTTTCTCGGCCCGCTGAGTAGGCTAACCCCGAAAGCGGCTGACTTTGCGCTTCTCCTTACTTTGACACTACGTTTTATTCCTCTACTCGCTGAAGAAGCGGGATTACTGTGGAAAGCCCGTGTTGTGAGAGGAACGCTTCCCAACAACTGGCTACTGCGTTTATCAGATTTAGCGGGTCTTTTTCCCCCTCTTCTCCTATTGACACTGCGTCGGGCTGAAGAAGTTGCGGAAAACCTAATGGCCCGGGGCTATGCTCCAGGACGATATCGTGTGGTCAATCTGCACAAATGGTCTTCACAAGACAGTTTAGCACTGCTGGTTGTTTGCCTATGGGGATATCTAATGGTATGGACTAATTCTATTTAACCGAAAAGCTAATTTGGTTAGAAGATGCAGTGATGGCTGGTGGATCAGGCACACTGGGCTTTAAGGAGCAGCTGTTCGTGACGAGGGGCATTTCTCTACCTGGGTCAGTGCAGGATGAAAGGGATCCGGAGTTTGGCCAAATTTAGTTGTTGGCCGTGAGGGCAGTTGATAGGATACCCAGCCCGCGATCAGCAAGAGGGTGGCCCTTAATCCAAAGGCAAAAAAATGAGTGCCAAAGATATCGTAGCCCCAGCCCCCCAGAAAGGAGCCGATTCCGCCACCAATTTGATGTCCGAAATAGGCCCAGCCATATAAAAGACCCAATAACTGAACCCCATAGAGGTCACTCAGGATAGCAGAAGACATCGCCGTGGAACCGGCCCATACCAAGCCGGCGCTGGCGGCCACGACATAAAGTTGCCAGGGAGCAACCGCGAAAACCAAACCCAGAAAGCCAAATCCCCGAACAAAATAAATCATGGCCAGGAAGTTTTTTCGGGGATAGCGATCGGCGATCGATCCCAGCATTAAGGTGCCCAATATCGCGACGATTCCGATCAGGCCAATGCCGAATGAGGCTGTTGTCGGCTCAAATTGGTGGTCAATAAGCATGGGAACAGCATGGGCGCCCAGAAGATTCATACTGAAACCACAGGCGAAAAGCCCGATGACGATTTGCCAATAGGCTCGTGATTTAACTGCGTCTCTCCACGTGCCGGCGAGATCGGGTTGAGTTGTGACCTGACTACTTGTCGTTGCAGCTTCTGGGCCTGAGTCAGCCCCCGCCGGGATCTGATCGCGCATGACAAAGATGGCACAGGGAACCACGATCACTACAAATAAGCCGGCGAAGATCAATAGTGTCTCATGCCATCCAATACCTTGAATCAAAATGGTTTCCAGCGGGGTCATGATGGCTATCCCCGCCATTGAGCCTGTGGAAAGATAGAATAAGGCCCTTCCTCTTTGCTCGATAAACCAACGGCTGATGATCGGTGTCAAGGCGACCGGACTCAAAAAGGACAGGCCAAGTGAGAGGACGATACCGAAGGAGAGCAGAAAAGACGGGATATCGCGGGCGGATACAGCCCAAAAGAGTGAGCCGCAGACAATGAGCACTCCGCTAATCAAGACAAAGCGGGTGCTATAACGTTTTAACAAGAAGCCCGCAATCGGCATGCCCAACCCATAGACGATGGAACTGATGGCTACAATCAAGGAGATGTCGGTGCGCGACATGGCTAAGTCCTTCATGATGGGTTTGACAAATGGTCCGATACCCATCCTAAAACCGACCGTCAGAAGCGTGATAAAGGATGCTATCACGACGATATACCAGCCGTAATACGGTTTCTCGTTCTTTGCGTGCATTGGTGTCCTTCCTTCTCGATAGATGCAGTTATTCGTGGTGAGTGCCGGCGATGGGGTCTCGGTGGGTGAATTACTTCATTATAGCAATTATACTGTAAATTTAAAAATATTGTAAAACGGAATAGATTCAAGAGTATATTGACATGAGGTCATAATGAACATATAATGAAATCATATAAATTAACATTAACGTCGGTTGCATGCTTAAACTATCATCCATATTACATAAGGCGGTGAAGGCTATGAATTCAAACTATAAATTAGCGATTCGAGATGTGCTCAGCCAACTGGAACCGAAAACGAAGGCTCTTCCTTATCTGGAGTTAGATTCGATGATGCTCTCTCAAGTTGTTGAAGTTGCGCAAAGGGTGAGCCAGAACGATATTAATAGCACGCATATTCAAAATTGGGTTCGCCGACAATACCTCCCGCATCCTGAGAAGAAAAAATATAATCGCGAGCAGGTGGCGAATATCTTATTAATCAACGACTTACGTAATATCTTATCATTGGAGCAAATTTCTCGTCTTTTGAGTTTCGTTAATGAAAGCATGTTGGATAACTCCGATGATCGGATCAGGCCGACAAAGCTTTATCGTTACTATGGTGATATTTTTGATAGAACGTACTCGGATTGGCAGGCATCGCTTAATGGCTTGGAAAGGGAGGTGGAAGAGGCCTTAGCGGGGGAAGGGCTGAATGAAGTGGATAAGAACAAAGTAGAAACAGCTCTCGTTATCCTCAATCTATTGGCCAGAGCCCAATTATATAAACAGATTGCAGAGCGGTGGTTAAGCGGACTAGAAGCAGAAGGACAGAAAAAAGATTAGATTGAAGATTGAAGGAAGAAGATTGCAAGAAAGAAGATTATGAGCAGGAATTTGATGGATGTCTTGAGAGGAAGGGGATAAGGACATGTCTGCTGGGTTGATTACAGCTCTATTTGCCTTGGGGCTGGTCTTGCTCATTTTAGAGATTTTTGTTCCGGGGGGAATTCTGGGGCTAATCGGGATCGTCTCTTTGATAAGCGCGATCATCTTCGCTTCCAATTCCCTTTTGGAGGGATTTCTTTACAGCATGCTTACCCTCATTGGTTTAGCAGTTTTGATTTTTGTAAGTTTTCGTTTTCCAGCTACAAGACGCTACTGGGAGAGGCTCTCTCTAACTGCTCGCCAAACCAACAGGGCAGGATATGTTGCTCCAAAATCGGACTACCAGAGGTATCTGGGTCGAAACGGCATTGCTTTGACTCAGTTGAGACCAGCGGGCACTGCTGAATTCGGGGATGAGCGGGTGGACGTTGTCACGGAAGGAGGCTTTATCAAAAGTGGTTCCGCCATTAAAGTGATTTCAGTGGAAGGAACTCGAATCGTCGTGCGCGAATCGAAATGAATATAGGGAGGTGGAGTCCGGTTCTACCGGACAAAAAGCATGGGAACATTGATATTTATGGTCGTATTAATCACTGTAGGTTTAATCGTTGTGAGTATCTTGTTAACCTTTATTCCTGTCGGGTTGTGGATATCGGCCTTGGCGGCAGGTGTGAATGTTGGTATTTTTACTCTGGTGGGCATGCGCTTAAGGCGAGTGACTCCAGCGAAGATTGTCAATCCTTTAATCAAGGCACATAAGGCAGGTCTTAACATTACGACGGCACAGTTAGAGGCGCATTACCTTGCGGGAGGAAATATCGACAAAGTTGTTAATGCCTTGATCGCTGCTGAACGGGCCGCGATTCCGCTTTTATTCGAGCGGGCTGCCGCCATTGATCTGGCAGGCCGGGATGTTCTTCAGGCTGTGCAGATGTCGGTTAATCCAAAGGTGATTGAAACGCCGATCGTTTCTGCAGTGGCGCAAAATGGGATTGAATTAAGAGTCAAAGCTCGGGTCACTGTTCGGGCCAACATCGATCGTCTCGTCGGCGGAGCAGGAGAAGAAACGATTATTGCCCGTGTTGGTGAAGGAATTGTGACGAGTATCGGTTCCTCGAATTCACATAAAGCAGTCTTGGAAAATCCGGATATGGTCTCCCGCACCGTTTTAGCGAAAGGCTTGGACGCGGGAACTGCTTTTGAGATTTTATCCATTGATATTGCCGATGTAGATGTGGGTAAGAATATTGGTGCTCAGCTGCAAACGGATCAGGCTGAAGCCGATAAAAGGATTGCCCAAGCCAAAGCGGAGGAACGGCGCGCCATGGCTGTTGCCAGAGAGCAGGAAATGAAGGCAGCGGTGCAGGAGATGCGGGCGAAAGTTGTGGAAGCAGAGGCAGAAGTGCCCAGAGCAATCGCTACTGCATTGCGCGAGGGCAAGCTTGGAGTGATGGATTATTTCAATATGCAAAACATTTTAGCAGATACCCAGATGAGAGAAAACATCGCCCGCACGGGTAAGAGCGAGGTTCTTCCTGAAACAACCCCTAAGAAGTAGGTGGTAACTGATGGACATTATTTCTTTGGCGATCACAGCATTTGTCATCTATAGCCTGTATACCGCCTTCAAGGAAAAAAACGCCGGGCGTTCGCCGGGACGCCAGAATCCGCCCTGGATGCGACCACCTGCTCCAACGCCCCGGAGAGAGCGGTTTGAAGAAAAGCCGAGTGATCTTTGGCTTGAAAATAAGCCACCGTTGTGGGCCGACCCCTATAAAGATAAGGAAGTGGCAGAGGCTGAAGGCCAGGAAGGGGTATGGGGAGATGAGGGGCGCGTTTTGGGCACAGAGGGCACTCAAGGTGTGGAAGGAACTCCTGGCAGCGAAGGGGTTTCAGTTGACTCTGGTAAGGCAGGAACATCCGGAGGTCTTACACTTACAGAAGTTAGGCACAACGGTAATAGAAGTTCTGCGGATGAGCTAAGTTTAACTATTGGCTTGTCTGAGGGAGAGTTGGTTCAAGGGATCATATGGGCTGAAATTCTAGGGAAGCCCAGGGCTTTACGAAGGTTTCACGGGCCGAGGGCATAGCGTGAATGCGCCACGTCTTGCTTTTAAGGTAGATAAAGAGGACCCGTGTAAACTACTTTACAGGATCCTCTTTATTGTTTTATTTGACACCGGCAAAATCCTGATTCCCAACTGGATTCGAGGTTGGGCGAGTGATCTATCTGAAATACATCAAATATTATTGAACCACAAACTATTTCTCTCCACCGCAGGGTTTGGCGGGAGACCGTGTACCTTTCATTTTGCAATCCTCACAAATCTGTAATCCATGGTCTTCATACATATCCTCTTCTTTAACTTCAACACCACATTTTGCGCAAATAGCCATTGCAATTCTCCTCTCTCATAATTAATTTGAACTAAAAGCTAGAATGGCAATAATACTCATTGATAATTACTATAATACATATTAGGAAGCAAATCGTCAATACTTCTGCGGGTCGTCACTCATGTGACGATTACAGGCAAGGCATCAGATCCTAATATTTCCTTTAGCCTTTAGGGCTTTCCACACATAGATTGATAGGAAAGAACTGTGGGCCGAAGGAGGATGGACATGCAGATTCACGTGGTCAAAGCAGGGGAAACTTTGGGGCGAATAGCACAGGCTTATGGAGTTTCTGTAAGTGAGATTGCATCGGCTAATCAAGTTCCCGATTTGGAACGGTTGGCGGTCGGTCAGACCCTAGTTATTCCCATCCAAGGGCAGGTTCACTATGTGCAGCCGGGGGAAACGTTATGGACCATCAGTCGCCACTATGGTGTGTCTGCAGCAGAGATTATTCGGATCAATAAAATTCCGAACCCCAATAATATTAAGGTTGGCTTACGCTTGTCCCTACCTGAGAAAACGAAGCTAATTGTTGAAGTTAATGCTTACATCGACCCTAGAATGACGGCTACCCGCTCTGGTCAGGCGGTAGATCTAGTGGGAGAGCACCTGACCTACTTGGCCATCTTCACTTATGCGGTCAACCTGGACGGTAGACTGACTCCGGTAGAAGATCAGCAGCCCTTGATTGCAGCGCAGAACCATCGGGTGTTACCTCTTTTAGTGCTGACCAACTTTGCCCAAGGGCAGTTTAGGACGGAAATTGCCGCCACGCTTTTTAGCAATGAACCCTTACAGGAGCGAGTGCTGGATCAGGCCCTGCAGGTCATGGAGGCTAAAGGTTACAGGGGCCTGGATTTTGACTTCGAATATTTGGGCAGGGAGAACAGGGAAGGTTACAACCGCTTCCTGCAGAAGGCGGCGGCCAGACTAAAAGCGCGAGGTTACTTTATATCCGCTGCTTTAGCGCCGAAGCTGAGCGCAAAGCAGCGAGGAGTCCTCTATGAAGGACACGACTACCCCGCCATAGGGCGAATTGTTGACTTTATCTTCTTTATGACTTACGAGTGGGGATGGTCCGGAGGAAAGCCGATGGCTGTCTCACCCATAAATCAGGTTCGTAAAGTGATGGAGTATGCCATCTCGGCAGTTCCCCGAGAAAAGGTGATGATGGGAATCCCCCTGTACGGCTACGACTGGACCCTTCCGTATGTACCCGGAGGGAAATTTGCGCACTCTATCAGTCCTCAGCAAGCTCTCCAACGCGCTATCCGTTATGGAGTGAGTATTCATTACGACCCAACGGTGCAAGCTCCCTGGTTTAGATATACCGATGAACAGGGACAACAACACGAAGTCTGGTTTGAAGATGCGCGCAGCATCCAGGCTAAGTTTAATTTGGTCAAGGAATTGGGTCTGCGGGGTTTTTACTATTGGGTATTGGGGCGTGACTTCCCCCAGAACTGGCTTTTGGTCGAAGATAACTTTACGGTACGCAAGCGGTAGCACAAAGAGGAAATGGGCTTCTTGGACTTTCGCCTGCAACAGTTCGACATGCTTCCGGATTTTATTGGGTATGGGATGATTTTCTATGGGCTGCAGCAGCTCGCCGAGCAAGATGATTTTTTCAACAAAGCTAAGACTCCGGCCGGTCTGCTCATCTTCCTTTCTCTACCAGATTTTTATAATGCGAATGCGACCAATGGACTTGTTGAGGACCGATATGCACTATCAGCCGTATTTTCAAGAAGCGGATGTTAAACAGCTACGGCAAGAAAGAGAAAAAGCCTAGTATGATCATGACTGAGAAGAAAATAAACAAGGAATTCCTCAGTCAAAAGAATGCCTGGGTTAAAAACTGAATATACAAAGGGAAGGCAAGTGAACTCGTTCAACTAAAGTTGAACATCGAGACTTCGGTGACGA
>JAIMKP010000099.1 GCA_020692355.1 Desulfosporosinus sp.
AAAAATCGTGTCTTGACAACGGGGTGCGGTATAAAAAGCTGGGATGCCCCAGCTTTGCCTTAGAATTATGTCCAGTACGATTGGATTCCCATTACCGTTGCAATGCTTTGGGAGTTTTGGGTTGGTATAACCACCAACCACAAGCAAAAACAGATGTAGCACTGGCAAGAAGCATCAACATAGCTGCGATTGACGAAAAAATAGCTTTTTTCATAGAGTAACACCTCCTTTTCTGTTGAAAATTGGCAACAATGTTATGCTTTGATAAAATAGTCCTAATATTGCACTAACATTTAATAACTTATAATGCGTAAAAGTAATCATTAAGAATGAAAGTCCTATAAAAATCATTGAAGAAACTTTTAGAGAGATTTTCAATGTGCTGGAATGAATTGGCTTGGCATCACTGTCAACAGGGGCCAGCAAAGCTACCAGGATCAAAGAAACAAGTAAAATAAGCATCTGGAAAGTTGCGTTCAATAAGTCATTAGCAACTATTATTTTCGCTAAGACCCCTATCGCAGTATATATTACCGCCCCAATGAGCAAACATTTTAGGGGAGTATTAAAATGTGCTCCTCCGGAAACTCTTCTTAATAAAACGCCGAATAGTGCTGCAATCATTGCTGGTTCTAAAGCATCCACTAAATATCCGAAAATAACAAGTAATATCGTGCCAAAGACAGAGAGAAGTACTGTTTCAATGGCGTATGCGATGATTTCTTTTTTCTCATCACTATAATTTAATTCTTTTGTTATTAAATTGGTAATTCGTGAAGTTATATCGGAGAACGTCATGGAGTTATTCTTTTTTTGCGAATTTTAATTAAAAGGAATGTAGTAAGAAAGAGGAGTATTGTAGTAAGTCCTCCTGTGATAATCCTTATAAAGTTATGAGCGTTTAATTCCTTTGGTGTAAGACCAAAAACAGGCAGGAACAACGATAATGAAATAAACTCAAATACTGCCAAAATCAAAAAACTTAATAGACTGGCAATAAGCGATAAACTAATATCCCCTTCACCTTGGATAACTAGAGTTATAAATAATAGGATGATCAGCAAAATTGTATGAAGCCCAAAAGGGATAGGGAACAGTCTCACTATATAGACAAAAGTTGCAAAGAAAATGCCAATTAATACTAGCTTATACCACTTTAAGGGTATTCTGGCGATTACAAATGCCAAGGTTACCACTGCAATTTGTTCTGGTATCCCTTGAAAGACTAAAGCACTAAACGGAATATCCATCTTTTCATCACCACTTTAACTTCAACTAAGTGAATATATTATTCTACATGAGCCCCTCAATTCCTTCCAAAAGTCTAGGACTTAGGGAAAATATTAGTAGCCTCGGAGAGACATATCCTTCGGGGCTCTTTCATGTTCAACGGTTCGTTTTTTCCCCGCGAAGCGATGCTAACCGTGGTTCAGTGGATTGGCGTGAGCATCATGCGTTTCCGCAAGCGTTTAGATTAAGTAGTAAAGGAATGAAGGATTATTGCGGCTACGGAGCGAATAAGAATAAAGTTTACTAGAGATCTGGAAATTCCGAGGGAATTCCTTATAAATCGAAATGTCCAGGTAGGTGGCTATTAATGCGTGTACAGAGATGGCTCCAGTAAACGAGTTTGGTCGGGAAAGGGGGGCGGGACTGCAGGAGTGAATTTTGTCCGTTAATAGGGCAATGTAGTGCTCGTTTGGAAATTAAGGGCTAACCGTGATTAGCAAATTCAAAGAACGAGGAGGAAACATAATGGCTTTTACCAGGATCTACGATATTGAACAAACACCCCCATTAAGTAAGGCAATTCCTCTTTCCTTTCAACATGTCTTTGCCATGTTCGGCGCGACGATTTTGGTTCCGTTATTGACAGGTTTTGATCCTTCAGTAACACTATTTGCTTCTGGCTTGGGAACGCTGATCTTCCATTTGGTTACCCAGGGGAAGGTTCCGGCCTATCTCGGTTCATCGTTTGCCTTTATTGCTCCCATCATTGCCGCTTCGAAAGCCTATGGGCCGCAAGGGGCCTTGACCGGTATGATGGCGGCCGGGATTGTGTACGCACTCTTTTTTATCATTATTGCGCTGGCAGGGCTTAAATGGATCGAGCGCGTGTTGCCAACAGTGGTCGTAGGGCCGGTCGTGATGATTATCGGGTTAAGTTTGACTCCGGTCGCCATTCAGCAAGCGCAAAAAGGGTTGCTCACAGCCTTTGTGACGGCAGGTATTGTGGTTGTTGCCAGCGTGTTTGGCCGAGGATTTGTAAAGATTATTCCTATTTTGCTGGGAACAGTGGGTGGATATCTTTTTGCCATTTCTCAAGGACAGGTCAATTTTGCGGCGATTAACAAGGCCGCTTGGCTTGCCTTGCCCCAGCTTTCTGTCGTCACCGGGAACATGCCAGTGTTTACATGGGGGGCTGTTAGCCTGATCGCTCCGATTGCCATTGCGGCGATCGTGGAGGACGTGGGCCATCTTCTCGTTATCGGGGATACGGTAGACCGCGATCTGATGCATAAACCAGGACTTCATAAAGTCCTTTTGGGTAATGGCATAGCAACTTTCGTTGCCGGATTTCTCGGGGGAGTGCCTGAGACGACTTATGGGGAAAACATCGGTGTTCTGGCGATCACCCGAGTTTTTAGTGCACGGGTCATCCAGGGAGCGGCTGTCATCGCCATCCTCTTGAGCTTTGTGCAAAAGTTCGGTGCAGCTATTCAAACCATCCCTGAGCCGGTATTGGGCGGGATCACGATTATTCTCTACGGCATGATTGCCTCGGTGGGCTTACGCAACTTGGTCGAAGCGAAAGTGAACCTCTCTAACAACCGTAATCTGATTATCGTGTCGATCATCTTTACCCTGGGGGTTGGCGGCATCGTCCTCAATTTTGGCGGCTATTCCTTTGCCGGCGTAGGACCAGCCGCAGTCATTGGGATTTTGTTGAACTTATTTTTACCGAAAGAGAAGGAACAAGACGTTCCGGCTAGTCAGTAACATGGATGTACATTCGAATAGAGAGCTGTCTCGTGAGAGGCGGCTCTTTCTTATGGATCGACAAGCGAGTATTTACGGGCCAATGTTTACGTCGTGGTTAGACTGGCTTAACCGGATATTTCCGGTCAGGCCCTTTTTGCGTTATAATCAATAGGATATCTATGCCAAGGAGGAACAAGGTTTGGAATTTTCATCGATTATTGCTGGAGAGCTTGGGCTAAGATCAAACCAAGTGCGAGGAGCAGTCGAGCTGCTCGATGCTGGGAATACGATTCCGTTTATCGCTCGCTACCGTAAGGAAGCGACAGGAGAGCTGGATGAAAATGCTTTGCGCAGTATCGCCGAGCGCCTAGAATACTTGAGGCATTTGAAACAGCGGCAAGGTGAAGTTTTGCGCCTGATTGAGGAACAGGGCAAGCTAACTGAGGAGCTTTCACGGGCGATCGAGGCAGCGAAGACCCTCCAGGAAGTAGAGGATCTCTACCGCCCGTACAAGCAGAAACGCCGGACACGGGCTACCGTCGCCAAGGAGAAAGGGCTGGAACCGTTGGCCTTATGGCTTTTGGAACAACGTCCCTCTGTCAACCCGGAAGAAGAAGCCCTGAGTTTTGTGAATTCAGAGCTGGGTGTAGAGAGCGGAGAAGAAGCTTTAAACGGAGCGATGGACATTATCGCTGAGATGATGTCTGACGATGCTACGGTGCGCAAGCGGATTCGGGAATTGACGGCTCGCTTGGGGGATATTGCGGCTGCAGGCAAGAAGACGGACGGACGTTCTCCTTATGAAATGTACTATGAATTTAGGGAACCCATCCGCCGTATTCCACCACATCGGGTCTTAGCCTTGAACCGGGGGGAGAAAGAGGAGTTCTTGGGCGTGAAGTTGGCGGTTCCGGTCGAGGACATGTTAAATGTCCTCGAAAAGGCTTATGTAAAGAAAGGTCCAGCCTCGGAGTATGTCCGCAGGGCGGCGGAAGATGCCTATAAACGCCTGATTGCCCCATCGATCGAGCGCGAGGTGAGGGGGGAACTTTCCGAACGGGCGGAAGAACAGGCGATTAAGGTTTTTGCAGCGAATTTGCGCCAACTCCTGCTCCAGCCCCCTCTTCGGGGAAAGACGGTGCTAGGTCTCGATCCGGGGTTTCGTACCGGGTGTAAGTGGGCCGTCGTCAATGAGACAGGAAAACTTCTGCAGGTTGGAGTAATTTATCCCCATCCTCCGAAAAACAAGCGCAGTGAGGCTAAGGACATTTTAGAGAAGGCTGTTCAGGAGTTCCAGGCCGATATTATCGCCATCGGGAATGGAACCGCTTCACGGGAAACCGAGGAGGTTGTGGCCGAACTGATTCGGGAACGGGGGTTGCCGCTTGAGTATATCTTGGTCAGCGAAGCTGGAGCCTCGGTTTATTCCGCCTCGAAGCTAGCAGCAGAGGAATTTCCCGAGTACGATCTCTCCCTGCGCAGCGCGGTTTCGATTGCGCGTCGGCTTCAAGACCCGCTCGCCGAACTCGTGAAGATTGAACCGAAAGCCGTTGGGGTCGGCCAGTACCAGCATGATGTGCAACCTAAGCGCTTGGAGGAATCCTTGCACGGTGTGGTTGAATCCTGCGTAAACACGGTTGGAGTCGATCTTAACACAGCATCTTCCTCTTTACTCCAATATGTGGCGGGATTAAAACCGGCAGTAGCCAAGAATGTTGTGGCTTGGCGGGAAGCAAACGGAAAGTTCAGGAACCGGACCCAGTTAAAAAAGATTCCCCGCTTAGGCGAACAGACCTTTATTCAGTGTGCCGGGTTTATCCGCTTGGTTGATGGGGAAAACCCCTTGGAAAATACGCCTGTCCATCCCGAGTCCTATGCTTTGGCAGAGAAAATTCTCCAAAAAGCAGGGTTTCATGTGCAGGATTTAAAGACGCGTCCCCACGATATCCGAACCGCTCTGGCTGCATTGAAAGCAGAGTCTTTAGCGGCAGAACTCGAAGCAGGAGTACCGACCGTACGGGATATCCTCACTGCCCTGCAGCGCCCCGGGCGCGACCCTAGGGAAGATTTGCCCCGACCCCTGCTCCGTAAAGATGTCACCCACCTCGAGGATCTGGAAGAGGGCATGATCCTCGAAGGTACCGTGCGCAATGTGGTGGATTTTGGTGCCTTTGTCGACATTGGTGTCAAAAACGACGGTCTCGTTCACATTTCCCAAATGTCCCAGAAATTTATCAAACACCCGATGGAAGTTCTCTCCGTTGGAGATAT
>JAIMKP010000031.1:0-22924 GCA_020692355.1 Desulfosporosinus sp.
TAACCTCAGTCGTCACAGCTTCAACGCCGATCTCGAGATTATTCAGGCGCGTAGCGTTAAGTGGAGTTCCTGCATTGGTGATCGTGCCCTCGTCGGGTGTAAATGTTTTTTGATTATTTAATTCGTCCCTATAACGCCTTGGGAACTCCACTGCCCTATCTGACCAGACCGTCTTTAAATAGGATACCAAGCTCAATTAAATCACCCGCTTTATAAAAAAGTGTTATCTTGTCCGCACGTAGGAACCCCACTGTATTGGAAGTAATTTTGGATATTCTGGAGCAACGTATAGAGCGCAAGCAGATCAGATTCAAGCCTATTGGCATCAGCGTAGCTGAATGACTTTAGACTAAACCAGTTTGTTATGGGTACGAGCCATCCTGGTGGCTCATAAAGCGTGTTGCGAATTGCCAAAATGTTGCTCTCTATACGATTTAGGTCGTCGTAGAATTCTATCCTTGTCATATCGCGATTGGTAACTGTGGTTAGAGTCGGCGGCTTAAAATTCGCCTGCATAAATGCTGTTATATCTTGAGCATTGCTTTCCACCCGGTTAAGGTCCTCAGCGTTGTAGAAGTCATATTTCGTCCAGTCAGTGATGAAGGTATCGAAGTTAAGCTTAGCCGTTGTAAATTCATCCACCAGCAATGGCGCATTGGACTGATACGCTGCAAGTATTTCTGTGTCTGTGCGGGCGATGTTGGAGATGCGGATATCGTCGATGAGGCCATCTAAAATATTACTCATTTTATCGTAATCTACGCCCAAGCATATTGTAGTAAGAGTAGGAACGGTTGGCAAAGTTACAGTTGCACTTGTTTTGACCCCGTTAACATTTACAACGGCTATGCCAGTACTTCTATCGTACGTCCATGCTACGTAATTAAACGCATTAAGGTTGACTGTATTTGTTGAAGTAATGCCATATACTGTAGTTCCATCATAATATTCCCATCGAATATAGCTAGAAGTATTCATATAGAAATCAAAGTGATTAACATAAGTTCCCTTATTGATGCTAACTAAATATCTAATGTTTGCTTGATTTGGTATCAAAAACCACCCTTCTATAGTAAACTTATCGGGAGTAAGCACTCCTGCCGTGGGGATGGTTAGAGTTTCGGCCTCTACCTTCGAGAATGAATAAGTCTGTAATGCGTTGCTAGTTAAATTAACCGTGAAGGTCGGTAGGGCATCCGTCGATGACCAAATGTTTTTTCGTACAGCACCTGCTCCGTCGGTAATCCTGATATTGCGAATCATACCCGCAACCGTTCCACCACCGTCATACTCGCATGCAAGGTTATAGTATATAATGGTCTGGCCCGCATGTCCTGATGGAATCACTATTTTGCGGTGGTACCATCTTCCAGAAGCATAGGCGCTTAAGTCTGTGCGCGGATGCGCTGAGAGATTGTTTTGGTCTACCGCTACCGCACCAGAGTCACGCAATGTCGAACCATTACTGCAAGTGTAATCAAAAGCAATCCGTTTCTCTGTTGGTACATTGGTAAACCAGAATACATCATATTCCAAATAGTCACCCGTTTGGATAACATAATCTGTCACCGAAGTCATATCAATGTAAACGTAACCGTTGGTCGCTGCTATCATACCGAAAGAAAGGTTCATCGTTCCCTCTTCCACCATCACGGCTTGACCGAATTTGCCTGTCTCGTAGCGAGGTGTGTTGGTGGCTACCTGAGTGCCATCCTGCTTATAGGCTACAGAAGAACGGGCAAAGGCGTATCTTCTTGTACAGCCCACTATACCCCACCTCCCCTACCGTTTGTTTTCCCGCCCAAATACCCAGCAAAGCTAAACTCTTGTTTTGTAATGCGTACTGTTTTATTCGTAGCAAAGTCATCCTGAACAGTGACAATATCCCCGCACTCTAACGCTGGATTCATGCGCCAGTTAATTTCATAGAGGAAACGTTTTTTAAGTTCAGCTAGTATCCACGCGGAAACATTCGAAGCCATTGTTGCATCCGAGACCAGAGTGTTGTTAATTTCTATAGACAAGATTTGCTCCTCAGCCGGCTTGGCTGGATCCGTATAGGTGTAAGTCGTTGCTCCTGACTTGATGTAAATTGTGTTGATTAATGTGTCCAGCTTGATCTGAGGAGATTTAGGCATATTGTCAAAGCTAATCGTTTCGCCTAAAACGGTGCTTGTCAGCTGCTTAATAATTAACTTCCCTGCCCGATCAGAATAGACAACGGACTGGCCCGCTATGGCGATGAGCTGCAGCGCTTCCCTATGTTTCATCTTGGCCAGGGAACCCGAGGAAGCGATACTCCGCAACGCGGTATCTATGCTGTAGTTTGTCACGCCTGCCGACGTTAGCACAGCCACTGCTATATCGTACAGGCTCGTTGTAGTATAAGTGCCCCCGGCAAAATCGCTCTGAGCAAGGATGTCTAAAATATCTCTCGCGGTAAAGCTGGCTGTTAGTGTACCTTCATCTGAATTCCACTTAGTTAAATAGTAAATCCCCATTGGGGCGTACTCGATTGCGCCGCTAGGATCTACGGCTCCGAGTAGAGGAGTAACCTTTTGCTTACGCTGTAAGGCTGGGTATACACCCGTGGGATTGAGGATATTAAAGCGTTTATCTGAGTTGTCCAGGGTGAACTTTACTTCGTTGCTGGCCAATTGATTGCCCATCGTGTCAATCTCTTCAATGACGTTTACATTGATAAGCTCATTGCCAGTGTAATCATAAACCACGCCTAAACTTATCTCGGATATCCTAGCCCTGCGATTTCCCTTCGCCCATTTTGTAACGGTAACGATAATCTTTCGGAAATTCTGTAGAGTCCGTTCGAGGATATACTTAGCACGAGTGTTACCGGTGACCGTCTCAGTGTGTATGACAGCACTCAAACTGTCATACGCTACGATAGTAAAGTCTGAAGCATACTCATCGGCTAAAACATCAAAGAAAATTGTCAAACCAATGCTGCTATGATCTTTAGTGAATTGCAGGGTAGTAACTTGTGGGGTAACGAAGATTCCTGTTTCCGGGCAGATATCATTGCTCCACCAGCCAACCTCATAACCAGTTTCGGTTGGCTTTGGAGGAAGAACAAAAGACCCGTCGAGCTTCCAGTAATCAGTTTCGAATGTAGCAAACTTCCCTGTTTTTTCGGTCAGTGTATTAGTGACTTGCGCTTTTTTGCTTATGCTTGCCTCGCTGGTGACGGATGTCGTCGCATCTTCAGCAGCATCGATGTCAACGATTTGAAAGATTACTTTTGCGGCAGTTTGCCGGCTAGGTGAATAAATTGCATCCTTGAATTGCTGTGAAACGGTCAACAATCTATCCACCTACCTTTCAACAAGATTGAATTTAATATCCTTATACCGCATTACTCCGTTTATATAGTCAATCGCTCCTGCGTTACGATCACCAGCATAAAATGTTCCTGTCCTTAGAGCTCCATCCTGAGGATCCGGATATTCGACTGTAAAAAAAACGCCAGATACTGCTTGCAGTAAACTGGCTAAACTGCTTTGGGATAAGTAGCTCCAACTCAGTTCGAGTTTGCGTTTTGTGGCAATTCGCTCGATGATCATCAGGCCATTCGCATTGCGCTCGGCTTTGCTAATGTCCTGGATGCCGACTTGAAAAGCAGAGGGGGTAGGGATTGCGACAGAGTTAATTTTTATCATCCTTTATACCCCCTGAATGGCCATGGGGCCCTGTCTGGATTGTTCTTTATTAATGAGAGGTATGATCGCCCTGGCAAATTGAGATCCATCCAAATTAAACACCGCTTGGCCTTGCTGGAATTGATTGCCTGGTTGTTGACTAAACTGCATTGCGTTCAACACTGCTGTGCCGATCGCACTAGCTAGTGTATCGACAAATGACGTGTCTTCAAGTGGGACCACTGCCTCTTTGCCGGCCTCACCGATCATGGCAAGCGTTGGGGAGCCGATTATTCCACCTTTTGCGAGCTGTGGTATTTCTGGAATATGAGGAAAACTTAAACTAGCACCATCAAAAAGAGTTACACCAGCAACAATTACCGCCGGTATTGATATACTTATACTATTAATCCTCCGGATGAAGGAATTGATCGTTTCAACAATGAAGTTGATTGAGTTCTTTATGCTGTTCTTGATGCCATCCCAAATATTCCAAATAGCATCTTTTACAGTGCTAAATGCCGTAATGATGGAGTTCTTAATGTTGCTAAAGACTTCACTCGCTCTGGTACTCAACCAGTCCCAAGTACCCGATAGCGAGGTTTTAATATTATCCCAAGCTGTAATTGCACCATTTCTTATCCCCATCCACGTTGTCGAGAAGAATGTTGAAATTGCTGTCCATTTCGTTACTGCACTGATACGAATTCCTTCCCACGTTGTAGAAAGGAAAGTCGCGATTATTGTCCAAACGCTGATAGCGAGATTTTTTAGGGCTTCCCAGGCTGTGCTAGCAAAACTACTGATCGCGCTCCAAACCGTCTCCCAAACGACAAATAGTACTTGAGTAAACGATGCCCATGCTATCTCTATAATCTTTATTGCGCCTTCGAAAACTACTTTTACTATAGTCCATGCTCCAGAGAGAATATCCTTTATCCCTTGCCAAAGCATGCTCCAATTACCTGTTAACAACCCAGAAAAAACCTCAATGACACCCTGAATGATTTGGAGAGCGCCCTGAATCATGCCCTTAATTGTATTAAATACAACACCGATTATGGCAACCATGCCTTGCCACACAGGTGTAAATACGCGCACTATAAAATCAATGATAGGCTGAAGTGCGGGCTGTATATTTGCCCAAAACGTTTTGAAATATCCCCCAAGTTCTGCAAAATATCCACCTATTGGCTGAAGCGCTTCTCTTACTTTATTAGCAAAGTCTAAAACACCTTGGGGAATAAGGCTTGTGCCTGTGTCTCCTTGTGCTGCCGTTGGCATACTTGTCGCGGTATCGCCCATTGCACCGGCTGCATCAGCTGCATTCCCTGCCAAGGATTCCTGTAACTGATTTATTTCGTCAAATCCAGCTATGCTTCCCTTTGCCGCTGCACCAGCTGCTTTTGTAGCTTTACCTAGCTTCGTCTGCGCGGCTGCTGCTTGGCTAGCCGCTTTCGCATTTTGTGCCTGCTGTGAGTTCGTACCAAACAACGCCTGCATGAATTGAGCAAATACAGACGTGACATATTTTATGTTTTGAGCAAAAGATATCAATACTGGTGTCACTACCTGTACAATCGGAAGAAATGCCTGTCCAAGGTTTAACTGGGCATCCTTGAGGAGCGAAGTAAACTGGGTCAATCCGGAAGCAGTATTTTTGTAAACGTCCGTCCCAAATTTGGATGTGGATTGCTCAAGGATTGCGAATAGCCTGATTTGCTGCTGTGTCCGAAAATCTAATTGATCCCAACTCTTGCCGTTTGCAAACTTCTTAAAGGTTTCTGTGCTTTGCAGCATAGCCACATTGACATTGATCCCCAGGTCTTCAATTGCCTCTGTGTTCCCGAGCAAGCCCGAACGAATTCTCTCCATTACGTCCGTCATATCCCGCCCAGTTGCGGAAGCCACGACTGCAGAGGCTTTGAGTAATTGAGTCGTATAATCAGCAGCCTTAGCCTGACTTGATGTGATACTACTCATCAGGTTGCCATATACCGCACCGTATTTCACGGCTTCTAGCCTAGACATATTGTAAGCCGACGCTTGGGTATTTGCCCACTGAACGAATCCTGCCGCATTTGCCCCCATGATTCTGTTGACTTGTTGCATTGAGGACTCGTATTCCATCGCGGACTTTACACCTTTAACACTTACGACCGCGAATGCAGCTGCCGCAGCGGCGGCTAAAGCCACAGCAGCAGTTTTTGCTACCACCATGGTCCCGGACACACCGGCTGCTCCAGCTCCAGCTCCGGCCATTAGGGTTTTCATATTGGCGTTCATCGAATAGAGAGCTTTTTTCTGCTGGGCGTTAAAGCTACCAAGCACGTTTTGTGCTTTGGCCATGTTTTTCTGCATGGGGTTAATATCTGCCCCAACGCGCACCAAAATATTACGAATTATTGCCAAGTCTTACTCACCCCCAAAGCCTGAAGCTAGTTTTTTAGCCACTTCAAGCATTTCCTCATCGGTCATATCTTCATCGTTAGACTTATCAATCGCGTCCATGATCTTTTCTAAATCCGACCCGCTAAGTGTTTTAAGTCTCGAAAAATAGACAGAATAAAAAGCGGCTATTATACCGCTTTTCTGTTTTTCTTTCTGTTTTCCAGAGTAAACCTCAATGATGATATTGAGTTCTGCCGGTGTTAGCTCCCAGAACTGGTCGGGAAGGAGTCCACACTGGACGGCGTTTCTGAGGGCTGTGTCCCAGTCCCATTCTCCGTGCTCTGCTCCGCCGTCCCCTGAGCGTTTTTTCCGCCGAAAGCCTCCTGCATGGCTTCGCCCATAGCCGCTAGAGCGGTCGGAATATCGCTATAGTCATCAATAAGCATTGCAACTTTCTCAGGTGTAAGGTCTGGATCTTCGTGAGACAGCCCTCCCCAGATAATGGTTGCAACTTCTTCGTAGTTCATTTCGTTTTCAAAGTCTATCTTTGCAAAGGGTTTTCCCATTCTCTTTTCCAGTTTAATCAGCGCAACCATGCCATAGCGTAGGTTACGGGTCTTATCGAGTTCAATTGGGACAAACTTCTTAGCCATAATATCCTCCCAGTATTAAAAGTTAAGGGCCACCGGCAGGTAGCCCTTTTCCTCAAATCATTATTACGTTGTTCTGGCAGCTACAATAGTATAGGTCTTCGGACTCTTCCCTGCCTCAAAGACAATAAGTGTGATCTTCTTGCTTGTAGCAGCCAAGAACCCGGTGATCGCAGCCGATGCCGATCCTGAATTCACTTCACCAACATAGACATCATCTACATACATCTTGATGGTATGATTGGCAGCTGTCGGGGTGACCGTGATGCTGGCGTCCGTGGTAAATACCCACGAGTAAGCGTATTTGGCATTGTTGAATGCTGGCGACAATGCGCCGGTGGTACCGGACAATACCAAAGCAGTTAAGCCACCAGAAGCGGTTACGGCCAATGTCGGCTTGCCAACTACTTTCAGCGTCAATTCGAAGCTCAACGGATCTTCGAGGTTTGCTTCTCCAGCGTTATATTTGGTAATTATGGCTGAGAAACTGAACGTCGCCCCGATTGTGGCTGGGAATGTAATGACGTAGGTATCCTCAGATCCGGCCTCAAAAGCGGTATCTAAAGCTGATTGACCCGCATCTGCAGAATCAAAATAGCCGCTGACCGTGACCTCTCCCCCATCTTTCATGCCTGGTATGAATCGTTTGTAGCCATCCGCGACATCAAGTGTGGTTACTTCAACGCTGTCCACGCTTTTCTCTGGCGACGATATCTTTGTTAGTGACCCAATATTTACGCCACCCTTGGTAATCGTAGTGCCAATTGTTCTTTTTGCTGGCAATGTGATCCCTCCTATTCGTCGTAATATACATTGAATTCGATGATTCCCTTATAGAGACTCACCGTGCCATCGTAGGTTTCAAATTCGTTTATGATCTCTACTTGCTGCATGTACGGGCCGGTCCCACCGATATTCCGTAGGCCGTAGGTCTTGATGTTTGCGATAACCAGCTTTTTCAGGGCCTTCAAGGCGCTATAGGTCGAGTGATACAAATCCAACTGATATTGGGATTGAACAAGGCCATCATGGCCACCGAGATGTTGTTCCCTCTCATTGTTACCCAGGGAATAGACGAGATAAGGCGCTACCGTTCCCTGCGCTGCCATAATCGGGAATACTTTGCTGGCCAGTCCGGCTATGGCCGACAACTCAGCCGTCAATCCTTGCTCAAAATCCATGGTATCACCTCAATTTATCCAGTTCTTTTGCCATATCCTCTAAAATAATCTGCTCGATTCCATCACGTTGGATATCCACTGAATTGCGGAGGAATCTATTCCCAGGATTCCACGTCATTCCAGATGTTTGCGCATCTCTTGCCGCCGTTCCCTTTTTCGCTAACTTGACTCCACCGGTATTCCAGTGACCAAAATCAAGGAAATGCGCATACCACCCAGAAGCGTCCGGTCCAACCTGGTAAACTGATTTCCCTTTTTTGCGCTTCTCTTTGCGGATTTTTAAGCTCCGTTTTAAAGTTCCTGTCTGCTCTTCAAATCCGTCATAAACATGAGCCTTGGCATATGCAAGGGCTATTCTGGCCCCTTTTTTAGTTGAAGTAGTTAGAACCTTTGCCGGGGCCTTGCCAGCCTCTTCTAATAGCTTTTTGACTTCCTTAACGCCGATAATGTCATTTGCCATTTAGCTCAGCTCCTTGCACACCAGCCGGATCCACTTGTTTCTTTCCTGCCAGTTCATGACATTCAGAATGTCAAAGATTCTTGTCCCAAAAACCACCCTCATAGAGGGTTTTACTCCTACTCCGGCATTGTATCTTATCCATATATTGGCAACTGCTTCAGCGTTTACTTTTTGGGCTGCATAGAATTCGCTACCTCCAGTGGGATCGACGAAGGACCAAATGTTCGCAGCAAAATCTGTCCAGGTATTAACCGGTTGGCCATAGCTATCTTGAGTAGTGGATTGCTGCTGAATGCTTATTTTGTGGTGGAACTGCTCTAACGTGACCGGATCACTCATACCGGCACCACCCGATTCATGCCGAGCAATGCATCCCTGGCCCGCTCAAGCTTTTCGCGTTCCTCCGGGCGGTAGTCATGGTAGAGCAAGCGCATATGAAGCGCCATGGCCCACTTAACCGACTCCGGAACGGCTGCGGCATCAATAAAGCCGGCAACAAATCGCACCCTAACCGCATTGACCGGCTGAAGCGTTGCTGTCGGCCAATCCTTGTTATAGGCCAGGTTAATCTTGTTGACAAAACTGTCTTTATCCAGAATGTACTCAGTAGTTGCAAGCGTAGCCTCAACACCGTCTTTATTGGTATATTTGACGCTTGTTACCGATTGGACCGGAGAACAGTTGCGGAATTCAATGTAGTCTCCATCCGGAAAAGCATCGAGGACTAGCTCAAGGGTTTGAGTGATAAACTTTTTCCCCTGGTAGTCCTCGCACCATTCGCGGGCCTGCTTAATCAGGCTAGTAATTAGCGTGTCATCTGCGCTACCGTCTACCCTTAGGTGCTGTTTCGCTTCCGTCAGTGTCATCGGCTCCGTCGCCGGCGGGGTTATCACTATCAGGTTCACTTACTTCACCCTCTTCAGGTTCACTTGGCTTCTTGATATCCGGAAAAGGCTCAAGTGCCTCAGCATAACCGCCTTCGACGAAATCCTTCGCCTGTTTATCTTCCACGGAATAAACTTGGCCCGCCATAAAGGTCCCTTCGGGACCGGCGGCGGTGGCCTTCATTTTGACCTTTACCATGATATGATCATCCTTTCGCTATCCCCGCCAGGCTTGCGCCTCCCGGTGTATCGGCAACAGTGCTCCGAATTTTTACCCGGTAGTAAGCATATGGCGCCCGTTCTACCGCATAGGAAGCATTTGCCCCGGCATTGACACTGGTCGCAGCCTGCACAACGACTTCATCGCTGTAATCGGCCTGATTGGCTCCAAATACGGTCCACGTCACGGCAGCAGTAGCTATCTTAAGAGTGTATGCCAGGGATTTCCATGCTCTCGCATCCATCTCAGAGCCGGTCAGGACCGCATCAACATTGGTGCTGTTCTGGGCAGCGGGGGTTACCATATCAATAGTTGCTTGGCGGTGTTGGTTGGAGACTAGCTGAACAGTCATCGGTTATCACTCCTAAAGCCGTGCCAGTTCTACGGTAACCGCAACGCCAGCCACGGCAGTCAGCACACCGGCATCAAGCAGGTTTAGCTTGTCGCCTATGGCTAATTGTTTATTGGCCGTTGTAGCCGTTAATGCAGGTGCTTGGACGGTTTCTGCTGTGCCCTTGAGGTTGATCTTGGTTGCGCCAAGGACGGCAACGCCTGCACCGGATGCTTGTGTTCCGGTCAGTTTTTCCACGTCCAAGGTAACGGCTCCGGCATCGGATCCAGCTGTGGTGTGATTCTCTCTAACTGAAACCACTTCACAAGCGAACGGAGCGATAAAGAATACTCCATAGTTCGCAGCGGTGGCTGCTGCTGCACCGTCCAGGACTGAGGTAACAAAAAATGTGTCAGCAATTTTTTTACTATTAACCTTTAGCCCGCCCACATCGGCAATTTCCACTGCCCCACCGGATTCAACGGTTTGCTTGCCACCGTTGGCGATAACCTGTTCATCGCCGCCCTGTTTCGTGTAAACCTTGGTTTGATAGGTATTATCAGGCATCGTGTTACCCCTTTCTCAGCGATAAGGCGACAAGTATTTGAGCCTGCCGCCTCCTATTAATCAGTCCTTAGTTTAAGATTAAGCGATTCCTTCAGCAGGACTTACATGAAGCTCGGTGCCGGCCACGGATGTGTCTTGCGCTGTTGGGTAGGCCCTGGGGCCGTACTGTATGGCATATATGCCGTTGATAACGGCATTAGCAGTTGCCCTTGTAATTAATGGGCGCACGTAGCGTTCTGCGGGGCGGTAAATATCCAATACCAGGACTTTGTTGCTTGCGGTGTCGGCAATGGCCATTTCAGTCCCGGCCAGATCTGCCATGTCCGAATCATTCGATGCGTTACCTTGCTCTGCGTGGAGTTTAGTTACAGCAGTAGCTGTCAGTGTTCCAAAGGTGGCGATAAACACAACTCCATCGAAACCCTGCATATCTACATGGGTACCGGTTTGAGTATCACCCGTTCCTGCTGCTACAGCGTTCATAACACGAGTAACTTTGACTTCATTGGAAAGATTCATGCTTTCTTACCTCCTTGTATTGTTTGGGAGCCAGTTTTGATCCCAGCTCCCGACTATTTTTACTAAGCAAGTTTGACGCGGACAAAGGCCTCTTCCAGCACTGGCATTCCATCGGACTCTAGGCGGCCGATGAAACCGGTTTGGTTGGTAGCTGCATACAACTCAACCAGGCGCTGAACCTGCATGTTGAGGGCATCAGCTATCCAGTAGAACTTAAAGTTGCCAAGGATGCCGGTATACAGACCAGTGGTGAATGTATTGGGAGCGTATTCGCTCTCATTGAATGGAAGTTCAAGAATGGTGTCAGGCTTATCACTGAGGCCAGCCTTCCAGAGATAATCGCCATTGGCATCTTTGAGCTTACGAATCATCTTGATAGCGTCGCGGTGGAAAATCCACTGAGCAAGTTTCCGATATTGGGCTTTGAGGGCATATTTAGCCTCAATCAGGCCATCAGCCCCGATTGTGGTAGCCGTGTTGCCGGTGGAAACATCGCGAGCAGTGCTAATACCTTGTGGACTCGCGGTAAATACGCCCAAGGGTTTCTCTACGCCGTCACCTGTGAGGAATGCTTTTTCCTGGGTTACTGCGAACTTGTAGGCCAACCGATCGCGGATCAAGGCCTCAACGTCAATGGCAGCAGCGCGGAGCAGTTTGTTGGAAACCTTGGCTTGCTTGGCAAGCGGATATGGTTTCAGTTCACGCTTTTTGAAGCTCAGCCCGGTATCCAAATTTCCGGTTGCAATCTCAGAAGTCCAATCGGCATCGTCCATGTCTCCGTCCATGGCAGGAATACCCAAGCTCGCTGCATCGGCATTTTGAATCACAGTAGCCAGACCCCTGATGAACACCAGATCGTCGATCCCCATGATTAGTTGAGCCACAAACTTTTCAGGAGCAACAATAAAGCCGCCAGCGGTGTTGCTGTCAGTTTGAAGTGCTGCCTGGATTTGTGGAATAGCGGCGTTTCCAGTTCTTAAGAAACTGTTGAATGCATTTCGGTATTCCTCGGTTGCATACATGCTGGCAGGCTTAGGTGTGTCATTTGGCTCTGGAGGCGCAGTGGGCCCGGACACTGCTTTCATTTCGGTTTCCAACTGGGCTTGGTGTTCTTCGCGCTTGATTCTCTCGCCCTGCTTGTCTACCTCGGCCATGATCGTGTCATATTTTTGCTGCTCCTCTGCAGTTAAGCCATCCCCTCTTTTGTCGGCTTGGTCCAGGACTACGCGGGCCTCGTCCACGAGTACCGCTCTTTTTGCTTTCATTTCGATGATATTTGCCATTGGTATTCCCCCTTTAAATAATTTCTTTGGATTTAAGGTCAAGTTGCTTTCGCTTAAGCGATAACAACTGAGCGTTTGAGTTGTTGGGCTCCCCCTTGGGGGGTTCCGTGGGTTTTGGTGGTTCGCTGGGTTCGTTGTGCGGTTCGGGTTTGGCGTTAATTTTGTTGTACTGTTCGATGAAGCGCCTCATGCTTTCAGACGCGCTGTTCTGGATAGCCAAGTGGCTAAGTATGAACGAATTCTGCGCCTGGCTGCCATCGGTCCCCGTGTAAAGAATCTCATCAACAAAACCTTCTGACATGGCTGTCTTCGGGCTCATCCAGGTCTCGTTGTCCATCATTTCCGCCAGTTTTTTACGGGACATCTTGGTTTTCATTTGGTAGGCGTTAATGATGCTATCCTTAACTTCGTCCAATACATCAGCCATGTGGCGCATGTCCTTTGCCTCTCCCCTTATGCCTGACCAAGGATTGTGGATCATCATGATGCCCACAGGAGAAATCTTTACTTCCTCCCCGGCCATGGCTATAACAGAGGCAGCAGAAACCGCTTTGCCATCAATCTTTACCGTAACTTTCCCTTTGTGCTCTTTCAAAGCGTTATAGATCCCAGCAGCTGCAGTTGTGTCTCCGCCCCAACTATCGATCCAGACGGTTATGTTTTTGCCTGTATGTTGTGCAAGTTCGGCCCGAAAAGCATTCGGACTAGTAGAGGCTATCCCAAACCACTCATAGATCCAGGCATCGTCATCACTGACGATTTCACCCTCAATGCGAAGTTCGACCTCGTCCTGGTTGTCTGCGTTTTGAATAAAACTCCAAAATCTCAATTACTTCTCACCCCCTCTCCTTGTCCGCTAGTATCCCTTAGCGGTCTCATGTTCCCGTTGACAAGATAATCATCTCCGCCCAGCTCTTTAGAAATCGGGTTCATGTCTTCGAGTTCACGGATGTCATTGGCCGACAACCAACCATTCTGACGGCCAAGCCCATAACCTTCCATCCTCGTCTTAAAGTCACCCCGGAGTAAGCCTTCAACGACGAATTTGGCGAAATACAATTTCCGTTCATCAGGCATCAAAAGGTCTTTCGAGGCCGCCTGTTCAATCTTCACCAGCCATGGCCTAAGAGTGTAGACAACAAAGCCAATTGCTTGCTGTTCAATATTGGAGAAGGTGGCCCTTTCCAAGTCCATGATCATATGGGGCGGGACATTAAAAAACCGCGCAACTTCAATCACTTGAAATTTGCGGGTTTCAATAAACTGGCTGGCTTCGGGCGGTGTATCGATTTTGTGGAACTTCAGCCCTTCCTCTAAGAAAATGATTCTGTTGCTGTTTGTTAGTCCAGAATAGGCTTCATTAAATGATTTTTTGTATCTTTCAAATGCCGGGTCGCTTAATTTTCCAGAATACTCAGCGATCCCGCCGGCATTCGTACCCTGACTAAAGAACCTAGCTCCGAATTCCTCGGTGGCCATGGATAAGCCAAAGGCCTCACGTGCAAGGGCAACTGGCTCATAGCTATTTAGTCCATCGATACTCATTCCCTTGAGGTGCCAAATCTGATGAGGCCCAAGGATGTACCCTTTGCCATCAGGAGCATGTATAAAGTACAGCAATTTTTTTGTTTCCGGATCTCGCTGAACCGCTACCTTATTGCTCGGAATTGGCCATAATTCTGCTGGTTTCCCCGCTCCGTTTCTGACAATCTCAGCAAATCCGCCCTTGGTCAGGAGCATATTCACCATTAGCGTCTGCCGGAATTCAAAGCTAGTCATTTCCGGATTGGCAATGTCGTGAAGGGTGGGATAGAGTGGATGGTCGAACGCCTTTTCCTTTCCGCGCCCAAGCCTCCTATAAACCGGAAATGGCAGGCTTGCTATGGTCTCGCTTAGTAACTTGACACATGCATAGACTGCCATGACTTGAAGGGCTGAATCGAGGTTGACGCGGACTCCGGCTTTTGATTGAGGACCTCCCAGAAGGTCGATGAGCCAGCGTTCTGGATTGCTGAGATTGCTGTTGCTGCTGTTTTTAAACATTTTTGATATTACGCCCAACTGACATCACCTACTTTCCGGGCCTGATTACATATGGTGCTAATGCTAAAACCAAGAGCAAGCTTCCTACAACGATAAGCGATATTGGCGGACTAATCCACCATGTGCCAATACCGACTAAGCAGATGCCTAAAAAGGCAAAAACATCAGTGGCATCAGGCATTAATTCCTTTAATTTCTTTTTCTCAATTTTAATCACCCCCCCTAGTTAGGATCTCACGCCACGCGTTTCATAGACGGATTCCTTGTCCTCTAGTCGTACGGCTATCGACATGGCATTTATCCAAGCGACAGTCAAGTCAATCCGGTCTTTTGACTTGTTCTTCATAGGCTTGATATTCTCATTGCCATCAACTGCTGTCACAACATTACCAAAGCACCATCTGGCAAGAGGATTTGCTTCATGGCTATATTGTCCAGACCGCAAAAGCCTCTCAATCTCCTTCATGGCCGGCGACATATTCGCCATGTTCTGCTGTACCTCAAGGAATTCTACCCCTTCTTTTTGGAGTCTTTGCGTTAGCATTCGACTGTTCCATGGGTCTGTGCCGCCATGGAGGAACTTATATTGCTTGCTCAGCGTTATAATTCGAGCTTCGACAAAGTCATAATCAACGACGTTTCCAGGTGTGGCATGGAGAAACCCTTGATTGACCCATTTGTCGTAGGGAACGCCGTCGCGTTGAATCCGTTCGCGCATGTTGTCCTCCGGGATCCACCCCTCAATTAAGACTCGCCAATCTTCCAATCCTTCCTGGGGAGGAAAGACTAAAGCGAGTCCTGTGAGGTCAGTCGTGCTTGAGAGGTCTAAACCTGGATAACACTTTTTTCCGACCAAATCAGCTTTTGACCATTTACCAACAGTCGAATCCCAAAGAGTAAGAGGCAGCCAGCCGATCCGCTTAAGAGCTATCCATTGATTTAATCGTAGCCAACGAAAAAGCCGCTCCTCGGCTTCGCTGTTTCTAGCGCCGATCGCGGCTTGACGTATTTTTTCAATTGGTATTGTATGACCCAGAGATGGATTCACTTTATACCAGAGTTCTTCATCGAAAATGTCTGCGTCTTCGGGAGCGCCATAGATTTTACAATACCATCTTGGGTCAATTATTTCTCCGGATATTATCTTTTGTGCTTTTTCATGTATCTCCCACCCTATGCTTTTTCTATCCGGATCGTCACCGGCTGTTGTAATAACCCACCAAATAGGTTGACGCCGTGCATCACCGGCACCAAAGGTCATAATGTCCCAAAGATCGCGGTTTGGTTGGGCGTGAAGTTCCATTTTGTTACCGTAAAGGCTTTTTATCCTCTACTTCTTACAGTTTCCTGTAAGTTCAGCATATATTTTCACCTTCAACTTTACTTGTTAAGGTGTCGGTCACTCGTGGGGATGTTTTATTCTATGCTCAGAAAAAGAGCATAGGTTCAATCCCTATGCGTTACGGTGAGCCACATCTGTTACGATGTGCTTTACCTCGGTATTAGCTTGTGCTTTGTGTTCGTTCAGAACTCTATTGATTTTCCTGTAATCCATACCGAGAAGTTGGGATATTTTCTTCCTAGAAACACCGGATTCGAATAGTTTTATCACTTCTTCGTTTTTCCTATCGTTGTAGTTCATAAGCGATTCCGTTAGTTCTGGTAATACCCAGTACCAATTTACCCCTCTTGTTATTTTACTAACGGTGCTAATGTGCAAGTTATATTCTTCTGCAACTTGCTTTTGTGTTGATCCATTAGCTATTTTTCGCTTAATCTCCGCAACATCCGATTCAGTGAGTTTTTTGCTATTCGCCCTATTTGCTAAGGTAATATTTATCCGCTGTTTCTCGTTCCACTTCTTCCCATACATCGGGTTGTTTTTTCCACGTTTCTTTTTTTCCTTTGTTTCTTCCGATAGAACTTTTTGTGGGTTTCCTCCTGATTCCAGATTGTAGCCCTTTTTTCTGTTCATTGAATCGTAATATTCAATCCAATAAACCTCTCTGGAATCAAGATTTTCAATTTCGCATGCTTCTATTATTTCAAAGGAAAAGTTTTCAGCACCGTACTTGTTGTGGTGTTTTTGCATGTAATCATTTATGTGTACGTTATCCATTAATTGTTGACGGTGCCTTCGGATTCGGTATTTCAAATTAACATTTTGCCCGATGTATTTATGCCCGGTTTTTTGATTGCGGATCATATAGATTCCCGACTTCATGCGAACCACCTCTAACGTTAGTATACAGCGTTTTTGGTAATTCGTCAAAGATTACAATGCATTTAGCTTTCACCGATTTTGACCGATTTTCACTATGCTGTTTCCAGCATAGGCGACAAACGTCTATCGAATATAACAGCAGAGGGTTTATATCCATGTTTTGAATATGCTTCGGCAGAAAGTACCTGGTATACGGTCTTTGTAACCTTATCTTCAAGCTTTTTTTGGCTCAAAGTTAACTTGCATCGCTTTTTAAGAGCAGATGATTGGTCAATCATATTTACGGCAACATCAAAGGCAATTGATGCTTGTTGTCTTTCGGCTGCACATCCATAAACCTCGCCACGCATTTCTCCGTCGCCGAAAGTGTGAAGCACTCCCGCACCGGCCGCTAATTCAGTTTTGCCGTTTTTCTTTGGAACTTCAAGATATACAAATTGATATTGCCGAATTTCATCATCGGTCAAAGTCCCGTAAACATCGGATACTATTTCGTGTTGCCAAGGAAGAAGATCAAACGGCTTCCCATACCATTCACCGTCAGTATGCTTTAAGTATTCGATAAAGTTGATGGCATATAAGGCACTCTCATTGTCGAAGTACACTAGGGACCACCTGCCCGCCTTTTAAGCAATGCAGACATCGGATCGTCTTCCTCTTCGCCCTTGGGTTTTTTGGGTATGGACCTTAAAGCCGATTGAATGGTCATGATGTTTTCCTTCTCGATGTCGAGCATCATTTTGCGCTTTTCCATGATCTTTTTATCTAGGGTCAAGAAGCGGCCGTGAATTGTCTCTTTCTTGTTTAGGTAATCCAGGAAGTCAAGTCTGCCCTCCTGGTAAGCTGTGTATAGCTCTTTAAGCTCATCGTTGCAATCCCTCTTTAGAGCTTCGAATTTTTTACATTCACTGTGAAGCAAACAATACCGGTTGATGACCCCTTCATGGAGAGCATCATCTTTGCCGATAGACTTAAGGACCTTCTTGATTCTCTGAAATTCCTTGTGAGCAATTGGGTCAGCCTTAACGTCCGGCCATTCCTTGAGTGAGATACCGGTGAGCAAGTTATTCTCAGCTTTTTCTCGGACCTCTTTTTCTGCTTTTGTTCGATGGCCCTGAACCAGAGCCAAAGGTTTTGTCGGTCTGCCGCCTGGCATCGGGACCACCTCCTAAAAAAAGTTCTTAGTTTTGGGAAAAAAATTTGCGTTGAGATGGGCACACGGTCTCACGGCAAAAGGCTCTAGGGATTATACCCCCCTACCCTATGCCATTCCAAACGGCTTGCCCTCGCCCGCCATCCTCTTGTGCCCCTTCACGCTATTGCAATGGATGCACGCTGCTTGATGATTACCGCTATCCCAGAACCTTGGGTCTTGGGGCCCAACCGGGTCGATATGGTCAACACATTCGGCGATGTTGGTACATCCAGGAAGTTGCAGTTTACAGAATATATTATCTGGCTGGCTCAAGAACCATTTGCTATACTTACGCCATCTGGATGTGTAACCACGTTCGTTGGCAGAGCCACGCTCCTGGTCATATCGTTTGCGTTCAGCTTGGGCGTGCACTTGGCAAAAACGTTCGTTAGTCAGGTTGGGGCAGCCGGGATGGTTGCATGGCTTAAGCGGTTTGGTCGGCATAGAATCACTCCAAAAACAAAAGAGCCTTTCGGCTCTCTTTTCGGCTCTCTTAAGGTTTGGCTATCTCTGCAAGCGTTTTTGCTATGACATCTTTGATCTGTTCCCATCCCCAGTTGGCTGCTACTTCTCCAACCTTTTTCACTTTATCTTTATTGCTTAGGGTTTTATCAATTTGCAGCTTTTGCTCAACGTATTCAATGCCGTATCTAGAAATTTTTGCATGGTCAAGGATAGCTATAAGAGGAATCTCGCTGTTTCCTCCATAAACCAACTTGACGTCGTTAATTAAATTCTCATTATCCAATTTCACTAAGGCCATTTTTAGCACGTCATTGTCTAACCCCAAATTTTGTGGCGTAATATTCTTTTCCATATTCGGTAGATCTTTTTGGTACTCCGTATAAATGGCAATCAATACTTTTTGCTTAGTATCAAGTTCCATGTTTCTTCCATCTCCCTTCACACTATTTCTTCGACAAAAGGAAGGAAATTCCTGCCATCTTAATTAACTAAAAGCAGGATTTTCCTAATTTGGCTGGAACTATAGATATATCTTCTTTTTGTACGCTGATTGAGGGGGAATACCGAATGGACACAAGCCAGCTTTCATTAATTGCTTCAAGTGTTGGCGTGGGAATCCAGCTACTAAGTACAACACTCCAAACTTACACGGCTTTCAGGAAGAATAACGTTGAAATCCTACTGAAAAAGCTTATTGAAAGCGGAGTAGACTTAAACAAAATTGGCCAAAGCGAAGACCTACAGAGATATTTCTTTAGCTCAATAGATGAAGTAGCAAAAGAAGCTAATATTGAAAAGATCGAAGCGTGGAAAAATGCAATAATTCATCTAGCTACCGATTTTCAGGGATTTGAGTACAAAGACAATTTCTTTAGAATACTATCCGACTTAACTGTATTTGATCTAACAGTGCTTTATAAGATCTACTCCACAACGTTTAATTCAGATCGTATCGAAGTTGAACTTTTCACATCCTTTGAAGATAAAGGATTCAAATCGGATTACGTAATGCTCGCGATTAAGCGCCTCGCTTCGAACAATCTTATAGATGAAAATTACATGAATGCTTTTACTTTTAGCGGAATTAAAGAAGCTCCATTGAGTACGTTTATTCAAACCAAAAACGAATTGGGGAAAGAGTTCTTAACGTTTGTTTCAAACATTTAACTATCCTTTCTTTTTACCCTCGCCTCACTTGCCTAATAGCACCACCATCACGACGATAACCATCATGACGCATGAGTTTCTCAGCCTCCCGGAAGTTGGCCCCATCCTCTTCTCTCGGCGGCGCTGGGTACCGCAGCATAAGCTGCCGATAGACTTCCGGTTGTTTGCGTCTGAGAACTTCTCCAATCTTTGCCACGGTAGTCCGCCCCCTTTCCAGACTGAAACTAAAATCCCCGGCACTGTGGCCAGGGATAGTAAAATGACAAGAACAATAATTACTAAGCGCATAAACTCGCTCCTTTTACTTACGTTTCCCGGCCCACCAAGACCAAAAGGTCTCCGAATCACACTGGACTATTTGTACTGGAGTCATAAAATCTCACCTCAAAATAGGCATAAAGATAGCCCTGGAAACATTTATCTGTCTCCAGGGCATAGGCTATAATCAGTATCACATAATGTCAAATTTTTGTCAACCTGTCCAATAAAAAAAATCATATCTTCGTTTAAGCTTCTTTCTCCGTTTTCCCGACTTGCTTCCTCCTGATTCAATTGCCCCCGGAATCGGAACTATCACGTCCTTTTGCGTCGTTTGCGGGTCAGGCGGGCTTGTCCTCGCCCAACGTAACCAAAAACGTTTTGAATCCAATCTAGTTATGTCCGTCACGTCGTCAACACTGCTCATTGCCTGAGATATTCGTTTCACCGACTCTAGGGTCTCGTGATGAACCGTTTTCTCAGCGGCCGCTGCGGCCTCAACCACTGCCTTTCGGTGTTCTTGTTCTATGGCCTCTTCGTCCGGCACATAGAGGCCAAGACGACAGAGTTGCTCATAGAGACAGTGGATACAGTCCGTCCAACCGTGAGGGCAATCTCTCCCTTTGCTCCACTCTTTTTCGTCACCATTCACAGGGTTATCCCCCTTTTTCACAGGATATCCACAGGTTTGTCCACAGACTTCCCTCGTATCAGCATCTGCCCCAGTCCATTCAACACCCGCGCATCCTTGACCACGCGTCCGGACCGCTGCTTCCACGCATCGCAGGTGTATCTGCCTTCCCCAAGGTGCCGTGGCGCGCAGGCGTTATAGAGCTCGCCCTCAAACTTCAGTTGTTTCATTTCGCGCCCACTCCTTCTCAAGTTCCTTCATGCATGCTATCACAATTTCCCTTATGGCCTCCTGCCTGGCTTCCAGTTCCACCCTCATTTGCGGCTTCCCGATCCGGATAATGGTCTGCAGGTTTCGGGCTATCTTGGTCTCAAACTCTTCCTCAATGCGGTAGGTTCTCACCGGGCCGGCTTGCGGCATCTCCTTGGCATCTATGGCTTGACGAACAGCGACTTGGCCGTAGGTTACTCGCATTTAAATCAACCCCCTTTTTTGATTTGCGACTGCAGCCGTTTCCAACGACAGATATCTGTATAGGCATACAAACGACAGATATCTGTATAGGCATACATGCATTTGTTCTTTTCGGGGCATTTATCACATTTACAGGGCTTTGCTTGTCCTTTGCACTTTCGGCAGAGACACATTAACACTCATCCCCCTTCGGTTTCCAATTACTCAGATTACGGCACGTCTCATATGGATCGCCACCAAGTGCCTGAATCTGCTCGTCAGTTATCCTGGCAAATCGGCATTGTCCGCACTTGGCATCCCCACAACTGCTCCTGCTCGCTTACGATCTCAGGACTTTTCTTAACCTCAGCGCTTGGTTTCCACCCGTTCTCCATCGAAGCGATAAACATCATGGCCATGGCACCTACCTGGATAGCTTCGGCCCTCATTTTCTCCCGGTCAGGTTTTCGTTTTTTAAGTTCATCCCAAAGCTCGTCAAGTTCCTCCAGTATTACGGCGTAGCCTTCGTGCGCCGAATTAAACAGTGGGTATTTATCCATTGAGCTTCTAAGCTCATTCTCCATGTCGAGTTCTATCTGGTAAAAATGTTCATTTTCGGTATTCATCCAAACATTCTTCCTTGCTCTACCGGGATCGGCTCAGGTTTATCTTCGAATATCCCGGGTGACATATCTTCCTCCGTCACCTTACCAAACCTTGTTAACCTAAGCATGTTCGCAACCTTCTCTCGTACTGGGTTTAGATATTTTTGCTTAATACCTTCCCATTCGGCATCGTTCCACTCTCCGGGCATCAGCCGGTAACTCCCTTTTGTCAGTATGAGCTCAGCTCCACCACAACGGATTCCATGAAGTAACCCATACAGTTCTTTATTTAAGTGCCAGCAATTCCAAAGCAGGTCTTCCCAGAGCCGATGGTCAGTTACTAAATCCTTACGCGGATCGCCAGGATGTCTTGGCTTTTCTTGCATACCATCACCAGCTTTCAAGATCCTCAATCACGATGTAAATCCCCGGAATCGTTGCCCAAAACTTCTCAATGATTTCGCTGGCCACCAGGGCATCATCCGTCCAGAATCCCAACTTTGTCATAACGTCCTTAAGCATTTTTTGGAGATTATCTGTGTCGGGCTTGGTGGTCTTGTACTCTCCGTTTTTATGCTTGCCCGTGATCGGGAATAGCCACTTCACCATCAACCTTACTGCGCCGGTGTATTTCTTCTCTGGAACATGACATGCCAAGTGAGCTTCAAGTTTTGACCGAACCGCTTTGAGTTCTTTTGGCTCATAAAACTGTGGCTTGCCATTAATCACTCTCACCTTTTTCTCTTGGTGAGTTTTGGTAGGAACCATTTCCATTGGGGCGAAAAATTCAGTCCGCATTTATTTCACCAGCTTAAGGGACGTTTCTGCAGGGAAAAGATTAGCCGGTCCTTCGATGCTCTCCCAGTTAATATTTTCGTCAAGAAGATTTGGTATCTGTCCTTTCGTGCTATTCCAATTCAGACCGAGTTTTTCGACCATGTTGATCCAGTCCTCAACCTCATGACTAACGATATCGATTTTAGGTCCATCCTTGGATTGAACCAATTGAATATGCTTTAGCTCGTGATATATGAGCGCGACGATCTGCTCCCGGCTCATCAAGATTGTGTTTTCCTTGAAAATCTCCAGCATGTACTCAAAATGCTTTTTCGTGATCTGAAAGATAATATCTTCCCACTTGCCAGGCATTTTGCTTATTTGTGCATACACGATGGAATTATTCTTCTTGCGCTCGTCCTCAGTATTTTCGAGGAAAAGGATATTCTTTACCGGCACATATTCAAGCTCTCTGAACTTTTCCTTTAGGGCTTCAGCTATCGGCCGGTAGTCTTCGTTGATTTTGTATTTGCCATTAAATTCTTCTACGGCAATCAAACTGTTTTTGGCATCCATATTTTCAGCCTCCCAAATTCTAACATTTTGATTTTTTAACTTTTCGTTCTTGTCGGTTGCCCCCTGTCACGGGATGGATAGGGGAGGTAGTCGTCGTGCGAACGCAAACGCACGACTACGTACCCCCATCCGTGACCCCGTGCGTGAGTGCTGCAGAAAAAAATGTATATTTATATAACGTTTTCTGCAACCAAATCTGCACTCGGTTGCAGAAAACATGAAAAACGTTTTCTGCAACACTGCAAAAAACATAAATTACGTTTTCTGCAACCAAATCCCCTAAAATGCAGTGCAGTGTAATTTTTACGTTTTCTGCACTGCATTTGCAGTGTTGCAGAAAACATGAAAAACGTTTTCTGCAACCAAATCTGCACTCGGTTGCAGAAAA
>JAIMKP010000031.1:23089-26987 GCA_020692355.1 Desulfosporosinus sp.
GTTTTCTGCAACCATCCAGATTACTTGATTCACTACTTTTTCTTTGTAACAATGTTTTGAGTGACATCAAATCCTCCATGCTCTTTTATCCTTGCCCTTACAGTTCTCTCTGCAATTCCCATTGATTCTGCCAGAGTTTGAATTGTCGGAGGCTCTCCAAAATTACAACTATTAATGGCATTCTCGAGTGAGATTTTCCTGTCTTTTTCCTTTTTCTCCTTGGGCTTCCGCTTCTCTCGTGCCTTTTGCCAGGGCGGTTTTTCCCCTTCGGACTCCACATCTTTCAAGCTGCCAACATCATCCACGCTATGAACTGGGTAATCAAACCACAAGTTAACTGGCGGGAATTTCGGAAACTCTCTCAGCGTGCCTTCGATTCTCCACCCTGTGCGCTGCTGTACGGCCTTCCTAGCCACGCTGACATCCTTCTGCATGGAATGATACGCATCGGAGTCTAGGAGTTTCTTGCACGCCTCCAGCATGGCCTTTTCGCTGCATAAATCGTCTTGAGACACTTTATCTTCCCAGTCATCGAAGTGTCTGTTTAGCCAATCCTTACAGACGTGAGCAACCGCTTTATTTTCTTCCTGTTTTAGTAGATCCTCATTTACTTCCAGTTCAATCAGGTCCAGCAGCGCGTCCGGATCACGAGCGAACACTCCAGAGCCCGATGCCCGGTCCATGCTTTTTTTATTACCTTGACTACCCTTACTGTGATGATGGCAATAGATCACGGCAGCACCAAGTTCTGTTGCGACTTTATCAAACTGATTACAAAAGGCGGCCATCTGGTCGGCTGAGTTCTCATCACCCGTGATGATTTTGTATAGAGGGTCGATAATAATGGCAATATGGTTTTTCTTCGCCGCTCTGCGAATGAGTTTTGGCGCGAGTTTATCCATTGGTACAGACTTGCCACGAAGGTTCCAGATGTCAATATTACTAACATTTTTAGGCTCCCATCCTAGGGCCGCATACACGTCCTTGAAGCGATGGAGGCAACTTGCGCGGTCTAGCTCAAGATTGACATACATCACTCTACCTTGAGTACATGACCAATTGAGCCATTTACGACCTTCTGCAATAGCGCAGCATAATTCTATAAGAGAAAAGGACTTCCCAGCCTTTGACGGCCCCGCCAGAAGCAATTTATGCCCCTGGCGAAGCACTCCGTCAATAAGAGGCGGCGACAATTCCGGCAGACTATCCCACACGCTAGTGAGACTTTCAGGCTCTGGCAGGTCGTCATTGATACCCTCGATCCATTCCTGCCATGCTTTCCAGGACTCTTTACCAATGTTCGTATCGACAAGGAATTGTTTGTGGCCATTGCGCATGATCCCGGGCATCCGGCTTAAGCGTGATGGATTCCGGTTCTGGCTGTCGATTTTGAGCCCGTTCTTTTGGCATACGGTGTAAAGATAGTCAACTCTTTTTCGGTACTCTTCATAATTGGCTGCCTCGACCCTGACGATGGCGTGTATGCTTTTCCCTCCGGAATGGACCAGGCACGCAACCGGCAACTCTAGCTCACGGATGATGGCGTTTTGATGGTCTGTATCCATGTTGTCAGACTCGACTAAGGCGTACCGGAAATCAGTCACATTCTCATTTTTTACGCCCTGGCCATCTAGTGGATTGAAGCGGATCCACGCCCCAGCCGTTGGCTTGCAGTCACCAATGACAGACCCGATGTCTCCATTGCACCGATTGAGTTGCTGAATGAGTTCCCCGGCCGACCGGTCCCAGCACCCCTTTGTCGGCAGATACTTACCGTCCTTTTCCCAGCTTTCTGTGACATAGCCGACATTCTCCGATGCTTCGAATAAGGTTTCAAGGTATTTGACCAGCTGGGAAACGGGGTTCCATTGCTCGGGTTCAGTAACTTCCCGACCTTCCACCCAGTTCTTATTGATGACGACAAACTCATCCTTTGCTCCAATGATTGCATCCCATCCGAGTTCATAGCTTTCTGATCGCTCTGGTTTCCATCCCTGGTCTTTAGCAAGCTGAACCAACGTACCGGCAGTGACCGGGTGAGGGGAGCCCGTGAAGCTTCCCCACTTCTTGAAACATTCTCCGGCATGGTATCGGCCAGGGTCTCTTGAGCTCCATTTGTCCCAGTCACTTGCTGTAAATCCTGCATCCTTGAGTGCCATGCCAACATTAACCCAGTCCTGATACTCCAACATAGCGGGGTCTATGTGTTCTAATAGTTCAAGCTCAGTCATTTGATAGACCCTCCATCGATGGAAGGATATGTGGTAAAATTAACCTGAAAGGGGAGGATGAATTTGTCTTACCAGTTTTACCAAATCCTTGGACTATTTTTTGATATTCTAGGCGTGATATTACTATCAATTGGTGGAGTTTTCCCTGTTGTCGCTGGATTTTGGAGTAAAGGAACTCAAGAGATAAACATAAAGGAACATAAGCGGACAATTTTTGCCCGTTGGGGACTTGTACTCGCTGTGCTTGGATTTGCTTTTCAAATTTATGCCACTCTCTTAAATAAATAGCAGTCACGCTTAGTCCCCCTTATACTCAACTGGATTGATGTCGTGCGGTACCCGCCAGCCATTAGCCGCAACCCGGTCAATGAGTTTCTTTGCTGTCTCGAATTGCCATGTCCCAACGTGCTGAAACCCTCTACCTTCCAAGAATCGGATTTGCTTGGGTGTAGTCAATCCTTCGTAGCGGCGTTTGTCCAGCCTATCAAGTATTTTACCGGCCTTTCCCGCTGATTCTATCTGATCCGGAAATATGCCTAACTTTTCAAGGGTCTGGATCTGCTTGTCTGAAGGTGGTCCCATTTCCCAACCAAACGCTGGTACGTAACTCGCCAGGTCCTCAGCCTGAATGCTCATTTCGAATTGTAGCGGATCAACTAGCTTGCGCTTACGGTTCTTCATCTCTTGGAGCTGTTTGGCCAAGGCTTCTTCCCGAGCCGCCACTGCATCTTCTGTGGCTTTAACTTCCGCCTCTTGGATATCTACTGGGCAGCCAGCTTCTTCGATGTTCTCTGTCATAATCTGAGCTACTTCATCAGTCTCACAAATCAGATGTGCCGGGTGACAGAGTTCATGTCGTTCGGTATGCCAAAGGAAATCCAAAAGCAATAGATAATCCTTTCCATCAAATAGGCGGGTACCACGTCCGACCATTTGGACGTAAAGGCTCCGAATCTTAGTTGGCCTAAGTACGACAATACAGTCTACCGCTGGACAGTCCCAGCCCTCAGTCAGGAGCATGGAATTGCAGAGTACATTATATTTTCCGGTTTCGAAATCCTTGAGAACTTGTGCACGATCCTCACTCGTGCCATTTACCTCTGCTGCATTAAAGCCCTTGGATTCCAAGATATCTCGGAATTTCTGGCTTGTCTTTATGAGTGGTAGGAATACTACTGTCTTGCGGTCCATGCAGACTTTAGCCATTTCCTCGGCAATCTGGTAGAGGTAAGGATCCAGGGCAGTGCCCAAGTCCGCCGTCTTGTAGTCACCGGCCTGTGTGCCTACGCCTGTTAGGTCAAGTTTAAGGGGGATGGTCTGAGCCTTGATGGGACAGAGATAACCTTCCTTGATGGCTTTTGGTAACGTGTACTCATAGGCCAATGTCTCAAAATACTGCCCTAGGTTCCGCATATCTCCCCTGTCTGGCGTGGCTGTGACTCCTAGTACCTTCGCTTTATCAAAGTGACCAAGCACCCGCTGGTAGCTATCTGATATGCAGTGGTGGGCTTCGTCCACAATGATTGTATTGAAATAGTTTGGTGGGAATTGCTTAAGTCGGCTCTCTCTCATAAGTGTCTGGACAGATCCAACGACGACACGGTACCAACTATCCATACATGAATTCTCGGCTTTTTCTACGGCACACCCGAGACCAGTAGCCTGCA
>JAIMKP010000031.1:27024-37636 GCA_020692355.1 Desulfosporosinus sp.
GTGAGCAAGTATTAGAACTCGCTCACCGTCACGGACGCAATCCTCAATGACTTTAGCAAAAATTATTGTTTTTCCGCCGCCGGTAACCAGAACCAAAAGGGTTTTCTGGGTTCCCTTTTCCCATTCGGCCTGTATTGCTTCCTTTGCCTGTATCTGGTACGGCCTTAACTGCATGGCTAAAACCTCCCAGCCTCAAAGCCCTTTTTGCTGTTTTGCGGGCCCTCAGAAGGTTCATAGAATTTCTTAATTTCGTTAAAAACCTTTTCTTCACCGTTGTCATTTTTCCATTTCCGAATACCAACCTTTGCCCGTCCAGAAGATCCGATTACTTGCCCCCAGTTCATGCTAACTTTTTCACCTTTCTTGCGTTGTCCAATCGCCGTGAAGAATGCGCAGAGCATACCTTCGGTGATAGAATGCAGGAAAAGGTTGTGCTTGATTACTGCGACGCCTTCGGGTCCTTGAATCTTAATGTGGACAATCGCCTTGTTGCATGCCGGAAGCTTATCGCTTCCATTGTGCCGGGCTCTTTCAAAATCGATAATCTCAAAGTCATAATCACCTTCAGGTAAGGTTACAAACTCGGGGCTGTCGTTCTCGATTTGGTCATCCCAATTCAGTTCACGTCTGTCGTTACTCATAGCTTTTTCCTCCTGATTTTTTATTATTTAGGTGTTTATCCTTTTCTTTTGTTTGCCATCCACAAACTTTTAATCCAACGGCTGCTTTACATTGACCTTTGCACGATGTACAAATCTCTGCTATTTCGGCTGGGCGTTCAACTCTCACTCTAGGTTTCTGAGCATACTTTTGCAGATACATTAACTCGATGCGTTCACTGACTTTCAACTCGTACACCTCCTAGAAAGGCACATCATCCCTGAAATCTTTAATCATCTGGAATACTTGCACCCAGGCTCCAACAAGCACTCCAGTGATAAAGTTCGGGTCATAATTTTCAATCGGTGTATTTTTCGGATAGTATCCCCGACTTGATACGGCCTGCTGGATCTCTTCAACTGTCACCTCGTTAGCTAGCATGAGGTCTGCCAGGGATTTAGGAACTCCCTGTAGGTTGATTTTTGGCTTTTCCTGCTTCGGAGGGTCTTGTCTTGGAGGCTCCTGCTTGGGCGGATCCTGCCGTGGTGGCTCCTGCTTGGGCTGTTCGACGGTTCTTGGTAGTTCAGGCTTGTCATCACCAAGAATCACAGGCTCATTTTTGGTAGGTGTACTCTGTGCCTGTCCTTTTTGCGGAATGCAGTGTGCTATCGCCTTATATTCCAATGGCAATTTGAGGTCTAACCCGTGCCGGTTCTTTGCATCCCAACATGGATGGTGAGCTGTATTGATGACACGTTTGCCCCCCTGGGCTTTGTTCTTTTTGTCATCCGTCTTGACGACATAGGTTTCATAGTTGGCAAAGAGGACCATATCGGCCCATTCCTTGACCAGTGGCGCTGTCTTTTTCTGCAGTTTCATCTCCCACCGGTCGTAGGCTCCCATCTCATCAGGTTGCTCAAATTTCCTCATTTGGGCGTGAGCAGTCAATACGACATTGACACCGAGTTCGATGAGCTCCTCCAGGTAGTTCAAGAGTTTACCAAACTCTTCGGCAAGGTAGACGTATCCTTTGCCGTAGCCAAAATCCTCGATACCTCCTTTATTAGCCTTGGCGCATATTTCCGTAATACAGAGCTGTTCTGCCCAGTCTGCGGTATCAATGATCAATGTGTCGCATTCCTGCGGATGAGCTTTGAAATACTTGACTTGCTCTAGGAGCATCGCCCAGCTGCTGGGTCTTGGTGTCCTTGCCACATCCATGTGCTTAGTGCTGCCCTCGGTGTCAATAAACACTGGATTTGGAAACTGAGCCGCAAAGGTAGATTTTCCTATACCTTCTGGGCCGAAAATTACGCACTTTTGAGCGCTGGCAATTTTTCCTCGAGATATTTGCATCAGAATTCACCTGCTTTCCATTTTGGAGCTTCCTGAACCGGCCCTTCTGCTCCCCGGACATAACCATCTTCGATAATTAAACTACATTCTTCTCCAGTACTCACCCTGGTCGCTATGGCCTGCAGTCCTTCTTGCTCAAGCCACTGACCAAACTCTTGGAGCGTATCCAGGTCCATTTGTTCAAGCTTGTCTAAGAGTACAAAACCGCATTTAGGATTGAGTTTGCGCACAATAGCTGTAGAGACTTTGAGTTGATCTGATCCGGACATGTTATCCCACTTAAATCCGTTATAGGTTAACTCACCATCAACAACAGATAAGCCAGGTAGAGGCAGATCAGCACCATTCAATAAGTCAGTTTTTTGCTTTCTGATTCCATCAATTTCGGTAGTAAGTTTGGCATACTGATTCGCATAATCGAGAGCATCTTCTTCGGCTTTATCCTTATCGAGATTCGCACGTACCTTAATGTTGATTTCTTCGATGTTTGCGATATTATTTTCAAGCTCCTCTGTGCTCTCATCATGGAGATCAAGTGCTGATTTTTGGGCGACTTCGAGGTCAGCCAGGATGAGCTTTTGTTTTTCTAAAAGGTCATTGATCTGGTGCTGAATGCGGTCAGCTTCGCCTTGGAGAAATTGAAGGTTTTGACGCTTTCGCTGATTTTCACCATTACGTGCCAGAATATCTTGTTGCTGTTTAATAAGTTCTGATGCTGAAATGGGTTCTTTAGGTGCGTCCGGGTAATATGGCTGCTCCTTGGCAAACTTCTTTTTTTGATCAGCAATTTGTCCAATCGTTTGGCGCCGATTATAAAGCTCTTTTTCCTTCTTTTCTAATTCAAAAAGCTTATCACCAACACCAATAATCTTGAGTAAGGTATCAGCCTTTTCCTTGCTGTTGGCCTGCATGAATTTCGGTAAATCAAGTGCTAACTGCTCCACGAATTCATTAAGGAGCTGCTGACCGCCCTTCTGGCCATTTGGATCGATAACTTTGAGATCACTGTTTTTGCCCTTACGCTCAACAACCAGGCCGTTTGACATTACAATGTGTAATGTCGGTGGAATCACGGAGCCGGCACGTTGCGCCTCAGAAGGGCGATACTTCTCTCCGCCTAAGGCCCAGGCAATAGAATCAAGTACAGAAGTTTTCCCCTGGTTGTTTTTACCGCCAACTATCGTTAAGCCATTAGCAGAAGGCTCGATTTTTACGGCCTTGACTCGCTTAACGTTTTCAATTTCAAGCTTGTTGATTTTAATACTCAAAATGTCCCCATCCTTTCTTGATTCTCAAGGATATAAGTTGCTTCCAGGTCCGCCATGTGGAGTAAAACTGCCAGCGGATACTTTCTGAATGCCTCTCCCATGGCCTGAATCATGGAATAGTCTTGAATACCCGGAGTAAAGCCCCCCATATGCCACCGAATAGCCATGAATTCACTGGTTTTGAGTTTTACATAACGATTAAGCAACAGAGCCGACTTTTCGCCATGACCATAGGGGAATTGGTCTTTGATGGTGTAGAAAGGTTTTTGGACCCATACACCATTCTCTTTGACATTTCGCATTTCTTGGGTATAGAAGTTTATCTTGCAGAAGTCGTGAGATAAGGCTGTTATAGTGGCGGATTCAATGTTTACTGCTTCCCTTTTTGCCAGACAATCAAAGACGTTTAGCGAGTGCTCCAATAAGCCGCCTTCCCGGGATAAGTGATACTTTGTGCTGCAGGGTGCCGTATAAAAATCGGTAGTCTCCAGCCAGTTAAGCAAGTCCTGGACGCCTTCACGCTTGACGTTCTGCCAGAGTTCAATAAAGCGGGCCTTCATGATAGGCCTCCTGGCTTCTTGAGCCACTCCGGTGCTGGGCCTTTGAATATGGGATAATCCCCATCCCAGTCAACTACAATCCGAACAGGAATGATCAGTTCATGAGCCCATCTTAGTTCGTCCCCGCAACCATCTGACCTCTCCCACGCGCCGAATAACCAGTGTTCATGAGCGTTTTGCTCCATAAGTTCTCTCCCAAATCTAAGCGCGGTTTCTCTTTCCCCTGGCGCATGCTCGTGCATAAAACTGAAAGCATGCAGTGGGCTTATAGGCATAATCCCTATTTTCATCAAGCGCCGGCAGATTACCGTAACCTCGCGGAAGTTCTCAGTCTCATTACCCCTAAAAGGGTGAGAGACGAATATCCTTTTCACCGTATAATCCACACCTCCATCTCCTGCACCCCAAGCTCCAGCGCATCCTCCCTGCTCTCCATGTACAGATCTAATCGGTTACCCCGGATTGCCCCGCCCCGGTCCGTCGCTGTGTAATGCTTGCCCAAAGCTGGTATATAAATGTCAGCGCCGAGGGGTATACTATCCGGAACCGCTATCGTCCGACCTTCGACGGCTCGCTCCCCACTTGCCGTGAGACCCTTACCATTCATCCCCTTGTCATGCGACGTATAAGCCGTCACCCGCATCACCCTGCGCTCAACCCGCGGCATTTTCTCGCCTCTGCTTGCGCGCTTTTGGGCAATCTCGGGCTCAGTCGATTGAGCACGGCCCTGATGAAACTCCCGCAGAATCGTCGGTTGCGGCGCTAACGCCGATCTTGGCCAGGCCAAGGTAAGGCAAAACGCCAGCCACATACTCAAACTTCTTCTTCGTATCTCGAACCGCTCCTTTCTTCCCGAGCACCTCCACGGACGCACACATGACCGCCATCTTGCACCCCCAAGGATCTCGCTTGCCCGTGCAGCCCCCGCAGGTTTCTAGATGCTCAAAGAACCGATCAAATATCGGATGATTCAGATTCGCTGACATCATTCATCCCTCCCATCATCGGTCATAAAATAAGCGTGTTTCCAACCGCCGCCTGATTGCACGAGCGGCCTCGGTTGCTTCACTTCACGGTAGAGCGTTCGCATGACCGGGATTTTACGACCGCTCAGCCGGATGCACTCCTCACCGTGGAAAACCAAACAGTAAAGCTCGAAGTACTTGCAATCAGATCGGAAGCACTCAATCTTCCGTCGTTTCTGGAGGTTTTGCATTGGATTTACCCTCCTCTTCCTCGATTGCGTCCAATTCGATTTGAGCCTTTGCCAGTTCGATGGCAAGCATATAAGCTTTTTCATGCTTAGTCCCGGCATGTTTTTTGAGAACAGCGGCAGCAAACTCGTCGATGTTGCCAAGGAAACAACCGCAGGAGACATAAATTTGATTGTTTTTTGCCCGGAAGAAGGTTGTGAAATCATTGCGAGATCCGATGGCACCCACTTGGAGTAGGTGAGTTGGCTTTTTGACCCGCGCATCGCCAGAGACCCAAGCATTGCCAGCGACCCAAGCATCACCGTCCTGATCGAGATTTTCCTCCTTCTCGATATAACCACCCAATCTGCCAGGTTCAACGTCTCTGAAAGCGATAAGTGCTTTAATCCTGAATAATTTCACCCCGAAGGCGTTTATCACAAAATCACTAGTCAATTCAAATTTTTTCACGAGCATTCCCCCCTCTCTACTCCGGTGAACAATAGTTTTCTTTGGGCCACTAAGAGCGCGTGAAAATCGCGCATGTTACCGATAAATCCGCCTGCGTAGTTCTCATCGTTGTCAAAGCGTGATATAATGATCCGTGAATGAATTTGTATGCGCTCCGTCCGGCATGGCTGTGCTGGCGGGGCTTTTTGTTTGCGTCGAAATGGGTTAAGCATTGTGGTCACCTCCTCCTGAATTAATGCTATTTCACTTCACTTTTGAGCCATTCCAGACAACATTTCGAGCAATTTCGATCATCGGACTTGTCGCATTCAATTTCGGCCATCCCCATTTCATTGGGGCATATGATTGTTACCGCCATTTCTTCAACGGACATATTTCTAATCAATTCATAGTTTGTCGTAAAATCCACCTCATCTCGCATAACGTAGACAGCTCCATCTGTTCTTGGTGTAAATATGGTTCCTCCCACTTGACTCCGATATAGTCCAGAACCTTCCCCCATCCGTACCGTTCGCCGGTATCCGGATCAACAACACAGTCATACATCCAGAAATGCCATTCCTTTTTGTTATCTTCGCGGAGTCTATCAAAGCGATGCGGGCGTTTTTCAATGTGAATACCGAAACCGCACATAGTACATCCGGTTCTTTGGGCTCTGGTTGTGTACAGTTCCCCCTTCTCGTTGCGTTCGATTGTCCCGTAAATCTTTGGAACTGGAGCATTCAAGTCTAGTGCAAGTTGTAGCAAGTCTTGACGACTAAATATGGCGAACGGACAACTGCGAATGGTGCTTTTGCCGTAATAGTTACAGCCGTTTTTCATCAGGCCTTGTTCTCTCTGCCCACCCTCAGACGCCATCAAGCCTAAGTACGGGATCATGTTGTTTTGTTTTTGCCAGTCCTGCGCCGGTTTCTCCTTCATCCATTTGCAACATTCGTCCGACACCTTGAACGGTGCTGTCTTACACTGGAGATCGGGTCTGTGTTCGTTGTAAGGACCACCGAATAATTTGATCCACTTTTCCGGAAGCTTCAGTTTTGGACTCTGTCCAAAATGGCCCTGCTCCCCCATCTGTCCTGTCATGATGGCGTGTATGAAGGTCTGCTTCGGGTTATCGGGCTTTTGAAGGTTCGCAATCTTACTAGCCTTCTCTTTACTAATGACCGGGAATCCATGCTCCCGAAGAACCTGAACCTTGCTTTTGTATGGATGGACGAAAACCATTCCGGGTATTTGCTTATGGATTTCCCGGATGCTCTTATCCTCCAAAATCGATACAGAGACAGGTGTCGCATGAATACCGATGGATTCGAGAAAATAATAAAGTGTGATGCTGTCCAACCCACCAACGCTAACGCATATGTTCTTGCCGTGTTCAATGGCCCAATCTTGGAATTCTCGGGCTCTTGCAGTTGCGTGAACGATTTTTGCTTCATAGGGTAGACTCTGTTTTTGCACGAACTCGTATATTGTCGTGGTGTTTCACCTCCCCCTCATTCTCATCTCGGAAATCTTGAACATCCGCTTTCATCCATCCAGTCGCATGCGTTCTGGCATTCGTTGCACGGGAGGATCAGCCTGCCGCATTCCGGACAGAGAGACGCGCGATAAGCTGGGATTTCAACTTCAGTCATGCAGTGTGAACACTCCTCAAGGGTCGTTCGGAACGGTTCCGCCGTAACCATGGAGTGCAATGCTTCCCGGAGGGCATCCTTTGCTTCCCAGTCGAGGTTCACGCCCCATTTTTGGATCCAGGATTCTAGCGGGGATTTAAGTTGTTGGGTCATTGGTGTTCACCTCACTTTCTATCACGCTATAACCTTCATCCCCTGCCGGCGGTTGTAATGCGCAGTCAGAGGATCTCTTTCCGGCTGCTTACAATCGGGGTACCGCTTTTCTCAGTCACGCCATAAATGTCGTCGGGAAGAATTAAGGCGCTCATTAGCTCACCTCGCTTTCGATGATACCTACTTAGCCCGAGATAGCTTTACTAGATCGTTATCATCCCGGGCCTCTTGTTCGTCCATCCATGTATCGAGCCTGGTTTGCCGAAAAAGATATCTACTGCCGCAACGGATTGGATTGATATCTTTTCGCTTAACCATTTCCAATAATAACCAATATGAAATTCCGAGATATTCGGCAGCTTCCCTTGAAGTAAGCGTTGCTTTTTGCATATCGCTTTTCCCCACCCACTTTCTATTATCTACTTAAAGTAGACTGTGAGTTAAAAAAAATTTCATCTACTGGTAAATTTACAATTCTGCAGAATTCTTTTGCCTTACCAACAGGCATTTCGTCCGCATTATGTTCCCACTTCATGTAGGTTTGTCTGTGAACTCCAAGTAATTCAGCAATTTTCTTTTGCGAAAGCTCTTTTCTTAATCTTGCTTGTTTAGCTGATATTGCCATGGTTCCTCCCCCCTTTCATTTTGCTTGAGTTAATAGTAATCTACTTAAAGTAGAATGTCAACAACAAAAAACATACTATTTCTATCTTCTAGTTGATTTTTTTCAACTTATAAATTATAATCTACTTACAATAGATAGGAAAATACTGGGGGTTATTATTATGGGAATTAGTGAAAATATCAAGGCCTTACGTGATAAACATGGGCTTACTCAACAAGGCTTAGCAGAAATAGCAGGAGTATCAAATAAGGCAGTGTCGGCTTGGGAAACCGGGCAAAAAGAACCACGCATGGGAGCTATCGAAAAAATAGCTATTCACTTTGGGATAAGAAAGAGCAGCTTAATAGAAGAAGATGGATTAGCAGAATCAGAAGTAAATGCGCCAAAAATCATTGCGGCCCATTTTGAGGGAAATGATTATACGGAAGAAGAACTAATGGAAATTTTGGAATATGCAAAATATATCAAGTCTAAACGGAAATGAGGGTGATGTCATTTTGGTTGACTTATTATTCGCAGAAGCCGAAAAAAGAGGAATAATAATTGAGGAGCATTGTTTCAAAACTTCAAAGCTAAAGGGTTTGTATGTAGATAATGTAATTATTCTTAATCCCGTAGCTATCAAAGATAGTGTAGAAAAGCGTTGCATTTTAAGTGAAGAACTCGGGCATCATGAAACAACATATGGTATTGTCTTAGACGCGTCAGATGTCCGAAACCGTAAACAGGAACAACGTGCTAAAAATTGGGCTTATGATAAGCTAATACCTCTTCATAGTCTTGTGGCTGCTTCTAAGCAGGGGATTCGTAACAAATTTGAACTCGCAGAATTCTTAGATGTTACAGAGGGCTTCTTGGAAGAGGCGATAACGCATTTCCAAAGAAAATATGGGCCGTACGCAAAATGGGCAAGCTATGTAATTAACTTTGATCCATTCGGGGTGTTTAAGACTTAAAATTATTCTTTTTTATGAACATATGTTTTCACAATAAAAAAACTTACATTTGAACGGAGATGGAGTAGATGGCCCACGTAGAAAGTCTAGGTTTTGGTAAAAAAGGCATGGCAAAATTCAGACTCTACATCGACGGTCCGAAAAAAGCAAACGGAAAGAGAAATCAGAAAAAGATATCCTTTCCAGTCTCCCCCGCCCCTGAAAAAGTCGGAGCAATTATAAAAGCCATAGAGAATCGCGATAGTGGTACCGAAACCAAAACTGATACGATCATGTTAGACAGGTTTTATAGAAAAGCATATGAAGTTGCGGTATATGAGGCAAAAAAACTTGAAGACGAACTCAATCGTCCTAACTATGTTGAACCGATTATAAATAAAGAACGCTTTGTAGATCACTCTGCCCGTTGGTTAAAGTATAAAGCGGGAACTGCTCGCAAAGGAAAACGTCAACCCAAGACTATTTGGAGATATGAGCAACTGCTTCAACGTATAGATGAATTTTTTCAGGATGACTTTGTCGAGGATATAAATATTGACAGGACAGAAGAGTTTTATGCTTGGCTAGCTAGGCAACCCAAAAAGAAGGGTAAGTTTCAAAAAAAGGATCCTGAAGGATTGCTTAGTGAAAGAACTCAGTGGCATTATCACCGCTGCCTTTACTATATCTTAGAGTATGCTGTTGCCCGTGAAAAACTTGCCTCTAACCCGTGTCGATATGTCAGGCCTCAAGAAGTACCTGATGATCTAGATGAAAAAAAGCCAAACTCCTACACGGCTAATGAGGCTGCTAAAATACGCGAATTGATGGAGCAGCAACCTCTAAGGAATAGGGTTTTTATACAGATCGCGCTTGAAATTGGCCCACGCCCTGAAGAAATACATGCTCTCAAGTGGTCCGATATAGATTTTAAAAACCGCTTAATAGACTTTAATAAAACTTGGCAATATATCCCTAAAAAGGGCTCCTTCGAAAAGCCGGATTTAAAGAATAAGGCTAGCCGGCGCAAGGTTAAGGTATCGGCCAGTACTATTTTTCTTCTAAAGCAACTCAAAAATGAACAAGAAAAAGAAGCAAAGAAGGTAGGTAGCAAATGGGTAGATAGCGGGGCTTTATTCGTAAATTGGCAAGGAAAACAACTGGCAGCAACATGGGCCAGCGGTTGGTGGGGAAAGTGGATTACTATAACAGGCCTGCCGGTTAAAACCCTGTATTGTCTACGTCACACATGCATAAGTCTGCTTATTTCTGCAAAAGCAAACCCTCTTGAAGTGGCCCGTATGGTTGGCCATACAAACGCGGAAATGCTTTGGAGAGTTTATGGGCATGCGGTAGAAAAAGAGCAGTTTTCCGGCGCTGATATCATGGAATCAATTATGGAGAAGAAAGAAGAAGCAGCGAAGAACACTCCCCAGTTAGGTTAAAAAGGTGGAACAAAAGCTGGAACATTTGATTCAAAAGCAGTCCTTAGGCGACATTTATATTCCCAAGGCCAAAATTTAAAAACTAAGATATACCGGGCGTTTCAGCGTCAAACCCAAACATACAAAGCACCAAGGGGTGGTCTCCAAAACCGTTAGTGAGGGTTCAACTCCTTCATCCCCTGCCACTAGAAATAGCAGGTGTCTGAGCCCTTTATTTTTTTAGTTAAAACAACATAAAGTGGAACAATTGCGGAACATTTGATTATTTTTGAGATAGGGCTTGTTTAGCCCTATTTTTTATACCTAATCAGACACAGAAGCAGGAATTCCTCCTTCCGCCGTAGAAAGCTAAGTCATTCGCATATCAAAGGT
>JAIMKP010000100.1 GCA_020692355.1 Desulfosporosinus sp.
TTTTGCCGAAAATTATTCGTCAAACTTCTCCTTTATTTTTTGCCGAAAATTATTCGTCAAACTTCTCCTTTATTTCCCAGTCCCCCCCAATTTACACTCATATATTTTTTTAAACTACCTTGTTGCCCCATTTTATCCCCCCCTTTGCACTTAAACTGGAAATACCGTTCCTATATCAATCTTTAAATCCTCGAATATGGACACCGGTATTTTTGCCTTCTCGTCAAATACTTGTATACCGTACTTATGATTGACCTGCAATACGTGTACACTAATTATTCTCTGATCAGGGTCTACAAGCCAGTACTCCGTAACACCATTTTTCTCATATAGATTGAATTTTAAAAATCTGTCTTCTCTGGCTGTTGAAGGAGAAAGGATTTCTATAATCATATCTGGAGCACCGTTACAGCCCTGTTTGTCTATTTTTGACTTATCACAAATAACGGAAATATCAGGCTCCACTACATTTTTTATTTGATTGTTGCTCATCTCAATACCTTTGGTAAATCTCACACAAAAAGGAGCCGCATAAACCTTGCACAACTTTCCTCTCAAATACGCCGCAATCTGAGTAGATAATTCCATTGAGATTTCCTGATGAATACTGGTAGGAGCTGCCTGCATATAGGGAACTCCATCAATAATCTCCCATCTTTCGTCTTCTGGCCAAGTTAAATAATCTTCGTAAGTATACTCAGTACCCTGTTTTGGTAATGGCATAAAAATAATCCTCCTTTAGTATACAAACAAATAATAGTTTAAACTTAGAATCCACTTGATCATTATAATACCGAACTTCAGACTTGTCCTCAAGGTCTAAATCTAAGGAAACTTTAGTAATAGATTGTTACCGACGCTCTTTAGTACCACCCACTGTAATATCATGGTAAGCGCAAAATATACTAAAAGATTGCTCAATATAGTCTGTCCCCGATTTTGCATAACTACAGGTTCTGATATATGATGATTAATGTAAATTACAATGTCAGGAGGTAACCATGAAAGCACTCTTTACCTTAACCTCAAGTGAATCAAAGCGTCTGATCGCCAAAGGAGTCCGGGCAATGCCCGAAGTTCAGCGGGCTTTAGCCAAGCACACCATCATCATAGCAGGCGGCACGACGAATGCCTTCGTCGCCGAAGAACTTCTTGGAATACATATTGCAGACAAAACGGGGTATACCGTGGGCATCGTTGCCAATGGCCAGCCGGAAATTAGCCATTCTACTCATCCTACGCATCCGTTTGTCATCAAGGATGGTAACCCCCTAGACATGCATTGGAAGGAATATCTACCTTCCATGATTCCTGGCGATGTATTTATCAAGGGCGGCAGTGCCCTTGATAATACTGGACTCGCTGCCGTGATGGTATCGGATTCCGCTGGCGGAACCATCGGTATTGCGCAAGGGATTCTCTTAGCACGCGGCATTTCCCTCATTGTCCCCATCGGTCTGGAAAAAATGATCCCTGATGTACGCAAAGCGGTAGAATTCCTCACTCCACCCCTGGATGCTGCGATCGGGAAGAAAGTGGGTCTCATCCCGATGCTGGGGGCCAAGGTCGTCACCGAACTGACCGCACTCGATGTACTCTATGATCTCGAAGCCCACTGTATGGCAGCGGGAGGAGTGGGCGGTTCTGAAGGAGCCGTTACCATTGCCGTGGAAGGGTTCGCTGAAGAAGTCCAGCGCCTCCTGAGCGATATAGCGGCCATTAAGGGAGAGCCGCCTGTACAATATCAATCCTAATCCCTCGGCGCACCTTCATCGAAAATCCGTTGTCGCTCCTCCCTTTTGGGTTTGGGCCCGAAAAATTGATAATAGTGGCATTCCAAACGGCCATTATAGAGTTTGCGCGACTTGTCCCAACGTCTGCCGATATAGTTTTCCGGATAGCGTTCAGTCGTCAGCATGTGTAAAGACCACTGTTCCAGTCCTGCCCAGGATTCCCCTAATTCACGATAGAGCTTCTCAATATCCTCTTTCCCACCCATCCGTTCGCCATAAGGAGGATTCGTCACGATGTGCCCGTAAGCAAAGCGGGAGCGGATCTCAGATACCGGCAGGCGCTGAAAGTGAACCTCTTCTTTTAATCCCGCTTCCTCAGCATGGAGCCGGGCTAATTGCAAAGCCTTGGGATCAATATCTGAGCCATAAATATGGAGTGGAATATCCGGCTGCCACAGATCCAAGGCCTCCTGCCAAGCTTCCTGCCACCGATCCTTGGCGAGGTTCGGCCACTGTTCCGCAACAAAACTGCGTTTGAGCCCGGGTGCTCGCTTTTGCGCGAGCAAGGCCGCTTCGATCGGCAAGGTGCCTGTGCCACAGAAGGGATCAAGAAACGCCCTTTCTGGATACCAATGGCTCAAATAGATCATCGCAGCTGCCAATGTCTCCTTTAGCGGTGCCACGCCGGCCAATTGGCGATATCCTCTTTTATGTAAGCCCACACCGGACGTATCCAACGTGAGTAGAACCTTATTTTTTAAGAGTGACACTTCGATCGTATAGCGGGGCCCATCTTCCGGAAACCAACTCATCCCATAAATATCTTTCAAGCGTTCCACGATCGCCTTTTTCACAATCGCCTGGCAGTCAGAAACACTAAACAACTGTGATTTCACGGACTTTCCTTGCACAGGAAAACAGGCATTCTTGGGCAGCCACTCCTCCCAAGGGAGAGCCTTGGTCTGTTGAAAGAGTTCCTCGAAAGTCAGCGCTTGAAATTCCCCGACTTTGATCAAGACGCGCTCAGCTGTGCGCAGCCAAAGATTGGCTCTGCAAATCCCCAATTCATCGGCGCTGAAAGCAACTTTGCCATTGTCCACTTGGAGCTGGGTGTAACCGAGATCCCGCAGTTCTTGGGCCACCAGGGATTCCAACCCGAATGTGGATGTCGCGATAAGCTCTAATTTGTCCATGGATCCTCCTTTGTGAGTACGCCTCATCCCGTAGGGATGCCTGATTATTCCCATCATACAAGCTAATAGCCCCCTTCGCAAGTTCCCACACCAAGGCAATATTGCGTCATTGCCTATGGACATCTGCCCTAAATGCACACAGAAATGGCCGGTCATCAACTTGCGACCGGCCAAACGTATACCTGGAACCCATATTCTCATCTTTGTCCGCTTGACAAGAGTGATACCGTAGATTTTTTCCCTATGCCCGCATCTTTTTAATCGCTTCCCGAATCTCACCGACAGAAGCCTCTTCTTCAATCGTGGATAAATCCCCGAGTTCCTTCTCCTGCCAAAGCGTTTTCATGATCCGCCGCATGATCTTCCCGCTGCGGGTCTTGGGCAGGGAACCCACGAACTCAATGTCGCGCATCACGACAATCGCACCCATGGTCTGACGCACATGGTTCAAGAGTTCCTTACGCAGTTCCTCAGAGGGTTCAAACCCTTGACGCAGAACCACGAAGGCACAGGCTACTTCCCCACGCAGATCATCCGGTACGCCGGAAACTCCTGCTTCAACCACCGCTGGGTGTGAGACCAGGGCATTCTCGATCTCAATGGTACCGATGCGATGGGCGGCAATCTTGATCACTTCGTCTGAACGACCGGCAAACCAAAGGTAGCCGTCCTCATCCCGGCTCGCTGCATCCCCTAGGTAATAGGAGCCCTTCGTCACGGACAGGCGTTCCCAATATTCTTTCTGGTAGGTCATGGAGTCGTTCCAAAGCGTCGAGACCAGCCCTGGGAAAGGACGTTTGATGATTACGACACCCTTTTCGCCCGGGGCTACCGGTTCTCCGCTCTTTTCGTCAACTACCTCAGCTACGACACCTGGCACTGGGATCCCTGCTGACCCAGGCTTAATCGGAATCATGCCCAATCCGTAAGGATTAGCAAAGATCGGCCCTGATGTCTCTGTCTGCCACATGTGATCAATAACCGGTACCCGGTTTTCAAAGATTCCTTCTTGCAACCATTCCCAAGCCGGTGGATTGAGCACTTCACCCGCACAGAAAATGCGTTCAACCGTACTGAGATCATGTTTGGTGGCGTTCTCATCTCCCAGACGCATCAAGCCTCGAACTCCAGTTGGCGAAAACCAAAGCGCGGTTGCTTTATTCCGTTCCACAATATCCCACCACATATCCTTGCGCGGATAATCTGGAGTACCATCATAAACCACGGATGTACACCCGGTAAGGAGCGGGCCATAGACATTAAAACTATGCCCGACAATCCAGCCAATGTCCGAGGTACAAAACCAAACATCCGATTCTTTCAGCCCGTAAATCCATTTCCCCATCGCATAAACGTACATCTGATACCCACCGTGCTTTTGCACCGTGACTTTTGGTTTCGCCGTCGTGCCCGAGGTAGGGAGCAAAAACAACGGCTCATTGGCTTCCATGATTTCCACATCCGTGCTCTGCCCTGCTCCGGCGGCCACAAACTCTTCCCAGAAAATGTCTCGCCCGGCCTGCATCTCCGGATGCTCCCCAATACGTAGCACCACCACCTGTTTAACCTGGTCAGGAGGACAAAGCTTCAGCCCCTCATCCACAATCCCTTTTAAATTAAGTGGTTTACCCCGACGCGTAGCCATATCCTGAATCAAAACATACTCGGCCCCGGAAATCTTAACCCGATCCGCGACAGCGACAGCGGAAAAGCCAGCAAAGATCACAACATGCACGGCCCCTATGCGGGCACAGGCGAGCATTGAGGCAATGGATTCTACCCCAGTTGGCATATAAATAGCCACCCGGTCACCCTTTTTGACCCCCATCCCCCGCAACGCAGCCGCATATTTCTTCACGAGTGCGAGAAGCTGAGCATATGTCACAACCCGGGGCTCATCTGTATCACCCGATTCTGCCACTAAAGCGGCTCGGCCACCCCGGCCTTTTTCCACATTATAGTCGAGACAATTGTAGGAGATGTTGGTCAATCCCCCTTCGAACCACTTGAAATGGGGGTAATCCCAGGAAAACACTTTTTCCCAAGTCTTGAACCAGTGAATTTCCGCCATCGCTTCTTGCGCCGCATGCTCCCAAAATCCTTCCACATCCTCTTCGGCCCACTTATTGAAGCGGTAAACCGGCGGCGGAACCATCCCAGTGCCCTTCATCGTGCCCATCCTATCCAACTCCCCCTCAAATTCGTTTATCCGATTATTATTATAATTCTGATAAGTTTAAAGTTCAAGGGTGTTACACTACCTGCTACCTGTACCATCCTTGACGACGCGGAAAGACCTCGGAGAGACGAATTTCTCCAAGGCCTTTCCGCCGGAACATCCGTCCATAATTATCAGGTCGAGTAGAT
>JAIMKP010000101.1 GCA_020692355.1 Desulfosporosinus sp.
ATGGGATCTCTCCTCGATGAAGCTCTGGATCTATGGTGGCGCTTCCGTGGGGGGTGAGCAAATTAGAAAATGGCAGGAAGCCTTGCCCGGAGAGTTTATGTGCGTCTACGGCCTAACCGAAGCGGGGCCTAACGGTTCAGCTCTTCGTCCCCATGAGCATGGTGCAAAAACCGGAAGCATCGGCAGACGCGGTACGGCTAACACGGAAATCCGGGTTGTCCGGGCAGACGGAACGGATACGGATCCGGATGAAGCCGGTGAAATGATCATCCGTTCCGAGAGCCTAATGATAGGGTATCACGGAAATCCGGAGGCTACGCGCGAAACTCTGCGTGACGGCTGGCTCTACACGGGGGATATTGCCCGAAGGGATGTCGATGGGTACATCTGGATCATGGATCGCAAGAAAGACATGATCATCTCCGGTGGCGTCAATGTTTACCCCAAGGAAGTCGAAGATGTCCTCAGCACGCATCCCCTAATCGCAGATGTCGCGGTCATTGGAGTACCTCATCCCGATTGGGGCGAATCGGTTCTCGCCAAAGTGGTGGCCCGTCCCGGAGAATCCCTTTCCCCAGAGGCTGTACGCGACTTTTGCCGGGATAAGCTCGCCGATTACAAAATCCCTCGTATGGTAGAGATTGTGGAGGTTCTGCCCAGAAATGCCTCCGGCAAGCTTCTCAAACACGTAATGCGGGCGGAATGGAGTGCACCCAGTGCAGAGGGCTGAAAAGAACTCATAAATTGGAAACAAAAGAGCCAGGCTGTACGGTATTCCGTAGTAGTCTGGCTCCTTCGTTGGTATTCTGTTGCATTCCGACTCTTTCGTCCTTCAGCCGAACACGTTTACTCTTGATCCAAACGAGTTCACTATTCAGCTTTCCGCTTCCAATAGGACACCATGGATTTGGCTGCCTCATGAATCGTATCCAGTTTATAGCCACGGCTTTTCTGGGTGATCCCGATCAAATCGAACTTCTCGGCGCGCACATGCAGAAGGAATCTTTCCAACGAACTTAGACACGATGTCAACCCGTTGCCGCTGCCTCCGGCGGCGGCCACAGCGATCACCGGCTTATTTTCGAAGAACGAATGCTCCTTCTTAAATGCCTCCGAACGCCGAACCCGATCAAAAAAGGCTTTGGCCGATTCACTCATATCTCCCCAGTAAACCGGAGTGACGATAACATAGGCATCGACATCGGCCATCAAGGCATGCAGAGCCTGAAAATCATCCAGGACTTGACACTCATGCTGGTTGCGACATGGTCCCCAACCGTTGCCACAGGCTTGACAGTGGCCGATCTGCAGCTGATTAAGGTTCACCATCACCACATCGGCACCAGCCGTCTCTACCCCCGCTTTAGCTGCTTTGCCACAAGCAGCGGTCAAACCTTCAACATTAGGGCTACTGGTAATAATCATGACGTTCATCTCATTGTCATCCTTTCTATACTCCTCTGAGGCTTAAAGGCCTCGTCCATTATATCAAAAGATACATCGAACGGATGAGGTTATCTCTAAGTACGGTTGCCAAACGCCATGATGTTTCGGATCGACATGGTTGGTGCATCCCCTAGATCTAAGATATGCGAAACCTCATTGATTTTGACAATACCTATGCATGGCTGATCACAGTTTCGAATCATCCACCCCATTCAGCCAATCTTCGATCACACTGACGACAGAGACTATTGATCCCTCTTCAAAGGGTGACACCAAATTGGCCACTTCCACCAATTCCAAGAACGATCGGCTCCCCCCAGCCTGACAGAGCCGGAGATAATCGGCCCAGGCCTTCTCCCGCTCCTCCTGCGAGCGTTTCCAGAATTGAAAAGCACAAACTTGTGCCAGCGTGTAATCAATGTAGTAAAAGGGGCTGCCAAAAATATGCCCTTGCTGATGCCAATATCCGCCCCGTTCCAGGTAATCGTTATCCTCGTACTGGCGATGGGGCAAGTATTTCTTCTCAATTTCCCGCCAGGCAGTCTTTCGCTTTTCGGGGGAGGCTTCTGGATGAGCATAGACAAAGTGCTGAAACTCATCCACTGAAACCCCATAGGGAATAAAGAGCAGGGCCTCACTCAAATGGGAGAAGTAATATTTCTCCGTATCTTCTTGGAAAAAGAGATCCATCCAGGGCCAGGTGAAAAATTCCATGCTCATGGAGTGGATCTCACAGGCCTCATAGGTCGGCCAGTAATACTCCGGAATCTGATAGTCCCTGCTACAATAGGTTTGAAAAGCATGTCCGGCCTCATGGGTTAAAACATCAACATCCCCCGATGTGCCATTGAAATTCGAGAAGATAAACGGTACTTTATACTGACTGATGTAAGTGCAATACCCGCCTCCGGCTTTGCCCTTCTTCGTCACCAGATCCATGAGTTCAGCATCGACCATGAGCTTGAAGAATTCGCTCGTCTCGGCGGATAACTCATTGTACATTCTCCGTCCCTGATCTACAATCCACTCCGGATTCCCTTTAGGCTTGGCATTTCCTGTTTCAAAGCTGAACTTCTCATCATAGTAGTTGAGCGTTGATAATCCCAGCCGCCTTCTTTGCCGTTCGCGCAGCCGACTAGCGACGGGGACGATGATATCTTCTACCTGTTTGCGGAAGTTCGCCACCATCTCTGGATTATAATCCGAACGGAGCATCCGGGCATAGCCCAGTTCGATATAATTGGCATAGCCCAACTTCTGAGCGATGCGTGTCCGGACTTGCACCAATTCATCATAGAGCGTATCCAGCTTCTGCTCATGGGCCGTAAAAAAGGAGTATCTGGCCTCATGTGCCTGTTTCCGGATGGCCCGGTCGGTCGATAATTGGAACGGCACTAAGCCAGGGAGGTTTCGCTCTTCCCCTTCAAATAGAATCTTGGCTGAAGCGATCAGCTTGGTGTACTCACTCGATAGCTTATTTTCTTGCTGTAAGTCTTCAATGATTTCCGGGATAAAGGTCTTAAGGGTAAGTTCCGCTTTGACAAAAAGCTGCCTCCCCCACTTCTCTTCCAAGGCTGGTCTGAACTTAGAGCTGACCAACGCCTGATAATACTGCGAGATCAACCCCTGATAAACCGGCGTGGCTTCGTCAAAATAGTTCTGCTCCGCTTCATAAAATGAATCGGTCGTATCGATCGTATGGCGAATATAGGCCAACTGTTCCATCGACTCGAATTTATTTCTCAGCTGATTAAGCTCGACCATCACTGCATCTTGCTGCTCAAAATCGTTGGCTCCATTAAACTGTGTCAATAAGACGGAAAACTTGTTTTCAACCTCTGGTAGATTCGGTCTCTGATACGAAAACTCCGAAAACTTCGCGGTCTCCACCTTCCTTACGCATTACTAAATTTCCGCTTGCCTAACCTTTAGATTCTACATGAAAGTGCAGATTCCTTCCTTAAAAACGTCAATCTGAGCGGGTAAAGAACTGAAAGCCAAAGACGTCGAGCGGTTTCGTTATCCAATACTGCTACTCCCATATCCTGAATTGTCTGCAGTAGCAAATCGGATACATAAGGCTTTTCAAGAATGACCAGGTTGCTGTCTCTATTTCTATCTTATTTCGTTTTCAGGGCTACGCTTTAACAGGCGGGCCCTGGTAATTATTTTAGCCCCGTATCTAGCCTTGAGTTTATCGGTTACGGCAGCGAGTTTTTGTTTATCCTCCTCTCGCTTTTCATCAAATAAAGCCAGTTGGCTTTCCAGCACCCCTGATAATTGATGTACTGAGATGCCAATCAAGCGCAGGGGCTGCTTGAGAGATATACCATGAAGCAATGCATTCGCTTCATGGTATATCACATCGTCCAAATTTGTGCCCTCAGGAAACGTATGGGAGCGTGATAAGGTCCGAAAATCATCATAGCGAGCTTTCAACGTAATCGTTTTGCCCGTCAGCTTTTCTTGACGCAGACTCTGGCCAATATCACAAGCCAGTTCCAAAAGTACGGCCTCCAAAACCTCTCGGTCAGCGACATCAAGCGCAAACGTTTTTTCTCGGCCGACCGATTTAGCTTCACGGCCGCTTTCCACAGGTCGGTCGTCCCGTCCCCGCGCTAATTGATAGAGTTGATGGCCCAACGTCCCGAAACGCTTGGTCAAATAGGTCAGCTCTAACTGACGCAAGTCCTTGACTGTTTTCACATCCAAGCCATACAAGCGCTCAGCGGTCTTTTTTCCCACGCCCCACACTCTCTCCACCGGCAAAGGATCCAGAAACGCCTGCACCTGGTCAGACGGAACCACGACAAAACCGTTCGGTTTGCGCAAGTCGGAAGCCAGCTTTGCCAAAAACTTATTGCTGGCCACGCCCACAGAGGCCGTTAGGTCAAGCTCGTTTTGAATCCGTTCCTTGATCGTCATACCTATCGTCTCCGCCGAACCAAACAAACTCGTCGAACCCGTCACATCCAAAAAGGCCTCATCCAAGGACAAAGGTTCCACCATCGGTGTATACGTCGAAAATATCGCGCGGATCTGCAGTGAGACTTCGCGATACTTGCGGCCATTAACCGGCAAAAAGAAAGCCTGGGGACAGCGCCGCTTCGCTTCCGCCAGCGGCATCGCCGAATGAACACCGGCCTTGCGTGCTTCATAGGAGGCTGTCGACACCACTCCCCTGCTATTCGGCCTCCCTCCCACGATCACCGGCTTCCCTCTGAGGGACGGGTCATCCCGTTGCTCGACCGAGGCGTAAAAGGCATCCATATCCACATGTATGATTTTACGTTGATTAAATTCGCTCATTAAGATACTCACTCATCCGCAAAACACGTCACCACCTGACAAACCAGTTACCTCCGTAAGGTGCTTACTGCTCGCTCATCAGCCTTTTTTCTCCTGAGACTTTTTGGATGGGTTCGATGTCCTGTGTCACTTCCATGGTCCCCAAATACTTACCATGCTCGTTTCTAACCGCAAAGTAACGGATATAAACGTATTATACCATTTTACCATGACCATCACCAATCATAATCAGGGAATCTGAAAAATGCACAAGGATTAAGCTTCGATAGTCAAAGCTTAATCCTTGCAAAAGAGTGAGTGAACTCGTTCAACTAAAGTTGAACATCGAGACTTCGGT
>JAIMKP010000032.1 GCA_020692355.1 Desulfosporosinus sp.
CGTCTCCCCAAAAGGATTTTCGCTACATGGCAAAAGAAGCGTTTGACCAGGCGATGGCGGATGTGCCGAATCTGACCTTGGACATGATCGATGGTTCGGTGGTTTCCTATTTTTCCGACCATTTTACGCGGCAACTGATGGCTGGAATCATGGTTCAGGATTACCTGGGACTGACACCGAAGCCCTCAAGGCGGATTGAATCGGGGGGCGCAACCGGCGGGATGTGCATCCAGAGCGCTTGGGAAGCCATCGCCAGTGGGCGAATGGATGTGTGTTTGGCCATCGGCTTTGAAACCATGTCCCATGTCAATACGTGGAAAGGGAATGAATTTATCGCCCTTGCTTCCGACACGAATTTTGATTATCCGGTTGGCGGTTTTTACACTGGGTACTATGCCATGATGGTCAAACGGCACATGTATGAATTCGGCACGACTGAGAGACAACTTGCTGCAGTATCCGTGAAAAACCACGGCAATGCCTTGCATAATCCTTATGCCCAGTTCCCGGCTGAGCTAACGATTGAGGATGTGCTCAATTCCGAAATGATCGCGGATCCCTTAAAGCGCTTGGACATTTGTGTCATGTCGGATGGGGCTGCAGCGGTCATTCTGGCTTCGGAGGAGATGGCTTATAAGCTGACTGATAAACCGGTTCGGATTACCGGAGTAGGCACAGGAACCGATGCCATGCGCTTGTCCGATCGGCCTTCCCGCGATGTGATTCTCCTTCCACATGAAAAGGCTGAAGATTACAAAGATTTAAAATACCCTGGGGTGCACTCTTTCCGGGGCGGCCGGGTAGCGGCCAAGGAAGCTTACAAGATGGCGGGTATCACGAACCCCTTGGAAGAAATTGATTTTGTCGAACTCCATGATGCGTTTACCTCTTCGGAAATTCAAACCTATGAGGATTTGGGTTTGTGTAAATACGGCGATGGCGGTAAATTCGTTGAATCCGGTGCGGCCAGCCTGGGTGGAAAAGTCCCGGTCAACCCATCGGGAGGACTCCTCGCCTGCGGTCATCCGGTGGGGGCCTCCGGTCTGATGCAGGGAGTATTTGCCCTTTGGCAGCTCCAGGGCACCATTGGTCAGCACTTCGGCGGGGATGACACCCTGCAAATCCGGAATGCCAAACGCGGGCTGATTCATAGCCATGCCGGCACCGGTACTTACATCACTGTCTCAGTCATGGAGAGGGGGTTCTAAGATGAATGAAGAAAAGAAAGTCAAATCCATGAAGGTGGAAGAGAAGGAAGTCGGGGCAACCCTGTATAACCTCGACCCCATCATCATGAAGCACCACTATGAAATCGATTATATCCACAGCTATGCCCAGGATTCCCCCTTCTTTGCGGGGCTAAGCAAAGGACAGATACTGGGCGGCAAGTGCCCAAAATGCGGGGCAACCTATGCCACTCCCCGTGGCCACTGCATGGATTGCGGCGGTAAGACCGAATGGATGGAACTCCCCTTGGAAGGAACTGTGCATACCTACACCACCTGCTACTTTGGCGGCGAAGAATTCTTGGATGAGACACCTTTTACGTTGATCATGGTAGAGTGGCCGGGAGTCGAGACGCTTTTCCTGTCGCGGCTCGTGGGGGTTGCTCCCGAGGACGTATCGATTGGGATGAAGGTAAAAGCCAAATTCAAACGCTTAAGCCAGTTTAAGCCCACGGATGTGTATTTTGTGCCGACGAGTGAGTAAATATGTCAGGCGATTGTCGCTGCGCTAACAGGGTGAGCAGTGAAGAAAAGTGAATAAAGGCTGATGGGGATGTAGAGAAAAGAGTAGGGGAGTGGAACTTTCGAGTGAGAGGAGGAGAAGGGGAGAGTTATGTTAGATTTAACACCGGAACAGCAGGCTTTAAGGGAAATGGTGCATTCTTTTGCCCAGGATGTCGTGGCTCCAGGAGCAGCGGAGCGGGATAAGACAGGGGAATTTCCGCTCGCTATCATGAAGCAGATGGGCGAATTGGGATTGCTGGGGCTACCTTTTAGTGAGGATGAAGGCGGCACCGGAGGCGGGTATGTTTCCTATGCCATCGCCGTGGAAGAGATCACACGGGCCTGTGCCTCCACGGGGATTACCTATGCTGCCAATCTTTCCCTAGGGATTAGCCCGATCTACCTTTTCGGAACCAAAGAACAAAAGGCAAAATATTTGCCGCACCTGTTCCAGGGAGATTATCTGGCTTCCTTTGGCTTGACGGAGCCGGAAGCAGGTTCGGATGCAGGAGGAACCCGCACCCGAGCGCGCCGCACCGAGGGTGGCTGGATACTCAATGGTTCCAAATGCTTCATCACCAATGCCAGCTACGCAGGGGTTGTGACGACGACGGCGCTCACGGATCCGGAGAAAAAAACCAAAGGTATTTCTGCTTTTTTAGTCGAGCAGGGTACACCAGGTTTTTCCGTGAATACCCCATATGATAAGCTTGGTCTTAGTGCCTCGAATACGACGGAACTTGTCTTTGAAGATGCACAGATCCCGGAGGAGAATCTGCTCGGTACAAAAGAGAATGTCGGCTTTAAACAGTTTTTAGAGGTTTTAGACGGGGGACGGATCAGCATTGGCGCGATGGGCGTTGGCTTGGCTCAGGCAGCCCTTGATGCGGCCCTAAAATACGCCAAGGAACGCAAGCAATTTGGCAAAACCCTAAGCTCTTTTCAAGCGATCCAATTTAAGCTCGCGGACATGGCGACCCAGGTTCAGCTTTCACGACTTGCGGTCTGGAACGCAGCCCGGTTGAAAGATGCGCATAAGCCCTTCAGTCAGGCGGCGGCCATAGGTAAGCTTCATGCCTCAGAAACGGCGGTCAAGTGTGCGCTGGAAGCGATTCAAATCCATGGCGGGTATGGATATATGAAAGACTATCCGGTCGAGCGCTACTTGCGGGATGCCAAGCTGCTTGAGATTGGCGAAGGAACGTCTGAGATTCAGAGGTTGGTGATCGCGCGATCTTTGGGGTGTGCTTAAACACTTCGCTTCGGAAGGCGTAAGCGCTGCATGGAATGACAAAAATTACAGAGGTGCGGAGGAAGCGGTGCTCAGGGTGGCGCCGCTTTTCACACTGAAATATCGACCGTTTACGGAGGTTTGTCGACCATTGGCTAGGTCGTGTCGGAGAAGAACAGCATTGTCCCGTATAATTAAGTCAGAAAATTGCAACGGGGGTAGTGTCATGAATGAAGTGCTTTGGGAACCATCAAAACAACGGGTTCAAGAGGCCAATCTGACCCGTTTCCGGGAATTTGTCAATCGTAAGTATGGGTTAACCCTTCAAGATTATCCCGAACTGTACGCGTGGTCGATTCAGGAAACCGCCGCATTCTGGGCTGCGATCTGGGAATTTGGGGAGATTAAAGCTTCCAAGCCTTATACGGAGGTTCTGACCGATGGAGAGGATATGCTCAAGGCCCGTTGGTTTGTCGGGGCTGAACTGAATTTTGCTGAAAACCTGCTGCGCTTTCGGGATGAACAGACCGCTCTGATCTTCAAAGGGGAGAGCACGCCCACTCGACGCATGAGCTATGCCGAACTCTATGATCAAGTGGCGAGGCTCGCTAAGGCCCTGCGTCAATCTGGTGTGACCGTCGGGGATCGGGTTGCCGGTTTTATGCCCAATATGATGGAGACGGTAGTAGCGATGCTGGCCGTGACCAGCATCGGCGCGGTGTGGTCCTCGTGTTCTCCAGACTTTGGGATCAAAGGGGTTTTGGATCGTTTCGGGCAAATCCAACCCAAAGTTCTCTTTACGGCGAATGGATATTATTATAATGGCAAAAGTCACGATTCCCTGGAGAAGGCCAAAGAAATAGTCAGGGAAATACCGAGCATTAAGACCGTGATCGTGGTCCCCTACACAGAGGCCGAACCCGATGTCACTACCCTTCCCCACGCTGTTCACTATCAAGAATTCCTCGCCCAAGAGGAGGGGTTAAGCCTTGAGTTCACCCAGCTTCCCTTCGATCACCCGGTGTATATCATGTACTCCTCTGGAACGACAGGGGTACCGAAAGGAATTGTGCATGGTGCTGGAGGAACGCTCATTCAGCACTTGAAGGAACATATGCTGCACACGGACTTGCGCCGGGAGGACACGATCTTCTACTTCACCACGACCAGTTGGATGATGTGGAATTGGCTTGTAAGCGCCTTGGCGGTGGGGGCCACTGTGCTGCTATTTGATGGTTCTCCTTTCTATCCGGACGCCAATGCCCTTTGGCAGGTGGCCCAGGATGAGGGCATTACGGTGTTCGGGACGAGTGCGAAATACCTGGCTTCCCTCGAAAAAGCAGGGGTCAAGCCGGGAAGCAATTATAATTTGAGCAGGCTCAAGGCCATTCTCTCGACAGGTTCTCCGCTTTCAGTCGATAGCTTCCATTATGTATATCGGGAGATCAAACAAGACCTGTGTCTTTCTTCCATTTCAGGAGGAACGGATATCATCTCTTGCTTTGCCCTCGGAAACCCAACCGGATCAGTTTATGCTGGCGAACTTCAATGCCGGGGCCTCGGTATGAAGGTGGAAAGCTGGGATGGGGAAGGCCGTGCGGTACTAAATCAGAAAGGGGAATTAGTGTGTACAGCCCCCTTTCCCTCCCGACCCATTTATTTCTGGAATGACCCGGACGGGGTCAAGTACAGGAAAGCCTATTATAATGTCTATTCGGGTATTTGGCGGCATGGGGACTACATTGAAGTGACCGTTCACGGCGGAGTCGTCATTTACGGGCGCTCGGATGCCACCCTGAATCCGGGCGGGGTACGGATCGGGACAGCGGAGATTTACCGCCAAGTGGAAGCCTTGCCGGAAGTGTTGGATAGTTTAGTGGTGGGTCAGAAGTGGGATAACGATGTCCGGGTGGTTCTCTTCGTCAAGCTGGCTGACGGGGTCGGACAATTGACCGACACGCTAAAAAACCATATTAAAACCACAATCCGAGAAAATACTACACCTCGGCACGTCCCAGCGAAGATCATTCAGATCACAGACGTCCCTTATACCTTAAACGGCAAGAAAGTAGAGTTGGCGGTTTATAATGTTATCCACAATGAGCCGGTCTTGAATCGGGATGCCCTGGGGAATCCGGAGGCGTTGGAGTATTATCGGGATTTAAAGGAGTTGCAAGAGGCTTGACGTTCAGACGGCCAAAAAACCAGGGGAGTTTTCCCCCTGGTTTTTTGTAATCTGCAAGGTAGGTTGGAAATCATTCTGTATACATGAGAAGAACAGGTTGCGGTGGCCTCTTTCTTGCAGTACCCTAAGGAGAGATATGAGTCAGGTGGGGTGAAAGATGGGGAACTTCCATAGAGGCGCGCAGAGGCTCGGCAAAGGGCAGGATGTGTGGTTGGCTAACCATATTGGCGGTTATCGCTGGGTTATCCTGTTTGTAACGACATTGACACAAGCAACGATTGCTCTTATTTCGCAGGGGATCGGCACTCTCGCTCCCTTCCTGATAACCGAACTGGGTCTGACCAAGACGCAGGTTGGATTTGCCGGGGGAGCGGTGAATGTGGGCATGACGCTGACGGCATTGCTGGCCGGACGGGCGGTGGATACTTGGGGAGAGAAGCGGGTTCTGGTCGTAGGTGGGTTGGCCACCGGGGCGGCCGTATTGCTCGCGTCTCTCTCCAATACTTTTTTGGTGCTGATCGTGCTCTTGATGTTTACTGGGCTTTGGGCGGCCACATCGACCCCTGCGGGGAGCAAAGCGATCATGACCTGGTTTCCTTTTTCCCAGCGGGGGCTGGCCTTGGGTATTCGCCAGACGGGGGTACCTTTGGGAGGGATGGTTGCAGCCCTCCTGATTCCGCCCATTGCCATCAGCTTTGGTTGGAAAATAGCCATGGGCGTGATGGGGTTGGGGCCGATTTTGGGGGCGGCGCTCTGCCAAGTCGCTTATAAAGATCATCCTATGGAAGTCAAGGTTGGCAAGACGGTGAAGTCTGGGAAATGGACGGAACTGTTGCGTAATAAGGAAATCTGGCTAGTCAGTCTGACGGCTATAACCTATGTGGCTGCTCAGTTTACCATTGTGACTTATTTGGTACTTTACCTTCACGACAAGACCAGCTTTTCAGTGGCACTGGCAAGCCTCTTTCTGGCCTTGGTGCAATTCGGCGGGATGGCCGGCCGGATCTTCTGGGGCTATGTCAGTGACACCTTTTTCCAAGGTGCCCGGAAACCGGTGCTGGCCATTATCGGTATTATGGCCATTGCCATGGCACTTGCGATGCTGGCTCTGACTCCGCAAACCCCGATGTGGATAATCGGCTTGGCGACCTGGTTGTTTGGGTTTTCTGCGATCGGCTGGAACGGGATCTATATTACGCTCCTCTCTGAGGTGGCCGGAAGAGATCAGGCGGGAACAGCGGTAGGACTCGGGCTTACCCTCTTGCAACTAGGCGTGCTCATATTCCCGCCTCTTTTTGGTTTTTTTGTGGATTTTAGCGGTTCTTACCAAACGAGCTGGCTCGGATTGAGTATTCTTGTAGCTGTGGGAGTGGGCATCTTAGGGTTTGTCAAAGAACGGCGCGTGCCTTAATTTAATCCCAGCCCTTTGCGCTTGCCTATGATGTTGGTTGCGACTTCGACAGGGTCATCGCCAAGTGCGATTTTCACTCATCAGTGTTTGCATCGATAGGGGTAACTATGCACTTGTCGATGACTATCCGTGCTGGCGGCTGGCTCCGACGTGGAAATGTGAGCGTTCATGAATCAAATTGACATCGAGTAGAAGCTTGCGGTCAGAGAGGATTTGCAGAACCGGCCCATCAGCGGCCAAGGTGTGGTTTTCGTTCACAACAATGGCTCGCTCAGCGATATCTTCGACAATCGAGAGATCATGGGTTGCGGTAATGATCGTCTTTCCTGCCTGCTTTAGGGCCATCAGAAATTCGACTAGCCAAAACTGGGTGCGAGGATCGAGTCCATTGGTTGGCTCATCCAGAAAGAGAACCTCTGGATTCACAGAAAGGACGCAGGCCAGGGCGACCTTCTTTTTCTCCCCGCCGCTTAAACGATAGGGCGGGCGTTCCAAGAGGTGCTCGATACCGAGAAGCTTGGCTACATCCTCAACCCGATAAGTTGTTTCCTCCGGAGAGAGCCCGCTCTGCAGCGGGGCGAAGGCGAGTTCGTCCCAAACGGTGGCGGAAAAGAGCTGAGCATCGGAATTTTGGAAGACAAAGCCGACCTTTTGGCGAAAAGGTTGCAGGAATACGGGATCCTGAAGCGCATTTTCTGTGAGTTCATGCCCGAAGGCCGTAATCTGACCCTGAATCGGAAAGATGAGGCCAGAGAGAAGCTTGAGTAAGGTCGATTTACCGCTCCCGTTCGCGCCCAGGATGGCCAGGCTTTCCCCTTGATAGACATCGAGGGTGACACTTTCGAGAACCAGCTTGTCCGGGAGATAATGATAGGTGAGGTTGTCCACGGCAAAGAGAAGCGGGCGTTTGTTCATGATTATTCCCCCAAAACTTTATCGGCGGCATAGAGGGTCAAAGCGGAAAAGAGAACGATGCCGGAGGCAAAGAGATCGAACAAGCGTAGATGAAAGCGCTCCACTGAGCGGATTTCCCCTGTATAGCCGCGGGCGAGCATGGAGAAGTAGATTTCTTCACTCATCTGGTGGGATTTGCCGAAAAGCCCAGCCATAGACGAGGCAATGAAGCGGCGCTGTTCCTTTGTGGTCGAGAATCCGGCATCACGGGCCTTGCGGGCAAGAAACATCTCTTCCACCGCAGTGACCAGGACGAAAAGATAACGGTAAGTCATTTCCAAGGCAGTGACAAAGACTTTTGGCAAGAAGAAGCTGCGCAAAGCCCGTAGAAGATCATGCCAACGTGTGGTTAACGTGAGTACCACGGCGAGGCTGACCGAGATGCCAACCCGGCTAATGAGGAGAATATCCCCTTTAAGTCCTTGCCAGGTGATCGCTAAGGTGGAGGGAAGGTGAAGCGGTCCGAGATGCAGTGGCTGCCCGATATCCCACAAGACCCAAAGCGCATCACCGGGACGAACCCAGTTAAATAGCGCGGGTATCGCCATGATTCCGGTAAACAGGGGAACGACTAACCAGACTTTTTTCAAAATAAAACGAACTGAGAGACCGGAAAAGGAGGCAGCCACCAAGAGGACGAGGTAAAAACCCCAGAGGAGGGTGAGGTGGCGAATCAGATTCAGACTCAAAAGGAGGGTAAAGAGAGCAGCCACTTTGACCCGAGGGTCGAGGGATTGCAGAAACCCAGGTTGGGCGGCCACCCCTTCCGAGAAGACGGAGTCTTGGAGAAACTGGATAATATCTTGCAGGGTCTTGTGGATAAAGCCGTGCTTGGATCGGCGTTTGATTTTAAAGGGTCGCCCGCTTGGAATGCCAGTCGCAGGGGAGGCTGGGCTATTTTCTCGCAGCCAGGTGGGTAGATCCATGTTGATTCCTGCCTTTCCGGAATATGCATTAGGACAGCCCCCTCTGCGGGTGTTCCAGAACTTCAGTTTAGGTCTGGATCTGAGGTTCTGGGGCGGCAGGTTCTACGGTCGGTTCAAGCAGGATCCGATGGCTGAGTAAGGTCATGTCCTTGATGCGTGCTTTGACAAACTTCTGGCGGCCGAAAATGTCCACGAGTTTAAGGCCGTCTTCGTAGGGCTCGATGATGTCGATGGCTTCCATGAAAAGGGTCTCTTCGTTTCCGTGTTTGAGATAGGCGTTAGCTTCACACATTTTAATAGCGCTCCTTTCAAGATGAAAAATAAAAAAGGCTAGGAGAATCCCGTGAACGGGTGAGGCCTCCATGGCCTTTATTTCCATCAGTATTGAATTAAAGAGAATAAACAACACACGCTAAAGCGTTATCCGATATTTGTGTCTACATTTATTATATATTTATTCTACGCAAGGTGCAAAAATCCTTTTAAGAAAATAAAATAATTTTTGCACGAATAGGTTTACATGATTTTTGTGAAAAAGGGGAATTCTTTGTGGCGAGTATAATTTTTATGTTGGGGGTGCAGTAAAGATGCCAACCATTCGTTTTGATGGCCCAGTTCTGACCATTGATCAGAAACGTAGTCTTGTTCATGGAATGACACAGGCCGCCTCGCAGGCTATTGGCCTGCCGATGGCTGCATTTAATGTTGTCTTAGACGAACATGACCGTAGCAACATGGGGGTGGGCGGAGAACTCTTGCCAGAGAGCCCCTATTCGCAGCAGTGGAAGGAGAGCTTAGGGGATTAAGGCGGTCGTATCAACGAGGAGCCGGTCAAGGATTTGACCGGCTTTATTGGCTCAATTGGTGACGTCGCTCCCCAAGCATGAGAACGCACCTCTTCGCAAAAAATCCCTTGCCGGCTCACACGAAAGAGTAAATTATGGTACAATAATTCTTGAAGGAAGAACATTGATTTATTGCGAGAGGTAGGAAACGATGGAGCATACGATCTTTTTTTGGTCAGAGCCTGTTCGGGTGAGGGGAACGGAGTATTCCTTGACGGTGGCGACGAGCTGGGAAGGGCTTTGCTGGTGCAGTCTCGGCGAAACGGAGCGGGAAGAAGCGGAATTGGCGGAGTGGGTCAAACGCTACTTTTCGGTTGCCTGTTTGTCCCGCAGCTGGAAGGAAAACGGAGAAGTGTTAAGACAAGTTGGAGAGTACTTCGCTGGAGAACGGACGGATTTTGCTTTGTCGCTGCACCTAGCCGGGACACCTTTTCAAAGGAGAGTATGGGACGAATTGACCCAAATTCCCTATGGTACGACAGCGAACTACCAGGAAATTGCCGAGAGAGCCGGTTGCCCGCAAGGTGCGCGCGCTGTTGGCTTAGCAAATAGCAAAAACCCGATTGCCGTTGTGGTTCCCTGCCACCGGGTAATCGGAAAAGACGGAAGCTTAACAGGGTATGCTGGGGGGCTCAGCCTAAAACAAAAGCTATTAGAGGTAGAAGGATTATAGTACGTGCGTTGCCGACGCATAGTACAATCGGAGAGACGTTGTTAAAACAGAGGGGAACAATGACCATGAACATGAATACGAATACGAATATGGCAAATCTTTTTGAGGGCTTAGATCATATCGGAATCAAAACCTTAGAGATGGGAAAAGCCATCGCGTTCTATACCGAGGTGCTTGGCTTTACCTTGGTGAACCGGATTAAACCAGGGAATGTCGAACTCGTCTTTATGAAATTGGGAGATTGGGTGGTCGAACTGGTGGAAGTGAATGATGGTAGCTTCTATAGTGACGGAGTGGTGAACCACATCGCGCTCCGCGTGTCGGATATCTTCAAAGCGGTGGAACATATAAAGCGGCATCAGGTGGAATGTATCTCGGTCGAGCCCATGAATATCGGGCCGAAGCGCTATAACTTCTTTTTCCGGGGTCCGTCCGGTGAAAAGATCGAACTGTTACAAGGATAGTCTTTACGTGTATTGAACTTTGATTGATGAAAAATGAGGAGAAAAAGATGCAATTCACATTAACTGCAGCTGTCCCTTATCCCATGGGGTTGGAACGGGAAACAGCCGAAATCGCGAATACACTCAGGACCAAGTACGATGTTTTTTTTCGCTGGGTGCAAGAGGGTGAATTAAGTCCGGTACCGGTAAAGGCAACAGAGTCTGGCCTTAATTCCGGACCGAACCGAGAGGAGTTGGGGGGCGCGGTCAATGAGCCTTGGCTTTTAGAAAGCTGGGATATTGAATATTTTTATGGCTTGTCGCGGCCAGAAGATGTCAGGTGTGCCTGTCCTTATGGTTGGGTTGAGAAAGTCAAACGTATTGTTGACCAACAGTATCCGATTTTTGGGGTTGAGCGTTTTCCCGATCTTTTTGCTAAAGGAGCCCACATGGCTTGGCTGCTCCTGAAAAATGAAGTCTTTCCGGAATACAATGGAGGGATTGCAGCCCTTTCCATTTTGGTCTTACTTCAACGCAACGGTTATGCCCTTGAACCAAGTGATGAGGATCTCATCCAGTTTATAGCTACCGTGCGCAAGTTCCTTCATGTGTCGGACGAACGTGACGAGGCAGAGGATTCTGCTATTGGGCAATTGGCTGGGATTATTCAGTCCTGGAAAAAGTAATGAAACGCTATCATACCTTTAATGCGCATCTGCGGCAGATGTTCGGAGAAAAGGTTTTTAAAGTACCGCTCGATGCCGGGTTTACCTGCCCGAATCGGGACGGCATTTTGGGGTATGGCGGGTGTGTCTATTGCAGTGAGCGGGGTTCCGGCGATTTTGCTGGGGATGCCTTGTTTTCCATTGCGGCTCAGTTTACCCAAGTCAAGGAACGCATGCTGAAAAAATGGCCTCGGGCCAAGTATTTGGCTTATTTCCAGGCGTATACGAATACCTATGCACCGCTTGAACGTTTGCGGGTGGTTTATGAAGAAGCCCTGAAGCAGGAAGGGGTTGTTGGTCTTTCGATCGCCACGAGGCCGGATTGCCTAGCGGAAGACGTGCTTGAGTATTTGGACGAACTGAATCAGCGAACCTATCTCTGGGTGGAACTGGGACTGCAAACGATTCATGAAAAAACGCTGAATTGGATTCAGCGCGGACATGATTATCCAGCATTTCTGGATGGGCTTGAGCGCTTGCGGGTGCGGAATATCCGTGTTTGCGCCCACATCATTCTCGGGCTTCCGGGTGAGAGCCGTGATGATATGCTAGCCACCGCTGCAGCCGTGGCCAGTCTGCCCTTGCAGGGGGTAAAACTGCATCTTCTACATGTGCTCCGAGGCACGCCGCTTGCCCATCAGTATGCGCAGGCCCCATTTCCGCTCTTATCCCAAACGGAGTATGTGGAGCTGGTCGCGGATATCTTGGAGATCCTCCCGGGGGACATGATTATCCAGCGCTTAACCGGAGACGGGCCGCCCGAAGATCTCGTTGCCCCGCTCTGGAGCCGGAAAAAGTGGGAAGTACTCAATGCCATCGATCGAGAAATGGAACGCAGGGAGAGCTGGCAGGGCAAGTTAAGGGGTAGTATAGTCAACAATTTTTCCTTCCCAAGTGCGCAAAATCGCCCGGTTTCCCTTTAAATGCAGGAGATATTGTGGGAGCAACGGAGTTTTTCCTCCGCCTTTGGGGGCATTCAAAATATAGGTTGGAATGGCGAGTCCTGACGTTTGTCCACGTAATTGATCCATGATGGCGAGCCCATCTTGGATACGGGGCACAAAATGGCGGGTGCCTTTTACATTTTTAGCGTGAAAAATGTAATAAGGGCGAACCCGAATTTTAAGCAATTCTTGGTTGAGTTTTTTCATCACGTGAGGTTCATTGTTGATCCCTTTCAGTAAAACAGCTTGGTTACCCATGACGACGCCCGCTGTAATCAGTCGATCGATAGCTTTCTTGCTCGCCAACGTGACCTCTTTCGGATGGTTGTACTGAGTGTTGATATAAATGGGCGGATAGTTTGCTAAGATGTGAACCAGCTCATCGGTAATTCGCATCGGTAGCGTGACAGGGACGCGGGTGCCAATGCGCTTAATTTCTACATGCGGGATGGCATGCAATTCAGCTAAAAGCCAATTCAGGGTTTGATCACTTAAAAGGAGCGCATCACCGCCCGTAATCAAAACATCCCGAATTTCAGGGTTATTACGGATATATTCCAAGGCCGATTTAAGCTGGTTTTTCGGTTCGTGCCTATCTGTTTCTCCAATGTTGCGTCGCCGCTGGCAATGGCGGCAATACATCGCGCACATATTCGTCACATTGATGATCAAACGATCCGGGTAGCGTCGGGTGATACAGGGTGCTGGGGATGTCAACGCTTCACCCATCGGATCATCCTCACCGAAGTTATCGTCAAGCTCTGGCAGCGAGGGCAGGGCTTGCAGCCGTATGGGATCGAGCGGGTTGGTACTATCGATTAGGCTTAAATAATAAGGTGACACAGCCCAGCGATAGTTCTGGGCGGTTTTGGCGATCACATCGAGTTCTGATGCTTCTAAAGGAAGAAGTTGAGCCAGAGTGTCGACATCGGTAACCCGATGTTTCATCTGCCAATGCCAGTCTTCCCACTCTGTTTGGGTTGCACTAAAGGAGTGAAGAATGTGGCGGCGTCGTTCCTCATAATCCGCGGACAGTTCCATGCCGCTTGGGATCTGCGAGCGCATCGTTAAATACGGTTCGGCTAGGGTTTTTAATTCCTCAGACCGATGGAGTGCGGAGGTGTAATCATCAGGGTGTTTCAATAGATACGCCATGTGCAAAACCTCCTCTTTGTTTGAGCCAGTGAAAAGGGTATAATAAAAAACGTATACGATACGGTTACCCTAGAGTGGGGTGAAGCAGTATCGTATTTACCAACAACCTAATAATACATTATGAGTTGTCACTATGTCAAGGGGTTAATTTATCCACATTTTGGTTATGCTATGGGGTGCTGAAGGGACAAGAAAGGGGCGGCAGGTTTTGGAACAGGCTCGGTATCAAGAAATTGCTTTAGATTTGGCGCATGCAGTGGTGATGGGTGAATTCCATGAGGGGGAAAAAATTCATGGGCGCTCAACCCTAGCGGGACGCTTCAATGTTTCACCTGAAACCATTCGCCGTGCGATTGCTATTTTACAAAATGCCGGGGTCGTAATGGTTAACCAAGGGGTTGGCATTACGGTGACATCCAAAGCCCTGGCGGAAAAGTTTCTGAAGTCGTTTGATCAAAAAGGCGAACTGCACGTCTTTCAAGATGAGGTAAAACGGCTCATGGAACAGCGGCGTGAGCTGGATGCTAAAATAGAATCGCACTTAGAGAAAGTTTTGACCTATACAGAGCGCTTGATGTCCCGCTGGTTGGATGTTGGAGAGATCGAGGTTAGTAAACACTCCGCTGCCATCGGAAAGACCTTACGGGAATTGAAAATTCGCGAACATACGGGGACAACGATTGTGGCGATCGTCCGGGATGGCGTTGAGCAGTTTTCCCCTTCGCCGAATTTCGTCTTGCAAGAAGGAGATGTTTTGTTGGCCGTCGGCTCGAACGAAGGGCAGCAAAAACTCGAGGGAATCATTCGAGGGATCCTGAAAAACGTATGAACGGATGCCTGACATCTGAGTAAATCCTAGGAATCCGTTGAGAATATTCGGGAAGAAAAGGAACTTGGCTCCCCTTTGTCGAAATACTCTTTAAGACTGTGGAGATGAGGGATGGGCATGCGCTGGCAGATTCTCTTGGCACTCGGCATAGAAAGCACCTTGGGTGTGTATTTTTGGCGTCCTGGGCTGTTATTTATCTTTTTGGTAGCCAATACCTTCTTCTTAACTGTGCGCTTTGAGCGCTATCGTCGTTTACAGGCATTGGAACCAGAACCGCGCAATGAAGATTTGAGCGTGAAAATTGCGCATGAAACTCTTCCTTACTTGCGTCGGGGCCTTAATGAGGGAAATGCCGAGGCGATAGCTCAGATCATCCAATCTATCAGCCAGGTTCCGGCCGTGGCCATTACGGATCGGGAAAACGTCTTAGCCTATTTGGGTGCAGGCTGTGATCAGCACCATCCGGGGGATCGCATTCTGACGGAAGCGACGAGGGAAGTCATTCGCACCGGAAATTATAAAGTGGTGCGCACACAAAAACAGTTGAACTGTGCCCGTAAGGATATTTGCAATTGTCCGTTGGCGGCAGCGGTGATCGTCCCACTGAAAAACCAGTGTGAAGTGGTGGGGACGGTTAAACTCTATGAGACCAAGGATGGGCAACTCTCTCCGGATGTGATTCGGCTGGCCATGGGCATGGCACAGCTGCTCGGGATGCAGATCGAATTGGCTGAACTGGATCATCAGGCCAAGCTGACGGCGGAAGCCCAGCTGGATGCGTTGCATGCGCAGATCAACCCGCACTTTTTTTTCAATGTTTTAAATACGATTATTGCGACAAGCCGTTCTAACCCGAATCGGACGCGGCGGCTCCTGATTCATTTGGCAGAGTTTTTCCGGCGGGCTTTGAAATCGAAAGGCACAGTCATTCCGCTACGGGAAGAGATGGAATTTGTTAACACCTATCTGATTTTGGAAAAGGCTCGTTTTGGCCGGAAACTGCAGGTCAAGGAGGAGATTCCGGAGGATTTATGGGATATTGCGATTCCGCGCTTAAGCATTCAGCCATTAGTCGAGAATGCCGTGAAGCATGGAATTTCCCCTAAGATGGGAAATGGAACCGTGCTCATTTCCGTGCAGCAAGAAGGGGACGAGATTCTCATCTTGGTGAGGGATGATGGTGTCGGAATCCCATTGGATCGAATTCGCTACGTCCTCCTACCTGGGTTCGGTTCAGGTAATGGCGTTGGGATGGCGAACGTTCACGAACGCCTACGGGGTTTGTATGGTGAACAGTACGGGCTGATAGTAACGAGTGAGTCAGACGTGGGAACAACGGTTTCCATGCGTTTGCCGTTGACACGGGCGGAAAGCCCTGTATAGGAGTGGCGTATGTACCCAGGGGTGGATATTTTGGAAATCGAACGCTTTGCTTTGGCCTGTGTCCGCAGGCCTCGTTTGTGTGAGCGTATTTTTTCTGCGCGCGAGCGGGAAGAACTGGCGGGCCGGAGGATAGAGTCTTGGGCCGTACGTTTTGCGGCGAAAGAAGCGGTGCTTAAGGCCATAGGAACAGGACTTGCCGGCTTTTCTTGGCAGGATATTGAGATTGTGGCCTCCAGAACCGGTGAACCGCTGGTGCACTTAAGCCCGCGGGTTGAAGCTAAAGTACGGGAGCGGGGTGGAACTAGCGTTCACGTAAGCTTAAGCCACAACCGCACCCAAGTGGTGGCGATGGCCATTTTGAGTTGAGAGAGAAACGGAGTGGGTCAAATGCGAGTCGTTAATGCTGAAGAGATGCGACGCATTGAACAAGAGGCCATGACCGGGTATGGCATCCCCAGTTTGCTTCTGATGGAGAATGCGGCCTTGGCTGTGGTGCGGGAGATCGAGAGGCATTTGAGCGACAAGACTGCTCAATCCAGTAGGGTGCGGGAACTGGGTGGAGTTCCACAATTCAACGGAATGAAAGCAGTTGTTCTGGTCGGTAAAGGGAATAACGGCGGGGATGGGTTAGCCGTGGCCCGGCATCTTTACATACGCGGGATAGAAGTAAGCGTTTTTCTTTTTGCTCTGCCGGAGAGTTTCCAGGGGGATGCACTCCTGAATCTTCGGCTCTATCAGGGCACGGGAAGTAAGATCTTCATCATCCAAGGGGACAAGCAGCGTCGTCTTGCCCGCCTTGCCTTGCAGCAGGCGGATGTGGTGGTCGATGCTATTTATGGAACGGGACTTCGGGGAGCGCTTCCGAGCCTCGTCGAGGAGTACGTTGAAGACCTGAACAACGTGTCTCCTTGGGTCATCGCGGTTGATATTCCGAGCGGGGTCGAGGCAGGAACCGGGAGAGTCTACCGCACGGCAGTGCGGGCCCGCAAAACGGTAACCTTTGGGCTCGCCAAACTGGGTCATTTTTTGGGGGTGGGCCCGGAATACGCCGGAGAGCTGGTGGTTGATCCGATATCGATTCCAGCTGCGTATCTGGCGGAAGAGGGGATCTCGAATTTTGTCTTAACCGCTTCGCTGATCCGATCTTTCCTACCAGCCCGGCAACGGCTTGGACACAAGGGAGAGCATGGCCGAGGGGTGTTGGTCGCGGGTTCCCAAGGAATGAGCGGAGCTGCGGTTCTGGCCGGTCAGGCAGCACTGCGGTCAGGCATTGGACTTTTGCAGATGGTGGCACCGTGGGGGATCCGCTCGATATTACACCTTGGGGTGACAGAAGCCACGGTTTGGGCTAGCGAGGAGGAGGAGCAGCTGGGAGCCGGGGCTTGGAGCCTTATCGAGGCGCGCAGTCAGGGTGCGCAGGCTTTAGCGATCGGGCCCGGACTTGCGCAGAACCCAGAGCTTCTCCTGGTGTTGGAATACGTGTTGCGCCACCTTGCCCTTCCGGTACTGCTCGATGCGGACGCTCTTAATCTTTTGGCACTGGAGCCTGGGCTTCTGGGTGTCCGGCAAGGCCGGGGACCGCTCATCCTTACCCCACACCCGGGAGAAATGGCCAGACTCTGTCAACTGTCGCTCCAGGAGGTTCAAGCTAACCGTCTGGAGCTGGCCGTCAGTAAAGCGGTGGAATGGGAAGCCATCGTGGTGCTAAAAGGAGCAACGACAATTATTGCGGCCCCGGATGGAAGGGCTTTTCTCAATCCTACGGGAAATCCCGGTCTCGGTACGGGTGGAACGGGGGATGTGCTCACAGGAAGTATTTTAGGTTGGTTGGCTCAGGGAGTTAAGCCCTTGGAGGCGGCCTGCCTAAGCGTGTATCTCCACGGTCGGGCGGGGGATCTCCTGGCTTTGGAGTACGGGTGGTCTGGTTTTACCGCATCACAGGTGGCTCAGATGTTGCCGCGAGCTAGAAAAGAATTGGAAGGCTGAGGAGGATGGCATATGGAATGGATGCGCCCAGTTTGGGCTGAGGTGAACCTGGCGGCATTGCGTCGAAACTATGCAAAAATAAAAGCCTATACGACAAGTGAACTCATGCCGATCGTCAAGGCGGATGCCTATGGGCATGGCGTGTTGCCCGTTGTCCGCACCCTCAAAGAATTAGGGGCCAAACGTTTTGGTGTCGCGCTGTTGGAAGAGGCTTTGGAGATTAAGCAGGCTTTTCCTGAACTCACCGTGATGGTGCTGGGCATGGCTCCTATGGAATTTTCCGATGTGATGGTCAGGGAAGATGTGATCCCTGGCATCAGTCTTCTTGAGCAGGCGGAGGCGCTCGCGGCGGCGGCGAAGAGTCAAGGTCGTACAGCCCGTGTGCACATTAAAGTGGATACCGGAATGAGCCGGATCGGGTTTCACCCTACCGATTTTAAGCGAATTTTAAAAGTTGCCTCCTTACCAAACCTGTTCGTTGAAGGGATCTATACCCATTTTGCGACAGCCGATCAACGGGATCTCACCTTTGCCCACGAACAGCTGAGCCAATTTAACCAGGTGGTTGATAAGCTGAAGGCAGAAGGGTTGGAGATTCCTATTAGGCACACGGCAAACAGTGCGGCGATTTTGCAGCTGCCAGAAGCCCATTTTGAATTGGTTCGCCCGGGGATTATTCTCTATGGGCTAGCACCTTCGCGCCAAGTGGGACATGCGGTTGGGTTTGAGCAAGTGCTTTCGTGGCGGGCTAAAGTCACCCAAGTGAAAACCATTGGCGCGGACGAAACCGTGAGCTATGGCCGCACCTTCCGCGCCGCCTACCCGACGCGGGTAGCAACGATTCCAGTCGGATATGCCGATGGGCTAAGACGCGCTTTGTCGAACCGTGGGGAAGCTTTGGTGCGAGGCGGTCGGGCCACCCTGATCGGACGCATCTGCATGGATCAGACGATGCTAGATGTCACCAAAATCCCCAACGTTAGTCTGGGGGATACGGTAACCCTGTTGGGACTCGATGGGCAGGATAGGATTGAAACCTCTGAAATGGCTTCCTGGCTGGAAACCATTAATTATGAAATCGTATGTGGGATTTCTAAACGGGTGCCCCGAGTTTTTGTTGAAAAATAAACCATTGCTTGCGTGGTGATTACCTGATATTATTTTATATAAAGAACTCAGGTCTATCTCGGCAGCGAGACGTGATGAGTAGTACAAGGAAGTACACTTGCCTGTTATCGGTAGGGGTACTTTTTTGTTTTTTTGGCTCTGAAATGGATAGAGGGCACACAAGTCTATGTGCAACTTACAAAATACAAAATAAAAATACATTATACTTTTAAATATGTGGTTATCAGCGTCTTGAAGGTATGCTAAAATGAAATTCACTTAAGAGTTGCCTTTAAGAAGATGTTTTGATAGATAAGGGGAGGGGAAAAACGTGCTACGAGAAGGGGAAGTCCGGATACCTTCCGGATGTGCCATTAGTGGAATTATGAACAAAAAGGGCGAGGTATTTTCCGGGCATGACATTATTCAGTCGATTGCCTTGATGCACGATCGCTCTAACGGCTTGGGCGGGGGTTTTGCTGCTTATGGAATTTATCCTGATTTTCCGGATCATTATGCGTTTCATCTCTTCTACGAATCGGCAGAAGCCAAGGAAAAGACTGAAACCTACTTGAACATGTTGTTCCATATCGCTGAGAGTGGAAAGATTCCGACCCGCAGGGTACCTTCTGTCAAGAACGCCCCGTTAGCGTGGCGCTACTTTGCGAAGCCGAAACCGGATGCACTCTTCGAAGATGAAAGCGAAGATGAGCTGGTCGTGCGGGCGGTGATGTATATTAACGCCCATTTTTCCGGGTCATTTGTTGTCTCCAGCGGCAAGAACATGGGGGCGTTTAAAGGGGTTGGCTATCCGGAAGAGATGGGTGAATACTTCCGTCTGGAAGAGTATAAAGGGTACATTTGGACGGCGCATGGCCGTTTTCCAACCAATACGCCCGGATGGTGGGGAGGGGCACACCCCTTCACCCTGCTGGACTGGTCGATTGTCCATAATGGCGAGATTTCGTCCTATGGGGCGAATCGACGCTTTTTGGAGATGTTTGGCTACAAGCTGACCATGCAGACGGATACAGAGGCCATTACCTATGCGTTTGACCTGCTCCTGCGCAAACAAAACATTCCTTTAGATATAGCCATTGCTACGTTGGCTGCTCCCTTTTGGCGGGATATCGAACGGATGAGCCTGGAGAAACAAACCCTGTACAAGGCAGTTCGTACCGTTTACGGCAATCTCTTGCTGAATGGACCGTTTTCGATCATCCTCGGTTCCAACAAAGGCATTGTGGCCTTGAACGACCGCTTGAAATTGCGTTCATTGGTCGCAGCGACTCAAGCAGATGTTCTCTATATCGCTTCTGAAGAGTCAGCTATTCGGGAAATATGTCCGGAGCCGGAGAAAATATGGGCACCGCGCGGTGGTGAGCCTGTCATTGGCTTATTCGAAGAAGGGGGGATTCAGAAATGACCATCAGCATGAGCACCCCGGACTTCTTGATTGAGCGGGATCGTGACCGCTGTATCAAATGTCAAGTGTGTGTCCGCCAGTGTGCGAATGAGGCCCATTTTTGGGATGAAGAAGAACAAAAGGTTAAAGCCAATGATGCCTTATGTGTCGATTGTCATCGTTGTGTGACCTACTGCCCAACTCATGCGCTTACCATTCGCAAGTACCCGCTGGAGTTCCGGGAAAATGCCAACTGGACGGCCAGTACGATCAAAGCGATCTACAGGCAGGCGGAAACCGGTGGGATCTTATTAACCGGGATGGGAAATGATCGCCCTTATCCTATCTTTTGGGATCACCTGCTGCTCAATGCCAGCCAGGTGACGAATCCCTCGATTGACCCCTTGCGGGAACCGATGGAGTTGAAGACGTTCCTGGGACGCAAACCGGATCAACTGAAGGTGGAAGACGGTCGTTTAGTGGAGGAGATTCCGCCTCAGTTGGAGTTGGAAGTTCCGATTATGTTTTCGGCGATGTCATATGGCTCGATCAGTTTAAATGCGATAAAATCCCTAGCGGCGGCCGCTGAACGAGTCGGTATCATGTATAATACCGGCGAAGGCGGTTTGCACAAGGATCTCTACAAGTATGGCAAAAACACGATTGTGCAAGTGGCTTCCGGGCGCTTTGGGGTGCACCCAGAGTACCTGCAAGCCGGGGCTGCCATTGAGATCAAGATCGGGCAAGGGGCAAAACCTGGCATCGGCGGGCATTTGCCCGGAGAAAAGGTGGGATTGGAAGTTTCCCAGACCCGGATGATTCCGGAAGGAACGGATGCCATTTCCCCTGCACCTCACCATGATATTTATTCGATTGAGGATTTGAGTCAGCTCATATATTCGTTAAAAGAAGCAACCCAGTACCAAAAACCCGTCTCTGTAAAAATTGCTGCCGTGCATAACATTGCGGCCATCGCGTCAGGGATTGCTCGGGCTGGGGCGGATATTATTGCCATCGATGGCTTCCGGGGCGGCACAGGGGCTGCTCCTTTGCGGACGCGGGATAATGTTGGGATTCCGATCGAACTGGCGTTGGCTGCGGTGGATAGCCGCTTACGGGAAGAGGGGATCCGCAATCAGGTGTCTTTGGTTGTCGGCGGCAGCATCCGCAATAGTGCGGACGTTGTTAAAGCCATTGCTTTGGGTGCGGATGCCGTGTACATTGCAACTGCTGCGTTGATCTCCTTGGGTTGTCATCTCTGTCAGAAATGCAATACCGGAAAATGCAACTGGGGGATTGCGACTCAGAATCCTCAGCTTGTCAAACGGCTGAACCCGGAAATCGGCGCTGAGCGGGCTGCCAACCTGATTATGGCTTGGGAGCATGAAATCAAGGAACTCCTAGGCGGGATGGGGATTAACGCGGTGGAAAGTTTGCGTGGGAATCGTTTAATGCTCAGGGGCGTTGGCCTTTCCGATCGGGAGTTGAACATTCTGGGTGTTCTGCCGGCCGGGGAGTAAGCATATACACAGGAATGGCCTGGGGCTTTGGCTCCGGGCGCCAACCGCCTAGGTGTGGGAAAAAGCTGACGGAGAGGGGAGCAATAACCATGAAGCGCGTTTACGCTCGGGAAGAAATATGCGGTGGCTGTAAACTCTGCGAGGTGCATTGTGCAGTGGCGCATTCCCAATATCCGAATGATATTATAAAAGCCTTTTTAAAGCAGAAAACCAAACCCATTGCTCGAATTCTGGTCGAAGAGGGTCGACCGATTTCCTTTGCTTTGCAATGTCGGCATTGTGAAGATGCACCTTGTACAAAGGCCTGTATCACGGGTGCGATGCAGAAGGATCCAGTCACGGGGATTGTTGCCAATGACGAAACCCGCTGTGTCGGGTGTTGGACCTGTATCTTAGTTTGTCCGTTCGGCGCGATCAAACGGGATGAAAGCGGACATAAAGTTGCTTCGAAGTGTGACCTTTGCGCTACGGTGGGAGGGACGCCTGTTTGCGTCCAGAACTGTCCCAATGATGCCCTCGTGTTCACCGATGAGCTTTGGAGGAGGTAGGGAAGATGCACTATGTGATTGTTGGAAATTCGGCTGCGGCGATCGGAGCGGTGGAGGGAATTCGTTCAGTCGATCCGAACGGGCGGATCACGCTTTTCTCCGATGAACCCTATCATACTTATTCGCGTCCGCTCATCTCCTATTATCTTTTTGGCAAAGTGACAGAAGACAAGATGTACTATCGACCGCTGGATTTTTATGAGCGTCAAGGCGTCGAGGCCCGCTTGGGGACGAAAGTAAGTTCTTTGATGTTAGGAGAGAAAATGGTTGTACTGGAATCCGGGGAAAGCGTTTCTTATGATCGCCTGATTTTGGCGACAGGCGGGAAGCCCATCCTGCCGCCGATGCCTGGCCGGGAACTGGAGGGTGTGTCGAGCTTCCTCAAATGGGAGGATGTCAGGGGTTTAGAGAAAACCCTTTTCCCAGGAGCCCGGACGGTGGTGATCGGGGCCGGGTTAATTGGGCTCAAGGCAGCGGAGGCCCTCGTGAAACGAGGAGCCCAGGTCACAGTGGTTGAGCTGGCTAATCGCGTCTTAAGTGCCATCCTTGATGAAAGTGCGGCTGCAATGGTACAGGAAAGTCTGGAAGAGCATGGGGTGCGTTTCTTCTTGGAAAACACGGTATCTGAGATCCTCGGCACCGAAGGTAAGGTATCCGGAGTTCGGTTGCAGGACGGAACCGTTCGTGAATGCGACCGGGTGGTTATCGCGATCGGAGTGAGCCCGAATGCGGATTTGGCCAGGAACACGGAACTCACGCTGAACCGGGGAGTGCTGGTTGACGAGTTCATGCAGACGTCTGTGGCAGGGATTTACGCGGCCGGGGATGTCGCCGAGGGCTATGACATTCTTTATCGGCAAAAGAGGGTTCTGCCGATTCTTCCGAATGCCTATAAGCAAGGATTTACGGCGGGAGTGAATGTGGCCGGGGGATCTCAGTCCTACCGGGGCGGCTTTGCCATGAATTCCATTGGCTTTTTTGATTTGCCGATGATCACTGCAGGGATTGTGAAGCCCGAAGGAGATGAATTTACGGTCATGCTGGCAGCCGATAAGGCCCGTCGGCTGTACAAAAAGATTGTGCTCAGGGAGGGTAAGATTGTGGGCTTCATCGCCTTGAATCAAATTGATCGAGCGGGGATTTTGACGGGCCTCATGGACAAAGAAGTGGATGTGACTCCGTTCCAAGACGACCTTCTCCGGGAAGATTTCGGCTACGTCTATTTCCCCAAAGAATATCGGCAGCAACAATTGTTAAAGGGGGTGCTCGAAGGTGAGCGTTCTTGAAGCTAAAGGAGTTTACTATAAAGCGTTAAACGAGCAGATCCGCGCACAGTTCGCCTCTGGCATCTCGGAAGTCCGAGTGAAACATGTCAACGGCCAGCGTTATGTTGGGGATGGGATTCGTGGGCGGCAGCGCCTCATCCTGGAAGGTACGCCGGGGAATGATATGGCTGCCTACATGGATGGCTTAGAGCTGATCGTGGAGGGCAATGCTCAGGATGCTATGGCTAATACCATGAATGACGGCAAAATCGTAGTGTATGGGCATGCTGGGGATACCGTTGGCTATGCCATGCGCGGCGGGGAGATCTATATTCGCGATCATGTCGGTTACCGAGTCGGGATTCACATGAAAGAATATATGGATAAAATTCCAGCCATCATTATCGGCGGCAGGGGCGGAGAATTTTTCGGAGAATATATGGCCGGGGGAGTTCTCATGCTGCTCGGATTGGGTCTCGAAGAGGGAGAACCGATTGTCGGTTCCTATTGTGGCACAGGGATGCATGGGGGTGTGATGTATATCCGGGGTGAGGTGGAAGAATATAAGCTCGGCAAAGAAGTTAAGATTGTTGAGCTGACCCCGGAAGATGAGGAGAAAATTCGCTATTATGTCAGTGAGTATGTCCGCTACTTTGGCGGGGATGTGAATGAGATTTTCGCGAAGCCGTTTAATAAGCTGATTCCGTACAATAAGCGACCGTATGGGAATCTTTATTGCCATTGGTAGGGAGCAAAATCATAGATGGGGATATCCACGGCACCAGACTCACCCCAGTTCATGCAGGCCAAACTAGCTGCTCCAGGCTCGATTACGGGACGAGGGGTAAAATCCTCAGCCGTAAAGTAATGCTTTGATGGTGGCGGCTTCGGCGATAGTCTCCACAGGATACTATCGTGCCAAATTCGCCTATCCGCTGCGAGGATAAGAGTTCTGGCGAAATCGGCTTCGATGTCTTACGTTGTAGAGTGGATTTCGAGAACTCTTTATAGCAGAGTTTGGCAGCTGCATGTGCCTAAGGGGTTCCCTTGGTGCTCGTAAATATCCTTCGCTTTTGGGTCTTTGCTCAAGATGGTCTTCGTAGCTCCACTTAAAGCATTCGAACCACGAAACTCGGGCGTCGATAAAGATGATCGGGTGCAAGAACTAAAAGCCTATATCGCGGAGGATAATCCGGAAGCAGCAGCAAAGATGGCAAACACCACTATCTAAAAACTAAAGCAAATTATTTGGAGCCGTCACATTTGTGGCGTTTTTTTATCATCATACCCATACGCCAGACAAATTCGAACTTCGAACATCGAACATCGAATTCGGGGATGCGCCCGGAAAGGAAATAGTCTAAATATTGTTTCCTCTACATAGGATGGTTGAGAGAGGGGAGGGAGGATCATGTCCCATTTGGCCACTTGGCTTACCTATGGGTTTTTCGTACTCTGTCTCGCTCTCGGCTGGTTTGCTGCAGGAATGCTGGATTATGATGGAATCTTGCGCCGCCCGGCTTCCCGAGGGGGGCGTTTCCTCCTTCGTTTGGGAGTCGCTTTGGTGTTGGCAGAGGGATTCCGCATTTTTTTGAGCTATGTGATCGGGCCCTTGCTGGATGCACTTGTCAATCAAAGTGTGAAAGGATTTAAGACCTTTTAACTTAAAATCATCAACGAAGTCGGGCGGGGAATTCCTCAGCCCGGCTTTGTTTTGCTAATCAGGGTAGAAAGTATAACTTTAGTATTCACCACCAGTTTTTCTGGGCGCTTGGTTGCTAATTGATCCTGGGAACGGTAAAATTGGATTAGAGCGTGCATTGCAACACGACTCGTTTAGATAGGAGAAATATAGTTTTGAAACGAACATGGCGTTTTTGGCTGGCCCTATGGGCGGGAAAAATCAGCGCAGCAATGTTGAGGGCCTTGGGCAGGAGGGGTACAACCTTTCCAGGTGTGGTTGCCCAGCGTTTGGATCCGGAGTGTATTGGGCATCTAAGCCTCTCCTTCAGCGAGGGTATCGTCATCGTGACGGGTACTAATGGTAAGACGACAACCGCCAATTTATTGGCCAATATTCTGCGTGCGGCAGGGCGGGGATTTGCTTTTAATCAGGCTGGAGCCAATTTGGTTACCGGAATTACGGGAGCCTTAATGGAATATGTCAACTGGCGGGGGCAGGCGCAAGTCCCTTTGGCCTTATTGGAAGTGGATGAGGCGACCGTGCCTAAACTCTGCGAGCAAGTCAGCCCGAAATGGGCCATTGTCACCAATTTCTTTCGAGATCAGCTTGATCGCTATGGGGAACTGGATACGACGGTGCGTCTCGTCCAGGATGCTCTCCCAGAGGAAACCATGCTTATTCTCAATGCGGATGATCCATTGGTGGCTCAGTTTGGGCAGGGGAGAAGAAATACCCTCTACTATGGAGTGGACAGACTTCCGGAGAGCAGAACAGAGAGCCGGGAGACCCGGGAAGCGCGATTCTGTCCCCAGTGTGGTGCAGCGTTGTCATATTCCCTCTTCCACTATGGGCAGCTTGGGATCTACGCCTGCCCTAATTGTTCTTTTACACGGCCTCAGCCTCAAGTGCTCGCCGTTCAAGCCCGGATGGAAGAAGGAAAACTCAAATTCCGAGTGGGGGTAAGCGCCTACGAAGTGGGCTTTCAGGGGTACTACAATCTGTACAATGCCCTGGCTGCCCTGGCGGCCGCCATTGAACTCGATGTGCGCGGTGAGGATTTGGAAAAAGGGTTAAGAGAATTTGTTCCTCAGGCCGGTCGGATGGAATGTTTCCCTCTGTCGGAGGGGCCAGTTACTTTAGCCCTGGTCAAGAATCCAACGGGGTTTAACCAGGTGCTACGCACGGTGCTTAGTTCAGAGGGAGAGATCAGGCTTCTTATTGCTATTAACGACCTCGCTGCGGACGGACGGGATATCTCTTGGCTTTGGGATGTGGATTTTGAGTGTTTGAGTCGAGGACTGCACCGGGACCAGAGCCACGGAGGCAGCGCGGAAATCAAGTTGATTGTCTGTTCGGGTTTAAGGGCGGAAGACATGGCGCTACGCCTGAAATATGCTGGAATGCCGGAAGAAAAACTGCTTATCGAGCATTCGCTGGAGAAAGCGGTGGCTGCTTTGCAGGCCGGGCGTCAAGGCAAGGAAAGGGTGTTTGTCTTGCCAACCTATACCATGCTTTTTCCGTTGCGTGACTATTTGGCTTCACTTGATTTGGATGAAGGCGGCCAAGAGAAACCGTCTGAAAGGCTCAGAAAGGGTAGGGCAAGCGCATGAGCAAATGGCCAAAATTGACGATCGGTCACCTCTATCCGGATTTGCTCGATTTATATGGGGATCGGGGCAATGTGCTCGCGCTCGAAGCCCGCTGCCGTTGGCGCGGGATAGAAACCGAGGTTCAGCGTTTGAGCTTGGGAGATGACCTGGATTTAAGCCAAATAGACATTCTATTTCTGGGGGGGGGATCAGACCGGGAACAAAGTATTCTGGTCAAGGATTTAAAGTGTCGGGAAGAGGAACTGCGCCGAGCGGTCGATGAGGGGCTGGTTGTCCTGTCGATTTGTGGCGGTTATCAGCTTTTGGGAAAATATTATCAAACGGGAGGCGGGGAGAAAATTCCTGGCCTCGGTATCCTCAATCTCTGGACGGTGGCCGGTTCAAAACGTTTGATTGGGAATGTTGTCGTCGAACAAAATTCACCAAGTTTATCCGAGGAGAAGCCGCAAACGTTAGTTGGCTTCGAGAACCATTCAGGCAAGACGTATTTAGGGCCAGACTTGAGTGTGCTGGGGAAGATTCAACACGGCTTTGGGAATAATGGGGAAGATGGAGGAGAAGGGGTACGCTATCGTAATGTGTTTGGGACGTATCTCCATGGCCCGCTTCTTCCTAAAAATCCGCATTTAGCCGATCTTCTCTTGCAGTTGGCCTTGGAGAGAAGAGGGTATGATCATGCTCTCCCCCTGCTTGATGACCAATTGGAGAAGAGAGCGCATCAGGCCATTCTCTCGCGGGTGTTAGATGCTTAATAACGATGGAATTTTGATGAAGTTGAAGTGTTGATTTGCAGTATAGATCGAATGCAATACTGACATACTATCACAAAAGCAAAATTATTCGGAGGCTTTATGCTAGCCTGCAATATTATATTCCATTATTTACAAGACGATTAGACCTCAATTCCGCTCCAAATGGCCTGTTTAACCAGTCCTGTTCGTTGACACTCTTGAGTATTACTGTCTATAATGAAGTATAGCTTTGGCGGATAACATGTGGGGGTGCTGATGTGGCAGAAAGCAAGCGAATTATGATTAGTTTGCCAGAAAGTTTACTCGCAGAAGTGGATGGAATTGTTACTCTGGAAAAGAGAAACCGCAGCGAGTTTATTCGTGAGGCACTTAACAGTGTTCTTCTGGAACGCCGTAAGAAGGGAATTCGCGAGCAGATGCGCAAAGGGTACTTAGAGATGGCCCAGCTTAATTTAGCCATTGCCAAGGAACTCTTTTCAACGGAACAGGAAGTATTGCAGTATTTTGAGCAAAGCATCGTGGAGTGTCGAAGATGATTATTAAACGCGGGGAAATTTATTATGCAGAGTTAAACCCCGTTGTCGGTTCTGAACAGGGGGGAACCCGGCCTGTTCTGGTGATTCAAAACGATATAGGGAATCAATTCAGCCCGACGACGATTATTGCTGCCATTACTTCACAAATCGCGAAGGCTAAACTTCCTACCCATGTTGAAGTGCGAGCTAAGCGAAGCGGATTGGAACGGGATTCCGTTATTTTAACCGAACAGATCCGTACGGTTGATAAAAGTAGGCTCAAAGAGAAAGTCGCCGTTCTAGATGATGAAGTTATGCTGCGGGTTGACCAGGCCATTGAAATTAGCCTGGGCCTGGCGGATATTTAGTTCTTGGGGGCAGCGTAGGCGTTAGACAGCAGACGCTGTTTTTTTATTTTAGTTATCGGGTTCAGAACTTGATTCACTTGGAACTTTTGGATTAGTATCTACATAGTGATTGAAGGAGTGAGATGAGATGGAAGAAAAGGCCTATAGGCATTGTTTTGTCTGCGGACAGGAGAACCCAATTGGTTTGCATTTGACGTATGAATTTGATGACCGGGAAGCCAGGGCTGTGATTGCTCTTGACGACGATTATGGTGGGTATCCTGGCGTAGTTCATGGCGGGATCGTGACTGCCTTGTTGGACGAAATCATGGCGAAAACCGTTGAGAACTTAGGGATGTGGGCTGTCACGGCAAGTATTGAGGTTCATTTTCGCAGGGCCACCCCTGTTCACACCCCACTCATTCTTACGGGAAAGTTAGTGAAGGGAAAAACCCGCATGTTCCGCACGGAGGCGAGGCTTACCTTAGAAGATGGCACGATTTTGGCTGAGGCAACGGCTATTTTCGTGAAAAACCCTGAACTGGAAGAGGTTCGTGTAGAAGTTTAAATGTCTTGGGAGAGGGAGGAGAAAAGGATGGGAAAAGCACTCATTGGGGTGACGGTCGCTCATCATACAGAAGAACTGTCAACCTTTCCGAGGGAATACTATGTCCAGAGTATCCGTTTTGCAGGTGGGTCGGCGATCCTCATTCCGCCTGTGGCAGATGGTGAAGAGGCCGCTGCGGTCATGGCGAAGCTCGATGGGCTTGTGTTATCAGGGGGCGGGGATATCTCACCCCTGTATCTAGCTGAGTCTCCACTTCCGGGTTTGAAGGGATGTTTCCCCCAGCGGGACTTAAGTGAGATTCTCTTGGCGAAACAAGCCCTCAGTCAGGATGTGCCACTTTTAGGAATCTGTCGCGGTATTCAAGTTCTGGCCGTCGCTGCCGGTGGTAGTATATACCAAGATATCCCTTCCCAGCACGAGGATGCTTTGTTACATAATCAGACTGCCCCTCGGGAATTTCCTTGGCATTCAGTGGATCTTAGGGGAAATCTCCAGGCTCTTCTTGGACGGACAAATATCACCGTCAACAGTTTTCACCATCAAGCTGTTCGGGAAGTGCCTTCAGGATTTCGCATCGGAGCACTGGCAGCAGATGGTATTATCGAAGGCATCGAGGCTATAGATCAGCGCTTCTGCATCGGTGTCCAGTGGCATCCCGAAGCCATGCCTCAAGATCCCCACGGCCAGGCCCTCTTTACTGCCTTTATCCAAGCAGCCAAATCAGAAGTCAGAAGTCAGAGGTGAGAGGTCGGAAGTCAGATCGTTGAGGAAAACGGGGTCAGACTTTACCTCCTAGGCAGCGTTTCGGTTCTAAGGTCTACCCCGTTTCCTTTCTTCTCTTTGTATGCATTTTGCATACAAAATGCAATGTTTTTGAATTTTAAATTTTTTTCTTACGGCTAAAGAATTACGGGAGGAAACTTCTAAATTACGACGAAATATATAACAGCTATATGAGAGCGAAATAATCTAACGTCAGTAGGGGGACAAGTGAAGTGATTCAATTAGATGGGGTCCACAAGCATTTTGGGGCGTTGCATGTCCTTAAAGGGATAGATGTAACGGTCAAAAGTGGAGAGAAAGTTGTCGTTATCGGGCCGAGCGGCTCTGGCAAGAGTACGCTCATCCGTTGCATGAACCTTTTGGAAAAGCCGAGCGCGGGGAAAGTCATGGTTGATGGGGTGGAGATCACCGCCCACAAGGCTCCGGTGGCGAAAGTCCGCCAGTCGGTCGCCATGGTTTTCCAACAGTTTAATCTTTATCCGCACAAGACGGTGTTGGAAAATTTAACTTTGGCTCCTGTGCTCATTAAAGGGGTTCCCAAGGCAGAAGCAGAACAGTCCGGTTTGGCGATTTTGGATCGGGTTGGGCTCAAGGTGAAGGCCAATGCCTATCCTTCTCAGCTTTCGGGGGGTCAGCAGCAGCGGGTTGCGATTGCACGGGCGCTCGCCATGCGCCCGAAAATCATGCTGTTCGATGAGCCAACCTCGGCTCTGGATCCGGAAATGATTCAAGAGGTTCTCGATGTGATGGTGGATCTCGCTCATGAAGGGATTACGATGGTAGTCGTGACTCATGAGATGGGGTTTGCCCGCCAGGTTGCGGATCGGGTAGTCTTTATGGATGAAGGGGAGATTCTGGAACAGGGTACACCGGAGCATTTCTTTTCAAATCCTACGCATGAACGAACCAAGCTTTTCTTGAGCCGAATTTTGCGCTAGCCTAAGCGTCAAGCGGGTTGCGCAATAGATAAAAAGAATTAAAGACAAGGGGGAAATGTCATGAAGAAATTGGGAATGATTATGGCCAGTGTTCTCTTAGCGGGAAGCTTACTGGCAGGTTGCGGCTCGACAGCTCCAGCTCCGGCGCCTTCGGGCGGGAACAGTGCGACTTCTGGCGTATCGGCTGATGTCAAAGCCATCAAGGATCGCGGTGTACTTAAAGTCGGCGTCAAGGTGGATGTACCTAAGTTTGGTTACAAAGATCCGAAGACCAGTAAGATTGACGGCTTTGAGATTGATCTGGCTAAAGCGATGGCTAAAAAGATTGTGGGAGATCCCACTAAAATCGAATTGACTGCAGTCACTGCCAAAACACGGGGTCCGCTTTTGGACAGCGGCGATGTGGATATGGATGTTTCCACGTTTACGATTACGGAAGAGCGTAAAAAGAGTTATAATTTCTCAGATCCTTATTACACAGACGGTGTGGGTCTGTTGGTTAAGAAGGCAGCCGGATATAAGAGCCTGAAGGACTTAAACGGCAAAAAAGTTGGGGTTGCCCAAAGTTCAACCAGCAAGAAGGCAGTCGAAGAAGAAGCCAGTAAAGTTGGAGCTAAAGTGACGTTTCAGGAATTTGCAACTTATCCTGAAATCAAAGCGGCTTTGGATTCGGGCCGGGTCGATGCATTTTCTGTTGATCGCTCCATTCTCTATGGCTATTTAGATGATTCCACGGTTGTCTTACCCGACAAGTTTAGTCCTCAGGATTATGGAATCGCGACGAAGAAAAGCAATGAAGGATTGGCTAAGCTCGTTAACGATACGGTCAATGAACTTAAGAAATCCGGTGAGATCGATAAACTCATTCAGAAGTGGGGTCTTAAATAGTGAACGGACCTTTTGCTTGGTTTAAGTGGCAGGCTCTCTTTCACGATTGGCGCATCTTTGCTGAGGGTTTTGGCAATACCCTTCTGGTGGCAGTCCTTGGACTCTTGTTGGCGCTCGCGCTAGGGGTGTTTTTCGGAGTGTTGGGGACAACGCATCAAAAAAGTTTCAGGGGTCTCAATCGTGTCTATGTCGAATTTATTCAGAACACCCCGTTGGTCATCCAGGTTTTCTTCTTGTATAATGGGTTTCCACATCTGGGTATCATGTTGCCGGTGTTAAGTGTTGGCATCTTAGGTGTGGGAATCTACCACGGGGCATATATCGCAGAAGTTGTCAGAGCCGGTATCCAGTCTATCCACCGCGGGCAGATGGAAGCAGCGCTTTCCCAGGGATTTTCCTTTTGGGCGGCTATGCGTTATGTGATTCTGCCCCAGGCAGGCCGGGTCGTCTTGCCACCGCTAACAAACCAAGCCGTCAGCCTGATCAAGAATACATCGGTTTTAGCCATGATTGCGGGCGGGGATTTGATGTACCATGCCGATTCTTGGTCGGCCGACAACATTTACTATGGGCCAGCCTATGTGACGGTGGGGCTTCTGTATTTAGCTCTATGTTTTCCTTTGGCGCAGTTGGCCCGTCACTTGGAGCGTAAGTCGGAGGTGTCAGTCTGATGCAGGAGATTTTTCAGCCGTACGTCTTTCGCTTCTTGGGGCAGGGGTTGTTAACGACGCTCTACATTGCGGTCATGACGATTATTTTTAGTTTCGGCATGGGTACGGTGTTGGGAATTGCCCGTTATTCCAAGCAACCCGCTCTTTCGTGGCTGGCCGCTTTCTATGTGGAGACCGTTCGCAACATTCCTATGCTCCTTTTTATTTTGGTCGCCCGCTTTATGACGACCATGAAACCCGTGAATTCCGGGATTTTGGCGATGACGATTTTTACTTCGGCGATTATTGCCGAGATCGTCCGTGGCGGGTTAAACTCCATTGACAAGGGTCAGTGGGAAGCTGCGAAATCCCAAGGGCTTAACTATATTCAAATCCTTACGCATATTGTTCTTCCTCAGGCACTGCGCAAGATGATTCCACCGCTGGTGTCCCAGTTTATTACGGTTATCAAAGACACCTCCTTTGTTTGGGCGGTGGGGGTTGAGGAGTTGACCGGAAAAGGCTTGATTATCATGGGGCAATTTGGTTCCACACCGCAGGTGTTCACGATCTTTGGTATGATTGCGCTTACCTATTTTGTGATGAACTATGCTCTGTCTGTCTTAGCCAGAAATCAGCAGCGTAAAACCGTTCATCAAAGCTATTAAAACGCTTGGCGCGTCTTGAAAATCCATAGATTTAATGAGAAAACCCCTCGGCACCTCATCGGGTGTAGAGGGGTTTTAACTGGTATGAGGGGTACCTGAATAGTTGCAAATATTTTTTTATTAAGAAGGTATTTGGTACTGATGTGTCGAATAAACTCTTAGTAATAGAGGGAGCCTGAAGGTTTCCGACTTAAGTGAACTCGTTCAGCTCAAGCTGAACATCGAGACTTCGGTGGGGGAGTCTACCCCCACCGAAGCAGAGTACGGGGGACCCACTCCCACTTGTAGAAGTGGGAGTCTTACGATTGGATAAAGTTGCTATGAAAATTGAAGATTAGAAAAACAAGACCATGGAGGTCGACTGGGCTGAAGCCTAGGCGATTTTTTGTGGTCTTTTTTGCTGAGAAAGTGAAAATTATGTGTGAAGCCAATGCGTATATCAAAAATGAGGAACAGCAAGAAAAGTAGCCAAAAAATCATTATAGAAAGGTGAGGTAACTTGTGAGTCGCATAATCGGAAGAAAAACCGTTACAAGTCGCCCAAAGTGGCTCCGCTACGGAGTAGCGGTTACAGGAATACACATTATAGGACTGTTAATATTGTTCCTTAATGCTAGGCAATATCCACAACTTTTAGGTTTTAGTTTTCTGGCATATACCTTTGGACTACGTCACGCTTTTGACGCTGACCATATCGCGGCTATTGATAATACAGTGCGTAAAATGGTACAACAGAAAGAAAATCCTTTAGGGGTAGGATTTTTCTTCTCACTCGGACACTCGACAGTTGTTTTCATTATGGCGTTATTAACTGCTTTATCAATGGGATGGGTTGAAAAGAATGTACCGCAGTTAAAAGAAATTGGGAGCGTAATCGGAACAAGCATATCGGGAGGTTTTCTTGTTCTTATAGGATTGTTTAACTTTTATATTTGGCTTGAGGTTTATCAAGTGTTCTCAAAGTTAAGACGAGGTGAATATAACCCGGAAAATTTAGATAAATTCCTAGTCAATGGAGGTTTTCTATTTCGTTTTTTCGGTCCGCTTTATCGCATTATTAATAAAAGTTGGCATGTTTACCCGCTTGGTTTTCTGTTTGGTCTAGGCTTTGATACCGCTTCGGAGGTGGCTCTATTAGCAATCTCTGCAAATGCCGTAACACAGTCAATGCCTTTTATGTTGATTTTGTGTTTGCCCATTTTATTTACAGCGGGTATGAGTTTAATGGATACAGCCGATGGAGTTTTTATGACCACAGCGTACAATTGGGCTTTCTCCACACCTTTACGCAAAATCTACTACAACCTGTCCGTCACGGGTTTGTCGATAGTGGCAGCATTGTTCATCGGTCTGATTGAATTGGCTCAAATACTTACGCCCAAACTTGGTCTAAAGGGTGGGATCTGGGAATGGATACAGAACCTTGACTTTAGCGGAATCGGTTATTTGCTTGTAGGGCTGTTTGTTTTGGCATGGTTTTTCTCTTATTTACTATGGAAGGTCTTACGGCTTGAGAATGCCTGATGGCAACTAATTGTTTTGCTATTTTGTAAAAAGAGCGGCTTTTTCTTTATAAGAGAAGGAGTCCTTAGCTATCTTAAGTTGTTGCTTTGGTACTGTACAAACTTAATTGATTCATGATATTATAAGATACAATTAAATATCTGGGGATGAGTGATTCTTTTCCGAGGGAAAGAATTGAAAAGGAAAGTCAGTTGAAGCTGACGCGGTGCCCGCCACTGTAAAAGGGAGTCAACTCGTTTAATGTCACTGGACTATATCCGGGAAGACGTGAGTTGATGATGATCCTGAGCCAGGAGACCTGCTCATACCAAACGCTGCGGCGACTACCTACGGGATGTTAGGGAGGTGAATGCCTGTGTTTTTGGTACTTTTACCTGATACTGGTTAGAACTTTCATTTACCCTTCCGTTTATCGAAGGGTTTTTTTATTTCCTCAATCATTGGGTATATGGTTTGGTGTTATGATCATTAAATGCAGCAAACGTGCCTTTCGAGTAGGGTAGTACAAGGAGGAGAAATTTTGAAAGATATACCTGTAAGAATAAAAAATCGTCCTAAGTGGTTTCGTTATGGAGTGGGAGTAGCAGGGATACACCTTTTGGGCATAACTTTGTTGTTCCTGAATTTGAAGCAATATCCACAATTACTAGGGCTTGGTTTTCTGGCTTACACACTAGGATTACGTCACGCATTCGATGCCGATCACATTGCTGCTATCGATAACACAGTTCGTAAAATGGTGCAGCAAAAACAGGAACCAATGGGGGTCGGATTTTTCTTCTCGCTTGGTCATTCTTCGGTTGTCTGCATTATGGCAATCATTACAGCGTTTTCAATGCATTGGGCTCAACAAAACATACCACAATTAAAAGCTGTTGCTGGTCTGATTGGAACAGCGGTTGCTGGAAGTTTTCTTCTCCTCATCGGGCTATTTA